>JAEURN010000006.1:0-300000 GCA_016789105.1 Armatimonadota bacterium
CCCCCCCCCCCCCCCCCCCCCCCCCCCCCCCCCCCCCCCCCCCCCCCCCCCCCCCCCCCCCCCCCCCAAAAAACGCAGGATGGTACCGGCGGACGGGACTCCAAAAACGGGAGTCACATTCGACGTGTGGGCGGGGATTTCGCTCGGAGGAAGCGGCTCGTTCAAACAACTTGCGACGGAGAAGTCTCGAAGCTCACCTCTGTTAGTGAATCGGTGGCGAACACAATTCACAGATTTCTAGCCTGTGTCAAGACTCAGAATGAGGGGACTTTACCCTCTCGAAAGTCTCGAAAGAGTCCATTCCAGGGTTATGTCCAGGGTTATATAACCCTTCTCCGCACTCTCCGCCGTGGGACACTGATGGCATTGTGTAACCGATTTTAGGCTCAAATTTGGCTTGGTGGGCGAGGTGGGACTCGAACCCACACGGCTGTTAACCACTGGAACCTAAATCCAGTGCGTCTACCAATTCCGCCACTCGCCCCCGGGGAAGAAGCTTGAGTGTACCGGGAGCCAGAGTCTGCTGGCCCGCCCCCACCCTTCAGAAATGGGGGCAGGGAAGGGCACTAAGGCAACTCCGCGTCGTATTGGGCGGCAAGTCGGCCCAGCGCGGCTTGCCACTGACGGTCAATCTGGTCAAGCCATTCGCCGGTTCCGCGCAGAGGCTGCAGATTCAGTTCGCGATAAACAACCCGTCCAACCCGATGGCTCGTCACGAGTCCCGATGTCTCCAAGACCCCCAAGTGGCGGTTGGCCCCTTGACGAGTCATGGGCAGGCCCTCCAGCAAATCCCCGGTCCTCATTCGACCGTGCCTTGCCAGCCGCGAAACCATTTCCCGACGGTGCCGGTCGGCGAGGGCGGCAAAAACGGAATCGGCGGATTCAAGATGCATATTGCTTCGGCAGTTTGGCCAGTTCTTCTTCCCACCCACCGGTGTTTTGGCCAAGGGCCCACTCGCGCCGGTCTTCTGCGATGTTCGCAAAACCGCTTTCGACCATTGTGACTTTGGTGTTCGGGCCATCGGGCTCCAAAGTGAATTGGACGGTGGTCAATTGGTCTTCTGGATGAGCGTCGAGGGTAAAGGCGTCTCCGGGATGCCACTGGTATGCCAAAACCCGGGGCGGGTCAAAGATGGTCATCCGGGCCTGGCTCCGGTGTTCGCCCCAAACCATTTCGAAGACGCCGCCATCGCCGTAGTCCCCTTCGATGCTTTGGGGGAACCAACTGGAAAGTGCCGCCGCAGAACCGAACGACCGTTCCCAAACGGTTGCCGGATCGGCGGGCAGCAGAAGGACATGGATGATGCTGTCTCGCATATGCAACATTTTAGTTGCATTTGTCCGGAATTGTCAAGATCCCCGAAACAAGATAGATCGAAAACTGCAGAGAGGTTACTATCTGGTAACATAAAGCGGTGCACGACCAGGTCTGGAAGGCTCTCGCCGACCCAACACGGCGGGCAGTGCTCGACCAACTTGCCCAAGGGCCCAAAACCACCGGCGAGCTTTGCGAGGCATTCCCATCCATCGATCGTTGCACAGTGATGAAGCACTTGGAGGTGCTGGTGCGGGCCAATTTGGCCCTGACCGAACGGCGCGGAAGGAACCGCTACAACTTTATCAATCCCCTGCCGTTGCACCAAATCGTGGAACGGTGGGTGACGGGGCACACGGCGCGCTTGGCGCTATCGGCCCAACGCCTCAAGGAAATCAGCGAACAAACCAATGGAAATTAAGATCCACGAAATCATTGTCGAACTCGATATCAACCAGACCCAACAAAACGTGTGGGACGCCATGCTCAACCGGTTGCCAGAATGGTGGCCGGCCGACTTCGTCGGGTTTCCTGGAAAGGGCAAAGTCAAATTCGAGCCGGTTGCCGGAGGGCGGCTCTATGAAGAGACCGAAGAAGGCGGACAGCTGATGTGGGGGAATGTTGTTGGCATCTATCCCGGCGAGGCGATTGAAATCTCCAGTATCGTCACCCCGGCATTCGGTGGGCCAAGCCTCAACTTCATCCGCATGGCCCTGCTTGGCGAAACCGGAGGTGTGACGAAGTTCCGGTTGAGTAACACGGTTATGGGCCACATGTCCGCCGAAGGGGAAGGCTCCGTCACCGAGGGCTGGCAATACCTGTTCGGCGGCTTGAAGACCTATTGCGAAGCCAATTGACGATGACCAGGGCGGGCTGCGCTAGCGGAGCGTTGCCCCCAAGGCTTGGAGCGCTGAAACCACCTGGTCCCTCAGCGCATTCGATTCGTCGTCGGTCAGGTTTGCGTTCATGCGCCGGAACTGCAAAGCCAGGGCCAGCGAGTGCAAGCCCTCCGGCACGCCCTGGCCTTCATAAACATCAAAAAGCCAAAACCGCTCCAGATCCGGGCCACCAGACCGGGCGACGGCGTCCGAAATCTCCGAATAGGGGACATCCTTCTTGATCAAAATGGCGATGTCGCGGCGGGATGCCGGGTTCCGGCTGATGGGGCGGTAATCCGGGATTCCGGCTGCGACTGAAGCCAGCGGGTCAAGAGTCAACTCTGCGAGCACGGTGCCGGGCGGCAATCCGCATGCTTCGGCAACTAGTGGGTGGATTTGGCCCATCACCCCAAGCTCAGCACCTGCCATGACCACCCGGGTTTGACGGGTCGGGTGGAACCGGGGATCCGTCGTCGTCCGTCTAAATTGGGTGGCCAGACTGACCGCCTGCGCGACCGATTCGACAACGCCCTTGAGCGTGAAGAAGTCGGCCGTGCTGGAGTCGCTTGGGCGCCACCCAGGACCATCGAACCGGCCGGCGCTCATCAGGCCAAGTTGTGTGGATTCGACACCGGTGCCGTGGACGCGGCCGATTTCAAAAATGTGGAGGTCTTCCACGTTGTTGCGGCGTTGTGCATCGGCCAAGGAAGGAAGGATGGAGTTGCGCAAAAAGGCCATTTCCGGGCTATGCGGTTGGCGAACCCTCACCCTTGTGTTCTCGCCAGACCCACTGTCTGCCGGGAAATCCAGCGGATGAAGATCCCGCAGCGAATGGGAGATGGTTTGGTCGAACCCCGCCATCAAGACTGCCTCCCGAATCTTATCGGTCAATGCTTCGAATCCGTGCGGGCCACCGAGCGGTGTTGAACCGATCGGTAGCGCTTCCGGGATTTTTTCGTAGCCATGCACCCGTCCAAGCTCCTCGACCAAATCTTCTTCGCGCAAAATGTCAGTTCGCCAGGAGGGGGGCACAACTTCAAGAGAATCAGGGGAAACGCCTAAAATCTCGAACCCCAAGCCCTTCAAATAGCGTTCAGCGTCGTCGGCGGAAATCGCCATCCCAAGCAAGCCGGAGGCCCGCTTGAGGAAGACAGTCAGGCTTTCCCGCTCCGTCCGTTCCGGATAGACGTCGATGACGCCGCCAACCGGTTTGCCGCCGGTGATTTCGGCATAAAGCTCTGCAAACCGGTTCAATGCTACAACGACGCCCTCTGGATCCACAGACCGTTCAAACCGGTAGCTGGCTTCGGTCGCGATCCCCAATTCTTTCCTTGTCCGGCGGACAGAAGTGTTTGAAAAGTGGGCCGCTTCGAGGAGGCATCGGGTGGTCGTACCGGTCACCTCGGTCTCTTCTCCCCCCATGACCCCGGCCAAACCGATGGCCTTCTGGGTGTCGGCAATCACCATGTGGTGGGGTTTCAATCGGTGTACGACCCCGTCCAACGTCTTGAGTGTTTCCCCTTCTTCGGCTTGGCGGACGATGATCCGCCCCCCAACCAACTGGTCCAAATCGTAGGCATGCAGAGGTTGGCCGACTTCGAACATCACATAGTTGGTTAAATCAACGAGCAGCGAGATCGGTCGTTGGCCGATTTGGCGCAGCCGTTTTTTTAACCACTCTGGGGATTCCCCATTCTGGAGGTCTTCAAAAACCCGGCAGGCAAAACGGGTGCAACTGCTGGTTTGGATTTCGGCACTGGCCATCGCCCAGATGTCCCGGGAACCGGAGTCGGCGGCGGGGAAGCGCGAAGCGGCCCGTTGGTAAAGTTCGGTCGGTTCGGCATGGGGATCCTTGGCCAAAATCTCCCGGGAAAGACCCAACACCGATGCGCCGTCGCCTCGGTTCGCCATGATGTTGATGTCCAGGACGGATTCGCCCTCCGATTCAAAAATCTCCTCGAGCTCGAAGCCGGTCATGGTCAACAAGTCGGCAAGCTCAGGGGCGTCCAAAGGTGACTTCACGAAGTCGCGGAGCATCGATTCGGTGAGTTTCATGTGTTAGGCGAATTGAGAGAGGAAGCGGAAATCGTTGTCGAAGAAGTGTCGGAGGTCATCAACGCCGTAGGCCATCATCGGGATGCGCTCCACCCCGAGCCCAAAGGCGAATCCGCTGAATTCACGGGTATCGATGTCATACCGCTCCAAAATATTGGGGTGGATCAGGCCGGCACCGCCGAGCTCAACCCACTTGCCCCCGAACAATTTGGGCGTCGAAATCGCATAGTCCACCCCTGGCTCGACAAAAGGGAAGAAGTCCGGACGGAACCGGATCTTGACCTCATCGCCGAACATCGCTCGGGCAAAAACCCCGAGCGTTCCTTTGAGGTGGTGCAAACCGATCCCACGGTCCACCATAAAGCAATCGACTTGGTGGAACGTGTGGTTGTGGGTGCGGTCGACCGCTTCATTCCGGAAGGTTCGGCCTACCGTAAACATGCGCAAGGGCGGTTTGACCGATTCGAAGACCCGGCCCTGTAGGGCCGTGCATTGGGTGCGCAGAACCATGTCGTCTGTGACATAAAACGTGTCCTGCTCATCCATTGCCGGATGGTCGGGCGGGTAATTCAAAGCGTCGAAGTTGTACTTGAACTGTTCGAGTTCGGGTGATTCGGCATAAACGAACCCCATCGATCCCAAAACCCGCTTGATCTTGTCTGTGGTGAGTTGCAGGACGTGGGCGCGGCCCACGCGCGGGGCCCGTCCGGGCATTGTCACGTCGATTTTTTCCGCTTCAAACTGCTTGGCGAGCTCTGCCGTCCGAAGCTCACGCAGCCGGGCGGCATGGGCGGCTTCCACGGCTGCTTTGGCAGCGTTCACCGCCTGGCCAAAAAGCGGTTTCTGATCGTTCGGTAACGCGCCGATCCCTTTCATCAGGTTGGCCAGGCGCCCATTTTTGCCCAAAAAGTCCAATTCCACCGCCCGGAGCGCCTCGGTGGTAGCAGCAAGCCGGATGGCTGCAACCGCCTCGTTTTGAACAAGTGCCACTTCTTCCATTGCGTTAGGCGATTGTGTCGATGGCAGTCAGCACGCGGTCGATGGCATCCATAAGCAGGTCTTCTTCGATCGTCAAGGGCGGCGTCAACCGGAACGTGCGTTTGCGGGTTTCTTTGGTGAGGACGCCGAGTTTGGTGAGCTCGGCGGAGACGGCTTTGCTGTCAACGTCGTCGTGAACTTCGATCCCGATCAAGAGCCCTCGGCCCCGAGTGTCCTTGATGGCCGGGTGGTTTGCCGCTTGGAGCTTGGCAAAGGCTTTTTCCCCGAGCTCGGTAACCCTAGTGCCGTAGCCCCCAGTTTCAAATTCGGCGAGGGCCGCCAGGGCTACGGCCGCGCCCAACGGGTTCCCCCCAAACGTCGAACCGTGGTCGCCAGGCTGGAACAGCTTCATCACATGGTCTTTGCCAACGGCGGCAGAGACCGGCAAGATCCCGCCTCCGAGCGGTTTGCCGACGGCGAGCATGTCGGGTTGGGCCTCTTCAAATTGGTAAGCGAACTTTTTGCCGGTTCGGTAAAAGCCCACCTGGATTTCATCCCAAATCAAGAGTGTGTTAGTTTCATCGCATAACTGCCTGACTCCGGCCATCCAACCGTCCGGAGGCATGATGATCCCACCCTCGGCTTGGATCGGTTCGGCGAGGATGGCGACCGTGTTGGGGGTGATCGCCGCTTTCAGGGCGGCCAAGTCGCCAAATGGGATGATCTTGAATCCCGGGGTGAACGGTCCGAAATTCTCCTTGTATCCCGGTTCCGAACTGAAACCGACGATCGTCGTCGTCCGGCCGTGGAAATTGTCTTGGAAGACGATGATTTCAGCCTGGTCTTTTGCGACTCCTTTGACCGTGTAGCCCCATTTCCGCGCAAGCTTGATGCACGTCTCGATGGCTTCTGCCCCTGTGTTCATAGGGCAAACCCGGTCCAACCCGCAAAATTCTGCGAGGCCTTTGAGGAACAATCCCACCCCGGCGTTGTTGAAGGCCCGGGAGACGACCGCGATCTCATCGAGTTGGTCTCGCATGGCCTGAACGATTGCCGGGTTCAAGTGGCCGTGCGCCATGGCTGAATAAGCCCCGATGCAATCGATGTATTCGCGACCGGCGTTATCCCAAACCCGCGCATTCCTTCCCCGGACAATGTTCACCGGCAACGGTTTGTAGTTGAGCGTCCCGTAGTCGGCGCTCATCGTTGCGGCTTCGTCATCCGAGATCCCATGGATCGCCTCCATCAATCCCCCATTGGAGATCTGATCCCAAAGGCCCGGGCTGTGCGTGGTCGCCATCTGACTATTGTGAGGGATCGGGCCGCCCGCTGTGAACCCCACTAGGCCAGGGGGCGCGGGGACAGTCTGGGACGCATGTGAAATTGCGGGGGCGATGTGGAAGAACTAGCCTGGGAATAGGACAATGGCAGAAAAGGCAAAAAAGAAGGGCGGAAAGCTTCCAATCATCCTGGTCGCCGTGCTGGTGGTGGCCGGAGGCGGGTTCTTTGCCATGGGCAAAAAAGAAGCTCCGAAGAAGAAAGAAGAACCAGAAGTCAAGCTGGGGGCCGTCCAAAGCCTCGGCGGGGAGTTCCTCATCAACCTGAAGGACGGTAGCACCTTCCTCAACGCGGAAATCAGCGTCCAGCTCGACGCCAAAGGGCATATCACCGACCCTGTCGCCGGGGGCGAAGGCGGCGGGGAACACGGTGGGAAAACCGAAGCCACCTTCTCAATCGCCCGCGACGCCGTGAACATGGTCCTCGCTGGCAAGAGCATCGAAGACCTCACAAAGCCCGGTGGGCTCAAGATCTTGAAACACGAAATTGCCGCGGCAATCAACCATGCCGTGCACCCGCCCGAAGAGCCGACTGCCGAAGAGAAAAAGAAGCAAGAGCACGAAGCCAAGAACGGAAAGGGCCACGAAGAAGGCATCGACCACGAATGGCTGAATGAACTCGGGCGGGATAGCGAAAAGGGACCGGTACTCAAGGTCTTCTTCGACAAGTTCATGTACAGCCGGGTCTAACCGAGTCCGTTGTAACCATAGCGATCCGGATCGGGAGGCGTGAGTTTCCCAGCCCATTCGGCTACCGATGCCAACCCCGCCACAGCCAGCAACGCCTGGAAGGGGATCGTGGGCAGGGCAAACCGGCCGTTCCCAAAAAACAATGCGGCCACGAACGCCGTCAAAACAATCTGCGGCAAGGCAACCACGATCAGCCGACGGCCGCTTGGGGTCAACACTCCCGCCAATAATCCCAATCCCGCCCCGATCAGCAACCCGACGTTGAATACGGTGGAAGCCGACCGGACAGCCAGAAAGAGATCCCGTTGCCGATCCATACCCGGCACGACGACTTTGCCTGGAGTGGTCTGGAACGCCCAATAGGGCACATCGCTTGGCGAGGCAAATGTGGCCGCGATTTTGGCCGGGACCAAGCGGAACGAGTGGCCTGGATCCTCGCGGATCGCCTGGAGAGCCGCTTGCCGGGATTCGCGCTCGTTGGCAACCTCGCCAGCCGGCGTATCCGGTTTGCCTGGCGGGGTTTGGTACCGGCCGGTTGCCGACGCGTTGTGGCCGATCCAGAGGTTGTCACCGCCGTTGAGGGAAACGAATGCCACCACACCGTGCGACCGCCAAGTCCGCACGACCCAAGGGGTCACCGTGGTCAGGGCCACCATCAGGCACAGGACGACCGCTGCCCACCGTTTAGGTTTTCGGTGTTCGGCTTGCGGCCCAGGGGCGGCAGCCAAGGCCAGCGGGACGAGGATCGCCTGTGGACGCACCAGAGTGGCCAACCCAGCCAAAAACCCCGCATACCCCCACCTCGGGTACCCCTGCGCCCACAGGACCAGATAAACCGACCCCAAAATCAAACACGTGTAGAGGGGCTCCGATGCGATGACCCCGCTGTAGGCCACCATCCCCGGGCTCAAAACGGTCACCAGTCCCGCGGCAAACCCCAGCCACCGGCTCCCCGTCAACCGAAAGCCAACCGCCGAGCACAAAACCCCGCAAAGCAGGGTCAACAAGGCATTTGCCGCCTTGGCGGCAAGGAGAGACGGGCCAAAAACACGGAAAACCAACGACAGGAACAAAGGAAATCCCGGTGGCCAATAGGCCGTGTGGCCGAGCGGTGTGGTGTACCCCATCCCTTGCGCCAGCCCCACGGCACGGTCAAAGTACCAGCCGAAATCGGTCACCGGCTGCGTATCCACCGTGGCTAGCCACCAAAGGCGGACAGTTCCGCCTACAAGGGCCAGCACCAGCCACGGCCAGTTCCTCGCCCACCAATTCGACCGTGCCGCCATGGTCCTATTGTGGTGGCATCGTCATCCACATCACCGGTTGACCAAGGGAGTGAAGGAAACGCCGTACTGGCCGGTTACCTTCCACCCATCCCACGTGCCTTCCCAACGCCCAAAAACCCAATCTTGGCTTTGGAATGAGCGCGTTTGACTGTCAAGGTGGACAAAATTGTAGTGCTTGGACACATGGTCGCCGTTTGCAACTCCCAGGAAGGGTTTGAGTTCTAACCCCCTTTCATTGGAATCTGGTCCAGTGGCCGAGGCTTCGATGGGGATCCATCCGATGCCTTCGCCCCAGAATTCGGCCGCCACATGGTAGCTGTTGGTGGTTTCGGGGCCCCAAGCCACATTCGTCCCGGCATTCCGGCCCTGGCGGAGCCGGGCAGGGATGCCGTTCAACCGCAAAATGTCGACAGCCAGGGCGTTGAGCTCGCCGCAGGCCCCGAACCCGTTGCGAACGCACGCGGGAACCCCCCGTTCGCCATTCTCGATGAACTTGTATCGGAAACCCTTCTGGATGTGTTCCAGAACCCGTTTGGCGAAGACGACGTCGCGCTCGCCATCGATTCGGCGGAGACCCCGGCTCTGAATCCATTTTTGGGCTACTGCAGCATCTTCAGGTTCGTCGATCCTCAGCCAGGAAGAGCGGTTCGGTAAAGTCGGCTCCTTTTCAGGGGGGCCCTCCTTGAGGATCCGGCGGTTGAGGGTCAGGGTGGCTTTGAACCGTATCGTGAGCGTAGTCCGCGTCCGGTCGTTGGCCGGGGCTTCGAGCAGCCAATATTGGCTGCCGTACTGGTCGAAAATCTTCCTGACCCCGTATCGCACGCCATATGCTGAAATCTCAAGGTCGTCCAAAGTCTGGCCTTCGTCCGATGGGCACGTGCCAAACCCAACGCCCCAGGTGATCATCCATATATTTGGTGCCGCCATCGTGTGTTCCTCGGTAATCACGACGGAATTCGCTTTGGTCGTTTCCATATGAAGCGGCCCCGCGAGGTCCACGTCTCCGAGATTGGTGAGGTTGATTCCTAGGGCAACGGCGAGCAACACACAAAAATTCTATCCGAATACGCGGATCAAGCGTCATCAAGGATTTCGGGGTCGATCCGGCGTTCGCCGCCATGGTCGACCCAGTATGCGGCCGATTGCGGGTTGACCGAAAGCACTTTGACGAATTCCCTTCCCGAAAACAGGCATCCGGCCCCCCCATCGCAGGCCAGGGTTTGCCCCATCGACCCATTGGCCACCATGGCCGCCAAACTCGGTCGCCTTTCCGGCTCCTCGTCGTAATGGGGGCAAAAGTCGAGGGGGATCCAGCCGAGCCCATCCATGGGAGACAACTCTCCATGGAACGAATCCGTGCTGCACCGCCGGAACCAACAGTTCGCCCCTGCCGAGGTACCGGCAAGCGGAATGCCTTGCTCCCACGCGGCTTTCAGAATCGAATCGAGATTCCAAGCCCGCCAAAGCGCAAGCATGTTGTATGTCGAGCCCCCACTCACATAGATCACGTCTTGGTTCAGGATGAAATCTTCGAGGTCGCGGCTTGGTGGTCGGAAGAGTTCGCAGGTGGTGGGGCGGCAGGCTAACCCTTCAACCGATTTGTTGAAGCGAGCGATGCGCGTCAAGGAATCGCCCGATGCCGTCGGGATCAGGCAAATTTTGGGATTTGGGCGGGAAGCCAACCCCAAAACGTACCGATCCAGGGCCGCCCGGTGCGGCTGGTCGGAATCGAAAGCCCCTCCGCCAATCGCAAAGATCGTCATGGACAGAGGTTACTCCCCGGCTCCTCCCCAGTAAACTAGCGGGGTGGGTTTGGAGCGGAAACCGGGGAAGACGAAGAAAAAACGCCGGGCCCGATGGGGCCGGATCACCCTTGTGGCTGCCTTCCTCGCCCTCGCGGCTTACGGTTGGTCGTGTTGGGATGTGTACGCCTACTCCAAATCGACCTCCTCAAAAAAGGCGGATGCCGCCATCGTTTTGGGCGCGGCGGCGTGGGGCCCCAAACCGAGCCCGGTTTTCGCCGCCCGGCTAGACCATGCGGCGGAACTTTACAAATCAGGGCAAGTGAAAAAAATCGTCGTGACGGGCGGGGTGGGGCGCCTAGGCGGTCCGAGCGAGGCATCGGTCGGGGCCGATTACCTGGCCAAACACGGGGTTGCCAAACGCGACATCATCCAAGAAGACATCTCCCGCCGCACCTACGACAACCTCCGTAATGCCCAAAAACTGATGGTGTGCAACGGATTGCAATCTGCCCTTGTCGTCAGCGACCCGCTGCACATGCGGCGGGCCATCGTGTCTTGCGGTGCTTTGGGGTTGCCGGCCGAACCGTCGCCAACCCCCACATCGGCCTACAAAACCTGGGAGTCCAAACTCAAATTCCTCTTGCGAGAGGGCTCCAACATGCTCGGCGTCCGGTTGGGACTGGTTCAGTGATCATTTCTTGATCTCGAACGAGTCATAGAGCTCGCCGGTGGCCAAGCGGGCCTCGTATTTGATCGTATCCGGGGCCACGCGAATCACCTGGTAAAGCTGCTTGTACTCCCCGAGTTTGGTCATACGGTCTTTGGCGTCGTCGCCCACGTTGTACTGTTTAGGGCCGCTGACCGAAACAACCAGGTAGGTCGTGCCTTTTTTGGTGCTGACCCCGCTGGGGAGGTTCATTCGTCCATAGCTGTGGTCGTGCCCTTGCAGAACCAAATCGACCTTGTGTTTGAGCAGGATCGGCAGCCACAGTTCGCGCAGGGCCTTGTTGTCGCGCCCGTTGGCCGTGCTGTACATCGGGTGGTGGAACGTCACAATCACCCAATTGGCCTTGGTGGCATCGAGGGTTTTGTCCAGCCAAACCGCTTGCTCGGCCGTCTTTTCGTTCGAATTCAAACTGATGATCCGAGCGCCTTGGTAATCAAAATAGTAGTTTGTGTCTTCCAGCCCCGCGACCCCGTTGTGCGGGTAATGGAATTGTGGCCGCCACAGTTTGCTCAGCCCGTTTTTGTATTCGTGGTTGCCCGGCGTCGCGATGCTGGGCACGGTCGCGTGCAACCATCCGCCCGCATAAAACCACTCCGCCCATTCGTGATCGGCTTCGGCCACGTTGATCAGATCGCCCGCATGCAGCATAAAATCGGCATAAGGCGCATCTTTGGCCGATTGCCGGACAACCCGGCTCCACATCGACTTGATATCGTTTTGCGCGTCGCCGAAATAGACGAAGGTGAACGGCTTGGGTTGGGAACTCGCCGTTTTAAAGTCGTACCACTCGCTCCACTTGACCCCGTCGCCAACCCGGTAGGAATACCTGGTGTCGGGTTTGAGGCCCGTCAGACTAGCCGTGTGGTAGTAGGCCGACCCACCTTCGGCCAAGTCGACATTTTGGGAAACCGCCTTTGCGCTTGACGTGTTGGATACAAACCGAGGATCGGCGGAGGCGACGGCATACTGCAATTCAGCCCCACCTGAAACCGCTTCGGTGCGCCAGGTGACCACGGCCGTCGTCGCAGGATCGTTGCCCCAAGTGAGCAAAACCCGGCTGGGCGTCGTGTCCTCGGCGGCGGGAACGGTCGATTTGGGCATGGCGACCGCAAAGTAAGTTGCGATGCTGAACAGAGCGATGCCAGATGCGAAAATCGGTTTCACAAGGGGAATTTTGGCTTAACAAATGTTAAGGCAGGGTTTTGGCCTGGGGTCCGGCTGGGCCTTCCACGGGAGGATGCGCGGAGTCGGGTCGGGGACAGATGGCCAGGCCGCCCTTTAGAGGGAGACTCCCAGCACATCCAGGATCCGCTGCAAATCCTCGTCGCTGTAAAACGAAATGGTCATCTTCCCGCCGACCTTGTCGGCCGCGAGTTGCACCGGAGTGCCGAAGTATTCGCTCAGCCCCTGCTCCAGGGCCAGCCAGTTCGGGTCTGAATGGGCTGGTGCGGAGACGCTCCGGGGTTTTTGGCCACCAAGTCGCGGCGATTCGACCGATCGGGCCAGCTTTTCGGCTTCGCGGACGCTGAGCCCCTCCCGGATGATCCTTTCGAACAGGGCGGCCTGGCGGACGGGCGATTCCACCATCAGCAAGGCCCGGGCGTGGCCTTCGCTCAGTTCGCCCGAATATATCGCCTGAGTGATCCGCTCCGGAAGCTTGAGGAGCCGCATGGTGTTGGAAATCGCAACCCGAGACTTGCCGACCCTCTGGGCGATCTGTTCCTGGCTGAGCCCGAACTCATCGGCAAGCTTGCGGTAGGCCAGGGCGCATTCCATCGGCGTGATGTCCTCCCGCTGGACATTTTCAATCAAGGCGATTTCCAGCGAGGCCTGGGCGCTTGCCGCCCGCACGATGACCGGCACTTCGGCCAAGCCGGCGAGTTTGGAAGCGCGGAGCCGCCGCTCACCGGCAATCAATTCGTACTCGCCTTCTGCCAGAGGACGGACGATAAGGGGTTGCAAGACCCCGAATTCGCGGATGGAGGCGGCGAGCTCGGCGATTTTTTCGTCGTCGAACTGCGTCCGGGGTTGGCGGGAGTTCGTTTTGATCGAACCTACCGGGAGCACATTGGCCGATTCTTCAGCCTGTTCGCCTAAGAGTTGCGAAAGTCCCTTACCAAGTGCACGCCTCATTTTTTACTCAAAATCTCGTCGGCCAGTTCGAAGTAGGCCAGCGCCCCTTTCGAATCCGGGAACAGGCAGACCGCCGGTTCCCCGAAACCGGGGGCTTCCCCCAAACGGACGTTGCGCGGCACCTGGACGCCGGACACTTTTTCCCCAAAATAGGACTTGACGTCTTCGGCCACCTGTTGGCTGAGCTTGTTGCGGCTGTCCACCATCGTCAGGACAACCTTGGCGATTTGGATCCCTGGGTTGATGCGCTTGCGCACGATCTCCACTGTTTTGGAGAGCTGGCTCAACCCTTCTAGGGCGTAAAACTCGCTTTGCAACGGCACGACCACCCCATCGCAAGCGGCGAGGATGTTGATCGTTAGGATCCCCAGGCTGGGCGGCGCATCGATCAGGATGAAATCGTAATGGCTTTTGATTGGTTCTAACGCATCGCGCAGGATCATCTCTTTGCCAACGGCGTTGAGCAGAACCGGCTCTGCCCCGGCAAGGTCGAGGGTCGCGGGGATCATGTCCAACCGATTGACCTTGGTTGGGATCACCGCCGCTTGGACAGCTCCGTCGCCTGAATCTTCCACGACCGCCGAAAACACATCGAACAACGTGGCCTGCACCGTGTTTTTTTCGATTCCGAGCCCGGTGGTCGCATTGCCTTGGGGGTCGGCGTCCACCAGCAGCACCCGCTTCCCGCGCAGGGCCAGGGCCGCCGACAAGTTCACCGATGTGGTGGTTTTGCCGACCCCTCCTTTCTGGTTGACGACGCCGTAAATAGGCATTGGAAGGGCCCATTATGGCAGGGCAGGTAAGGTGGCTTTTTAGTGAAAGGGACGGTTGTCGTGCTGGGATCCGGGCCGATCCGGATCGGCCAAGGGATCGAATTCGATTACAGCTGTGTCCACTGCGTGTGGACCCTGCAAAAGATGGGGTACCGCGCTGCCATCGTCAACAACAACCCGGAAACGGTTAGCACCGATTTCGATACGGGAGACGGCCTGTATTTTGAACCTGTGGCGCTAGAAGAAGTCGCCGACGTGTGCCGCCATGAACAGGCCATTGGTGCCGTCTGCCAGTTCGGCGGCCAAACCGCGATCAACCTCGCCGAATCGCTGGACCAAGCAGGAATCCAAGTCCTCGGAACCCCGCCGGACGCCATCGCCGCGGCCGAAGACCGCGACCGCTTTGAAAAGCTTCTCAACCGGCTCGGCATTCCCAAACCGGAAGGCCGCGCCGTCAACAACCTAACCGAAGCCCTCGTCGTCGCCGATGAGGTCGGCTACCCCGTGCTCGTTCGGCCCAGTTTCGTCCTTGGGGGCCGGGCCATGGCCATCATCCACGACGCGGATCACCTGCGTTCTTTTTATCAAGAGGCGGAAGACGCCAACCCCGGTCAACCCGTCCTTGTCGACAAATATTTTGTGGGCAGGGAAGCCGAAGTGGACGTCATCAGCGACGGAACCGACACCCTTGTTCCGGGGATTATGGAGCACATTGAACGCGCCGGAATCCACAGCGGCGATTCCATGGCCGTTTATCCCCCGGTTTCGATCCCGGCCCCACTGCAAGCCAAGATGGTCGGATATGCCGGGCTCATCGCCCGAGAACTGGGCGTCAAAGGGATGATGAACATCCAATTCGTCTTGGTGGGCGACGAGGCGTTTGTCATCGAAGTCAACCCCCGGGCCAGCCGCACCGTGCCCTACCTGAGCAAGGTCACCGGTGTGCCGATGGTCCAGCTGGCAACGCGATGCATGATGGGGCAAACCCTGGCGGAACTTGGGTACGCATCCGGGCTTTGGGAACCGGGCTCATCTGACGGCCATGTGGTTTCTGGCGGGCAAGAACCCCCCCGGACCGACGGGTCGATTCGAACTGCTGCTCAAGTCTCCGCCGGGACGGCGACTCCGCGACTGTTTGCCGTGAAGGCGCCGGTGTTCAGTTTCCAAAAACTGGCGATGGTGGAGCCCAGCCTGGGGCCGGAAATGAAATCGACCGGGGAAGTTTTGGGAATCGACAGCAATTTCGAATCGGCCCTGTTCAAAGCACTCATCGCCAGCGGGATCACGTTCAAACCCAAAGGCCAAGTCATCTTGACCGTCACCGACGAAGACAAGGGCGATGCGGTGGAAATCGCCCGGGCTCTCAGTCAGAGAGGCTATCAGCTCGGGGCCACGGGCGGAACCTGCGAAGCCATTCGCGCTGCAGGGGTCGAATGCGACCGGCTTGCGAAAATCCAAGAAGGAAGCCCAAATCTTCTCGACCGGCTTTATGCCGGGGAAGTCAGCCTCATGGTCAACACGCCGGGAAAAAGCCAAGCCATGGGATCCCAGGCGAGCCGTATCCGCCGCGCCTGCATCGAAACCGGTGTGGCCTGCGTCACAAGCATCGACACGGCCAAAGCGCTGGCCCGCGCACTGGCCGTTTTCGAAGACCAATCGCTGGCCACCTGCCGGACCATTGACGAGCACGTCGCCGGTCCCCAGATGGTAACCTGAATCCGATGTCGGAAGAGAGCCGCGAACCGGAAGACCTTGGCCAACCGCCTTCGTTCTTCCCGTACGAAGAGTCCGACGAACTCGATGCGATTGTCGATTTCGGCAATCCGGTTGAAGTTAAAGTCGAGGCAGTTTTTGCCGCCCAATCGCAAGAAACCGTTCAACGGTTCGTCCTGCTCAGCGATGGGCAACGCAAGCTTCCGATTGTGATCGGAGGGTTCGAAGCGATGGCCATAAGCCTGCAACTCGACTCCCACCAGCCCGACCGGCCGATGACCCACGACCTCCTCAACAAGGTCATCGAAAAATTGGACGGCCAGGTCAACCGCATTTTCATCGACGACTTTGTCGGCAGCACCTACTACGCCAAGATCGTCTTGGAGAACTCCGACGGGGAAGAACTCATCGTCGATTCGCGGCCCAGCGACGCCATTGCGCTCGCCGTCCGGGTTGATGCCCCGATCTTCATCGCCGAAGGCATCCTCAACCAGCACGGGCACTAACGCTAGCCACCGCGCAACAGTTGCAGAATGTTCTGCGGCGCTTGGGAGGCCTGCGCCAGAACCGACATCCCGCTTTGCCGCAGGATGTTCAACTTGGTGTATTCGGTCATCTCCTCGGCCATGTCGGCATCGCGGATAGTGCTTTCCGAAGACGTCAAGTTTTCCTGGGCAATCCCCAGCGAGCGCATGTTGGAATCGAGGAAGTTGGCCTGGAAAGAGCCGATGTCGCCGCGGATGAGGCCGAGCTGTTTGATGGCCGCGTCCACAATCTGGATTGCTTCGGTGGCACCCGATTCGGACGTCACGTCAACGGTGTCAATGCTCTTGCCGCTAAACACATTGGTGCCCAGATCTTTGGCGAACACGCTGGGAAGTGAGAAGCTTGCGAATTGGTTGGCCCCGGCGCCGATCTGGAACCGGACCGCTCCGACCGTGACCGAACCGATGGTCGTTGGTGCCGAAACGAGGTTGCCGGCCGGAGTCAGGTTCAGACGGTTCCCGCTCGGGGACTGCAGGTCCAACCCGCTCACCCCAGGGCCAAGGCCGCCGGTGAACCGTTCGGTCGCCGTGTTCGGGGACGGTTCCACAGGGACGGTGACATCATAGACGCCGTCTGAGCCAAGGGTGCCCGTCGCGCCCGAGCCGCCATTGAGGATGTTGCTCGTTTCTGTGTATTGGATCGGGAACCGGCTCCCGAATTCGATTGAAGTCAACACCACGTTCGAGCCGTTGAAGCTGGCCAACACCCCGGTCAACCCTGATTTGGCGTTGAGCTTGGAGATGAACGAGGTCACCGTTTCGCCGGGTTCGCTTGAGAACGAAACCCCGTTCACCGCGATCACGCCTTGTCCGACGGGGGCGTTTGAGTTGGCAAATGATGTGGCCAGCGCACCCGTGGTCGTGTTGGTTGCCGCCGTGATGCGGGTCATGGAAATTGAACCGGATCGCACCGTTTCGCCGCTGAACGAACTGCCGATGTACATGCTGTTGACATCGTTGATGTCGGTGATGTTGGCAATGGTGCCGCTGGCGCCGTTGAGGAGCTTTTTGTCGCCCCAGCTGGTTTGCTCGGCAACCCGGTTCAGCGAAGCCACGATGTTGCGGATTTGGCTTTGGTTGGCTTGCAACTGGGCCGCATCGACAACTGCCGTGTTGGCGCTGCTAACCGCGAGGGAGCGCATCGAAAGGAGGAGTTGGCTGACCTCGTCGAGGGCGCCTTCTGCCGTCTTGTTCATGTTGACGGCGTCTTGCGAATTGCGGATCGCTTGCTTGATCCCCCGAATTTGGGAACGTAGACCTTCCGAAATGATCATCCCGGCCGGGTCGTCCCCGGCGGTGTTGATGCGCAGGCCCGTGCTGAGCCGCGTCACCGAACCGGTGATCCGGTCTTCATTCAGCGATAGTTGGCGCATGGCCGTCATCGCGGGGATGTTGGTGTTAATCCTAAGGCTCACTCTTGTCCACTCCGTGGTTCTTCTGGCCCTTTTCGGGCCATCGTTGTGTGAGATTTTTGGCGGGATGTGGAACAAACTTTAGCCGGATTCAAAACGGCCCCATAACCGGGCCCGTCTGCGGGCTCGGTTATGGGGCTTAGGTGCGGGGTGGCTTGGTGGGCTCAGGCTGTGGCAACGTGCGCCGGGTGAACCGTTGCTTCTGCCGTCCGCAAATCGGGGAAGTACCGTTCGGCCAGCGACTTGATGGCCTTGGAGGCAGCATCGCCCGGCTTCCACCGGGCCAAGGGGGTTCGGCAGGCCCACGCTTTGTCGCTCCACTTGCTATCGGGAATGGCCCCTCCATACTGCACGGCATCAGATTCCATGTGGGCCCGGAACTTGAGAAACGCGGACTTGGCTTCTCGGTCAGAACGGCACCGGTTGTACACCAGTCGGATGTTCGAAGCCGGGTGTTGGGCCAAGTATGCCTGGGCCCAGACCATTGCATTATGCTGGTCGGCCGGCTCCAAGGTGGTCACCAGCAGGATCTGATTTGCCCGGGCGGCCAGGCTGAACGTGTTCTGGCTCGCGGTGCCGGGCAGGTCGATCAGATAGTGGTCGAAATGGCTTGAGAGCTGTTCTGGGGCGACGCCGAATGCCGAGAGTTCCGCATAGCCGTAGCTGGCGCATTCGCTGGCACCGGGCTCGCCGGCGATCAGGCGAACCCCGCCGCTCGCTGTTGTCATCGCGTCCCAAGCCCCAACCCGCTTGCGGGCCAAATCACGGATGGTGTGCGATGGCCGCGACCCCAAGGCGATGTGGGCGGCTGGGCGGCTGAACTGCGCGTCCAACAGGGCCACCATGTGGTTGCGGCATCCCAGGAGGGCGGCCAGATTGGCGGCCACCGTTGTTGCCCCAACCCCGCCGGATGCCCCGACGATGGCCGTGACCTTGCAACTTTGGCGGGCCCATTCAAGCGTGTTGCCGTTGGGTTCGCCGCGCAGTTCGGGCGGTTCGGGGCATAAGGAATCCAAGAACGATCCGGCTAGGGGAACCTCCCGGGTTCCGTACTGCTTTTCAAACGCCTCAGAAAAAATCGGCTCCGGCACCCGGACCACGGTCAAGTGCCGTTGCAACCGGAACTGCAAGCGCGTCAGGAAATCGATGTCCAAGTTGCCAGAACCGGCGCAGACGACTTGCCGGTCGTTGGCGGTGAGAGGGAGGAGCCGGTGGGCCGAGGCAATGGCCGATGGGATCAAGGCCAAGGCGTTGGGTTGAGGCACCAGCCGGGCAGATTGCGGTTGGGAAACTGACATGGTAAAGCCACTCCAGACAGTTCCTTCTTTCCTTGGAAATGTCGGGAATGGCTCAGGCTAATTGCTGGTTTTGCCGCAAGAAGCTCTATCGTTCAACGACTTCGTCCAGCGCAACGTTGGCGGCCCGGAGCCGGGCCGTCAGGATCCGCGAAATGTTGAGGAGGATCGTTTTGGCAATCTCGGGCTCGCTATCCATAAGCTTCCAGAGGTCGGTGTTGCTGATGGCGGCCGCCCGCACCGGTCCGGCGGCGATCACGGTGGCTGACCGCGGCTTGTCGTCGATCAGCGACATTTCGCCGATCACCGAACCGGGGCCGGCCTGGGCAATTTCTTCACCCGAAAACGTTTTGATTTTTGCGGTGCCATCCAAAATGATCAACAGATCCGCATCCTTGGCGAACTGGCGAACCAGCGTGTCGCCCCCGTTGAAGTCCTTGGTCGTCGCGATCTGCGAGATCAGCGAGATCTGGGCGACGTTCAGCCCCTGCATCACATAGTTGTTTTGGAGGGCGCTGTTCAGATCCATGGCCATCGACATGGGATCAGTATGCCTGGCAAAAGGGCAGCGGTGCAAGCAAAATATCATCGGATCAACTAATTTGTCGCCGGGACGTTGGCACTCTAGTCCCATCTCTGCCAACGAAAGGGCGTCTCCATAAGTACAATGTTGGCAATCGGGCGACGAGAGTGCCAAACCTGGTCGCCCCGCACAACTACGGAGAACAACACTATGTCATCCATTCGACCTCTCGGAGACAAAGTCGTCGTCAAACCCCTTGACGCCGAAGAAAAGACCGCTGGAGGCATCATCCTCCCCGACTCGGCCAAAAAGAAGCCCACAGAAGGCGAAGTCGTGGCCGTCGGAGAAGGCCGGATGCTTGAAAACGGCAAACGCAACGCCCTGACCGTCAAGGTTGGCGACCGCGTCATCTTCAGCAAATACGGGGGCAACGAAGTCACCCTCGGTTCCGACGAACTCACCATCCTCGACGAAGACCAAATCTATGCCGTGGTCGGCAAATAAACGGGAGAACACAAACAATGCCTGCAAAACACCTGATTTTCGATGAAAACGCCCGCCGCGCCCTGGAACGCGGCGTCAACAAAGTCGCCGATGCCGTCAAGGTCACCCTTGGCCCCAAAGGCCGCAATGTCGTCCTCGACAAGAAATGGGGGAGCCCGACCATCACCAAGGACGGCGTGACCGTCGCCAAAGAAATCGAGCTCGACGACCCCTATGAAAACATGGGCGCCCAACTCTGCAAGGAAGTCGCCAGCAAAACCAACGACGTCGCCGGGGACGGCACCACAACCGCCACCGTCCTTGCTCAAGCCATCGTGAACGAAGGGCTGCGCTACGTCGCCGCCGGAGGAAACCCCATTGCCGTCAAGCGGGGCATCGACAAAGCCGTCGAATCGGTCATTGCCGAAATCAAAAAGCAAGCCAAGCCGGTCAAAGATAAGGAACAAGTCCAGTTCGTCGCCACCATCGCCGGTAACGACCCCGAAATCGGCGAGCAAGTTGCCAACGCAATGGACAAGGTCGGCAAAGATGGCGTCATCACCGTCGAAGAAAGCAAGGGCCGGGAAACCACCGTCGAAATCGTCGAAGGGATGCAGTTCGACCGCGGCTACATCAGCCCCTACTTCGTCACCGATCCCGAGCGCATGGAAGCCGTGCTTGATAACCCGGCCATCCTGATCCACGAAAAGAAGATCAGCAGCGCCCAAGACTTGCTGCCGTTCCTGGAAAAAGCCGCTCAAGCCCGCCGCCCGATCCTGATCATCGCCGAAGACATCGAAGCCGATGCCCTGGCCACCGTGGTTCTCAACAAGATCCGCGGCGTGCTCAACATCGCCGCCGTCAAGGCGCCTGGCTTTGGCGACCGCCGCAAGGCCATGCTGCAAGACATCGCCATCCTGACCGGAGGCCAATTCATCAGCGAAGACCTGGGCACCAAGCTCGAAAACGTCTCCCTTGACATGCTCGGCACCGCCAAAAAGGTCGTCATCACCAAGGAAGAAACCACCGTGATCGAAGGCGCTGGTTCCAAAGCCGACGTGATGGGCCGGATCAACCAGATCAAAGCCCAGATCGAAACCACGGACAGCAACTACGACCGCGAAAAACTCCAAGAGCGGCTGGCCAAACTCAGTGGAGGCGTTGCCGTCATTAAAGTCGGCGCTTCCACCGAAACCGAGCTCAAAGAAAAGAAGCACCGATACGAAGACGCCCTCTCGGCAACCCGCGCAGCGGTCGAAGAAGGCATCGTCCCCGGCGGCGGCACCACGCTACTCCGGGCCGCGGCCGCGCTGGATAGCCTCAAGCTGGAAGGCGACGAACTCACCGGGGTCAACATCGTCAAGCGCGCCTTGGAAGCCCCGCTCCGGCAAATCGCCGAAAACGCTGGGCAAGAAGGCAGCGTCGTGGTCACCGAAGTCCGCGCCGGCAAACCCGGCATGGGCCTCAACGCCGCAACCGGCGAAATGACCGACATGGTCAAAGCCGGCATCGTCGACCCCGCCAAGGTCACCCGGTCTACCATCCAAAACGCCGCGTCCATCGCCGGCTTGGTGCTGACCACCGAAGCCTTGGTCGTGGAAAAGAAGGAAGAGAAGAAGGCCGGAGCCGGCATGCCGGGAGGCATGGACGGCATGGGCGGAATGGACTTCTAACCGCCTGAGAGCAGGTCATTTCAGCTCCCCTGGGTTCTGCGGAACCCGGGGGAGTTTTTTTGCGGGGTTCAGCCAAATTCCAACCGCCTGTCTCTCGCCTCCGGCATCGGCGGGGCCGATCCAGCTACCATGAGGCATGGAACCCCTCGACCGCATTCGGGCCCTCTACCTGGCACACCCAGAAGTTGAAGAACGGCTTTCGCACGGGTCGCCTGCCTGGTTCTGGAAAGGCAAGCGGTGCCTGGGAATGTTTGCCGACTACCACCACGGGGTGGATTGGGTTGCCTTGTGGGTGCCCTGCCCGCCGGGGGTTGCGGCGGCACTGGTGTCCGGAGAGCCTCCCGCCCCAAGTCTGGGGCAAGGGAGGGGAGGGAGTGAGGGTTCGGCTCCAATTGGTGGCCAGAGCCCTTTTTTCATTCCGCCGTATGTCGGCCCCAAAGGGTGGGTTGGCATCAAACTGGGACCGGAAACGGATTGGGATGACGTCGCGGGGTTGGTCGAAGGGGCGGTAGGGTCTGTATTCTGAGTAATATTAGAGGGTTGAAAGACCCAGATATCATCTCAAATCACCCTGTCGTTTCTCGCCTGGAAATGCTTGTTCGCTCCAATGCAAGCAATCCAATGGTGATTCGCGACTTGCCATTTAGTGCAGTGCCATTTATTATTGAAGATTTTTATGTAAGAAAGTATGGTAATAAAATCGGACAATACCCTGCAAGACTATATCATTATACTTCGTACGAATCTGCCCTTGGTCTGCTGTTAGGTGATGTAAGTGGCACTACCATTTCCCCGGAGGGCCATAATCGAAGTGGCGCGCTGTGGATGCGAAGCGCAACTTGGCTAAATGATAGGAATGAGCTTAAAAGTGGCGTCCGAGAGACCCAAAAATTCCTGAAGACAAAGTGTAATGACTTTTCACAGCATTTTAAGCACAATATTTTAGCCAAGTCCTCATCTATTTTTTCATTAAGTGGTTCAAAGGACAGCATTTTCATGTGGGAGGCTTATGGGAGAAAAGGAGCCGGTTGCATGCTCGTGGTCAATACTCGGTTGTTAATGGAGATAGATCCAAGCGCGGCAATTCTTGCAAGAGTGACTTATAATGCTGCTGTCTTTAGGGAATTGCTAGATTATGTATTCCTTGTTTACACACGGTTGTGCGGAACAGCCGGATGGGAGCAATATCAAGAAAAATTGATTGAAATTGTGTTCCCGGCACTGTCTGCATTTCTTAAGGATCGAGATTTTGAACATGAGATGGAATTCAGATTGTACTGCAAAGAATCATCAAATCAAGTCCAATATGGTCGCCCGCCGGCCTTCTCCTTTTATGCTTTTGATATCGCAAATCATATCGCAAATGGGAATCATGCTATGAAAGTAGTGAAAAGAAAGGAGTATTTTGGTGGAAATCACTTAATTCAAAATGAATTTGAGAATCCCAGCGTCAGCTGGCTCGAGCAGATAGTTTGCGGGCCGAATATGCCAACAAGTGCACAAGAGACTTTGTCGGTAGCCGTATGCCACTCACCGTTGAGCCCGATTGTCTCGCGGTCGAAAAGTCGTCTTAGGTTATGATCTGCATATTCAACGGAAATAGTCCCAAGTTAAGGCGCGTTAACAGGGCATAATCTCTCCTGCGGGATGGAGCAGTCTGGTAGCTCGTCGGGCTCATAACCCGGAGGTCGTTGGTTCAAATCCGACTCCCGCACCCATCTTTTCCGTTGTTCCGAACCCTAGAGGTTCGGAACAAAAAAACGGAGAGATGGAGACCACTGCTCTGTCTTTGTCCCGCATCTCCACGCGCTGGACAAGTCCTCTCAAGATCGTCTGCTTCTGATCGTCGTCGGCTTGCTCCCACAGGCAAAGAGCCGAGGCCCACACAGACTGAACTTGGGCTGCAGTTGGTCTCTTGGCCGTTGAGCGGGCGATGAGTTCATCGGCTTCCAAGATTTTCGCATCGAGCACCTTGATCTCTTGCTCCAACTCTTGTAATCGATCCAACAGGGTTTGAATCACTTGACCATTCTCGATTGCCTTCAGCAAGTTCGATTGCTTGATCGAAAGCTGTCGTCGCTGTTCTGCCAGCGCAGCTCTAAGGGCAACCTTCTCCTGCTCGGGTTCTGACCAGGCGTGTGACTCTGCGATGGCCTGATGCATCACCGTCTGATGCTCTGCATGGCGAGCCAGTTCAGCGAGGATCGTTCGGTGGAGTGCTTCGCAGTTCACGCGTGCCACGGGGCAGTTGGACAGTTTCTTCTTTGCGTGGAGGCATTCGTAATATCGAACCGCTCCTCCCTTTGCAACGGAGGGGGTGTATCGACACCCGCAGTGTGGGCACCAGATCAGCTCACGAAGTAGATACACGTAGTCATCTGAACGGGGCGAACGTACGGCTCGAACCTGAGACGCAAGAATCTCTTGAGCCTTCTCGAAGACGCCTCGATCCACGATGGGTTCCCACGCCGTCTCGTTGGTCCACTCTCCGAACTCGTGTACGCCAACGTATCGACGATTGCGCAGTAGGTGCTTAGTGGTCGTTGTCGTCCACTTTCTGGCGGTCGAATCGTTTAGGAAATTTCGAACCGAGGCCAAGGTTCGCTGCTTCAGAAAGACGTCAAACGCCGCAACCACAATCGGAGCCTCTTGCGGATGCGCAACTGCGATCTGAGGCCCATTTTCTTCGTTATCGTTGATCGGCTTTCCCATCAGTCCAAACGGGAGACATCCTGTGACCAATCCTTGCTTGACCATTTGCTCCATCTTCTTCTTGGTCACATCGCTGATGTAGTCAACATAAACGTTATTCATGAAGTGTCTGGCGTTACGCTGAATTCGCGCTCCAAAGCCATCGTCCTCGGGCATGTCAATCGAACGGCAGACCACTCCAATGCGATTGAGGCGATCCTCGATCACGTGATACGCGGCCCCTCGTCCGAGGCGACACAAGGCCACTGTTAGAACAACAGTCGCCTGAGTCACTGGTAACTCCGCCATAAGCTTGGACAAAGATGGCCGCTCGGTCTTGGTGCCAGAGACACCCTCTTCCTTGTATTCGCCGACCACAGAGCCTCCTCGCTCGTAAACCCAGCTTCTCAGCGCCTCAAGTTGCGCATCGACCGAGGGGTAAGAGCGGTCGGCCTGATCCTCCGTTGACACTCTTGCGTAAAGCGCATATCGATTCGATTCGGAATGGGTTCGTCTCTTCATAGTTGCCTTCAGTTGATGTTAGTGCCTTGGATCGGGGCAGCCGAGCTCTTCGACTTCTTGGAAATTTCAACAAGCACTCTTGTGGCCTGAAGCCACGGATCGGTCTGAGTAGCAGCGCCGCCGCCACTCGTCTCCAACAGGAGAGCTAGCCGTCTCTTTCGGGTGGATGAAACTGCTGATCGTTTCGCTCGCATCCCAAACGTAGGAAGAAGGCTCTTCCGAGCCAGGGGGAAACTTTTTGATTTAAGGAGACTGACGTCTGCATGCGGCAAACGCTAGCGCGCATTCTAAGTTCAAAAGATATGTAGACAGACGAGTCACACGAGGTGAGATGCGAAAAGTTTCCCTCTGATTTGCGGCACACATCCGACTCATATGAGGAGATGAACAGACAAACTGCGTCAATCGACGAAAATCCGACCACGGCCTTCACGCTGCCCGATCTGCCCCGAATGGTCCAAGCGCCATCCGAGGAGTTGTCCTGCGGGCTGTATTCATTTCTCGCCGTAAACTCGGACGGCGAGTGGCACCCCATCCTGGGTCACCGCAACGGTGCACGAACTGACGGATTTTTCGAGGGCCTCTTGGAAGGAGAAGAATCGTACTGGGAGGAAATCGAGGAAGAGATGTTTGTCGGTCGCTCCGAGTTCATGGATCGCCAGCTAGACGTGGCAATCTTCACCGTCCATCGAGACGGACTATTCACCGTGGACGCAACTACGGATTCCATTCTGCCTGTACCCACTCGAAGAGAGGTTCGAGAATGGCTCAGCGACTTCGGAGTTTATGAACGCTGGCCAGCCGATCCTAATCGGAAGTCGCCAACAACTTTCTGAGTGCGGACATATCGATAAAAGCGACAACCCCCTCGGCAATCCAATGATCGACCGAAGGGGGTTGCATCTATCAAAACACCACACCTTTTTAGGTTCTTACATATCTCTTTCGAGCATCGACACGTGTAAGACGTTTCTCTTATCACAGCTCCCTTGATGGGAGTGGGCTATTTAAGTGCGCAGCTCTTGACTGCCCCTCATTAGTGTCCGTTGTGATCGTAAGTCGCTTGCCTTGTTCTACGCCAAGTGAATGTTCGAATCAGCATGGCGCACTAGATTTTCTGAAGGCCCTGTGGTGCGAGGTCGCGGACTTGTGCATTGGAACCATGCCGTTCATACGGATGGAGGGGCGGCGGGAAACTTCCCGCCGCCACTCAGATGCCTATACCTTCAGCGCTTTGAAGATCAGGGACCAGCGCTCGACCAGTTCGTCGTTCTTGAGGAACTCGTCGGCCTTCAGGAAGAGTCGCTGCTTAACGAGAGTGGCCACTTGAACCTTCCAACCGAGTTCGAGTTTGATCTCATTCTCCTCGGCATAGGCTTCGACCTGAGGGAGGATAGGCGCTCCTGCCTCCACAATCTGATCGAAGTCTTCTGAATCAGTTCGTGGCAGGAGTCGAGTCACAACGTTCGCGACCGTCTCCTGAGGAAGCACATCCTCGATCTCTGCGCGAGCCATGTCGATGATGTCGCCGATCAGGAGCACCCTCTCTGGGTTCGAGGCATACAGCCCAGACTTAAGCGCCTTGGCCGTGCTGACACCAATCGTGTCCGAGTCCAAGAGCACGAACGGGAGTTCGTGCTCCTTGCCCATTACGATGGCGGCCACCGTGCTCGCTCCTTTTGCCCCTCCGCAAGGGATGAAGACAAGTTCACGCTTCGGCGCGAGCTTCTTCTTCCGAATCAGAAGCGTCTTCAGGGCGCTCAGATAGACCTGATCGGAAACACCCTCGACGAGAATGGGCTGGCAGCCCTCAAGCAAAGTCTCGCTGACGCTCAATCCCAGGGCCGCATGCACGGGGTAGATCGAGTTCGTCGTCTGCTTCGGATTGGTCCCTGCGCGGAGGTCCGCCGAGACGCAAGTTGCTCCATCGTCGCCCACGAACACCGCGCGAACGAAGTCGAGGTGATCGGGGTTCACCAAGAACGGTGAATGAGTGGTGTAGACGATCTGATTCGTTTCGGCCAGATTGCCAAAGAATCGGAACAGGTCTCGTTGACCAAGAGGATGGAGCGAGTGGCCTGGCTCGTCGAGAAGGATCACCGCATTCGAGTGGCTCTCCTTGCGCTCCACCAGGAAGATCAGGAAGAACGAGAGGAACCACTGCAGTCCAGTGCTGCGACCCTCAAGCTCAACGGGGTCTGGGCGCTTCGAGTCTGACACCCAGACCTTAAAGAAGCTCCCGTCCGCTTGGAGATCAAAGACGTACTCGCCCTGCTTCCACCAGTCTTTAAACTCCTTGGTCAGTCGCGCGGACGCAGACTTAAGCAGGATTTCTCGCTCGGTCTTGTTTGCCGCGATCTCTTCGAGCTGTTCAGATGAGTACTGGCTGTAGTTGGCTCCTGGATCGACTCCCAACTCCATGATCTCCTCTGGGCTGAGCTGCACGAAGTCGAAGAGCACCTTGAGAGTCCTCGTGCGAGCCTGCTCTTTGGGTCCCAGATTCGTCCGCTTCATGTCCTCGATCACGCGAGGAAGCAGAATCTCACTATCAAGGTTGCCGTAGTTCGAATAGTACGTGAACCGAGGCATTGCCTTACGGATCGTTTCGACCACGCCGTTGACCTCACCAGGCTCGCGAGAGAGGTTTGCTGCCCTGGCCTTCAGTCGAGTAACGGCGTTTGAAGCAGGCTTTCCGATTGCCGTAGCCAGTTCCTCAGTGGTGATCGCGGAGGTGATCGCAGAGCAGATTTCAAGCAACTCGTCCGCACCGTGGTCACCCTTAGGAACCTTGCTAAGGGCTTCGGCAATGGCCCCATCGACCCTAGTCTTGAGCATGCGTTGGTCTTCATCCGCCGCGACAAGCTTTCCAAGCTCCTGTCGCGCCAATGAGAGAGTCAAGGTCGTCCAAGCATGGGTCTGGCACCTGGCGCTGGTCAAGTTCGGGAACTCGACGCAATACTCCCCTTCGAAGTCCCGAGACACTTCGACAATGCAGAGTTCGGCTGGCTTCGCTCCAACGTCACGAGCGATCTGGCTCGCCAAATCTTCGGGAACTTCAAAGTGCGCACGGATGAAGACGGGCTTCTCGTCGGCGTCTTTGATTTCCGCATAGCGGCTTCGCGGATAGTCCGCGATGGGGTCGATCTCGCCATCCTGGGCGGGGTTCAGCTTCCACAAGGGAAGAAGCAAGTTGGTCTTGCCCGACTCGTTCGTGCCGATCAGCGAAGTGACGGCTCCTACATCGATCCATCCGCTGTCCTTGACTGAGCGGAAGTCTGTTACTCTGAATTGGATTAGCTTCATAGCTCACATGGCATCCCCCTCCTGTTCCAATGCTTGTGTCTCTTCTTCATCGGCACCTGGAACATCCGCTATCGCCGAGCCGAGATCAACAATCCCATTCGTCTCCCATAGGAGTTGCCAGAAACGGTCTCGGTCGAGCAAACCTTGCAAGTCCTTCAGATGAGCCACGAGAAGATCAAATCCAGTTAGCACCGCGAACCCTGAAAGTTCCGCTTTCTTCCGAAAGTTGTCGCTAAAGGGCAGTTTCCGATCCTGTAGCGGCTTGTTACGCGCAGCCGTTCCGATCAGCAGTCCCTTTGGGCGAATCTCTCGCTCCAAGATGCCCTTTTGCACCCAGTGGGGAAGCTGTTTCAATCCTTCTTCCCCAAGATGGTCGCCTGCGACACCTTTGACCTCCAGAACAAAGTGCCGCACCTCGTCGCCATTCTGAACGCTCACCCAGCCGTCCTCCTCCCCCTTTCCATCTGGCTTGGATACGTGTCCGCCTAACCCAGCCAGAACTTCGAGAACGACGTCTTCAAGGGATTCGCCAGAGTCGTAAATCAGTCGAAGCGGCCTTCGTGCCGCCGCACATGCAGCCTCAAGATCGGACTGTTGAGCTTGCAGTTGAACGATCTCCTCCTTGACGAGAGCAAGAGACTTCCTTAACTCTTCTTCATGCGGCAAGATCACCTCGGCGAGCCAACCTGGCTCTTCGTCTCCGAGACTCATGCTGTAGAAGTCTGAGAGGATTAGTCTGAGCGTCTCCTCTGGGGTCTCACTGATTTCGGGAAACAGCCAGAGGGAGCCGTGCGAGGACGACTTCCTCCACGAACCTTGGTATCCGAACTCGCTTATGTAAACTTCGAACGTCAAGACCAGCTTGAGTACAAGGGCATGGTCCGAGCGGCTCCAGGCAAAGACCTCCTCATCGAACCGCACTCTGTCATCTCCTTTTCGCACCCTCTCTTCATCCCTTTGAGAAAAGTGTTCGGAGGACCTGTACGACCATGTGTAGCGTTGGAGTCTTTGGAGATAACGAGACGCAAATCTATGTCCGTAATAATCCGACCTGCGGATGTTCTTTCCCTCGTCGTTCTCAAAGTCGAAGTCAAACCCAGTCCAAGCGAGGAAAGGCCGTGTATTCTGCATACCATCGGGGACAGGAATAGAAAGCCTCGGATCGCCGATGACAACGAACTGGCCACCTGGCAGCACCACCTTGCGAAACGAATCGACGTCGAACTTGGTCAAGAAAGCACCCCAGTTGACATCTTCCTGGGCGCTGGGAAGCGTAAGCAGGTCAATCACAACCACATCAAAATCAGCAATGTCGGGCAGATTAAGCAAGTTCTCCCAAGCGCAGCAGGAGATGATCGGGTTCGAAACGGCCAGCTTCTTGTGACCCACAACCAACACCCGATTAATGCTTGATCGCCCCATGGTTAGATCGCGTAGTAAGTCTTCACGTAGTCGTAGGCCTTGTCAAAAAGCTCGTTGTCGTGGTGGAGTTGGTACTTCAAGAGCGCCCGCCGCAGCGACTGCTTCACCTGCCGCTCGCCTGCATTGGTCGCTTGCCAGCCAGGGAATCGAACCTGCCGCACAATCTCGTCGATGTCGTTGACAACTCGCTCGACGATCACGGGCGTCTGCTCGGTCTTCACGCTCTGGAACAGGTCGGTCAGAGCGGCTTTGCCTTGAACCGTTGGATCAATGGCAGCCTCTTCCTTCTCAGCGTTGACGACTTCCTGGGCAATCTGCAGCAGCTCCTTCAGGAACTGAATGCTGTGCATCAAACCCTTTTCGAACTTCTCCTTGAGGTCTTCCAGCCGTTGCCCAAGCGCGATGAACTTCGGGTGGTTGCCATGCTTGCGCAGGCGCTCAACGATCTGAATCTCGATCTCCTTGCGCTTCTTTGGATCGTCCTGAAGCAGGATGCTTTCAAGGACTTCCTGATCGAGAACAAGCTCTTCGAGGTCCGTTCGGACGGCATCGACGTGGATGTTCCGATGGATCAGCTCCAACGTCTTCGCGCCCAGGCGGTGCCAAACCAGCTTGCCATTGCCGCTTGGCGGTTGCACGGACTCGTACACCTTCGCCAACCACTCATAGTCAGCCGTGAACTCCGCGAGGAACGGATCAGGCGAGAGAGCTTCCCAGCACTGAGAGAGCGCCGAGAAAGCCGCCGCGAAGGCGTCGCGTACTTCGTTGTTGGGAAGGCATTGCTGAGCGGACACGAGGCCCTCATATCCAGCGACCGTCCGATCAACGCCTTCAAAGAACCCGAGGCACTTGGCCATGAATCCAGGCAGCTTCGCCTTCAGCTCTGAGATGTTGCTGACAACCGTCTGAACGGACTTGTCGTCGAAGTCCAAGGCGGCTTGGATATCGTCGAAGACGCCGATGTAGTCCACGATCAGGCCGTGCGACTTGCCAGGATACGTTCGGTTGGTGCGGCAGATCGCCTGGAGCAGCGTGTGTTCCTTCAGGAGCTTGTCCAGATACTGGACTTGCAGGATCGGAGCATCGAAGCCCGTGAGAAGCTTCGCCGTGACGATGATCAGCTTGAGCGGGTCCTGCGGATCGCGGAAGCGGTCGAGAATCTGTTCTTCCTGATCGCGGTCTCGGCGGTACTTCGTCAGCCGAGGATCGGCCTCTCCAGCGCCAACCGAAATGACAACCTCGCTCCACTCAGGCGGGAGCAACTCGTCGAGTGCCTCCTTCATGAGCAGGCACGACTCTTGGTCGTAGACCACGACTTGCGCCTTAAATCCGTTCGGCTCGACCTTCTCCTGGTAGTGCCTCGCAATGTCGGCGGCAATCGCTTTCACGCGATTTGGAGCCTTCATCAGGTGCGCCATCCGCCCTGCCTGCTTGCTCAGGTTGGCGAGGTCAGATTCCGAGAGATCGCTCCCAATGGTCTTGAACTCTTCGTCAATCGTCTTGCGGTCGATTCGGAGGTCGATCAGTCGAGGCTCGAAGTGAAGTTTGAGCGTCGCGCCGTCTCGGATCGACTCATCAAAGCGATACCTCGACATGTAGCCGCTCTCGTCTTCCTCAGAGCCAAACGCCCAGAAGGTATTGCGGTCCCGCTTGTTGATCGGGGTGCCCGTCAGGCCGAACAGGAACGCGTTCGGCAACGCCTGCCGCATCTTGCGCCCAAGGTCTCCCTCCTGGGTTCGGTGGCACTCGTCCACCATACAGATAATGTTCCCGCGGTCGTTCAGGACCCCATCTGCCTCACCAAACTTGTGGATTGTCGTGATGATCACCTTGCGGGTGTCGGCCTTCAGAAGCTCCATCAGTTTCGACCTGCTTTCGGCAGGCTCGACGTTCGGGACATCCGTTGCGTTGAACGTGGCCGTGATCTGAGCATCGAGGTCGATGCGGTCCACCACGATCATGACCGTAGGAGCACCCAGGCTGGGCTGCTTCCGCAGCTTCTGCGCGGCGAACACCATGAGCAGCGACTTGCCCGATCCCTGGAAGTGCCAAATGAGACCTTTGCGGACGCGGCCTTGGACAACGCGATCCACGATGCCGTTGACGGCGTGATACTGCTGGAAGCGACAGATCATCTTGATCTTCTGCTTCTTCTTGCCCGTCGCGAAAAGCGTGAAGTGCTCCAGAATGTCGAGCACCGTCTCTGGCCGTAGCATCGACTCGACAGCCTCTTGGACCTCGTTCAGTCCTGTCTTGATGTCGGAGCCATCTTCGCGCCAGGGTGCCCAGTGCTCCAGCGGGAGGCCGATGGAGCCATAGCGGTAGGTCTTGCCCTCGGTGCCGAAGCTGAAGACGTTTGGGACGAAGAAGGCGGAAACCGTCTTCTCATAGTCGTTGTGGACGTCGTCCGCCGCATCCACCCAGCTCACAGCGGGACGGGTTGGTGACTTGCACTCACCAACAACCAGAGGAAAGCCGTTCACAAAGAGGACCAGGTCGAACCGCTTCTCTACCCCTTGAACGAAGGTGACTTGGGTCGAAGCCACGAGATGATTGCTTGCGGGATTCTCGAAGTCGATGAGGCGGATGGAGACGTGCTCTTGGTTGGCACCAAACGGCATCGACATCTCGCCCCGAAGCCAGCTTATGAACTTCTCGTTTGAGCGAACGAGGCCATCATCTCGGACCGACTGGACGATGGCGCGGAGCCGATAAATGACTTCGTCAGCATAATCGGGGTTTTGGCCGATTTCAGGGTTGAGTCGGATCAGCGCCGCTTTCACATCGGCCTCGACCATCACATCGGTGGTCTGGCGGGCGAGTTGAGGGCCTGGTACGAAGTGCCAGCCCATGCCGCGAGCCGCTCTCGTGATGGGTTGTCCGCCATAGCTTGCTTGTCCCTCCGCAACTCCTTGGATCGGCCTACCCGCGAGGAGGTCACGGATATAGTCTTCGACACTATTTTGTTCATTGAACATATTCACTATCCACACACCCAACTAAGAATCGCACCTCTTACCCTTTGGAGATAGTCTGTGTGGTCCTCCAATTGCTGACTCTGATTGTCAAGTAACGTGATTACTCGAACGATCTCGGCCTGTTCCGCGACTGGCACATTGGGGATGCGGAGTTGCCGAAGCTTCTCAGCAGTCAAGTGGGCAATCGTGGAATGGCCCGTTAGCTTTGAAAGGTCACCGCTTTGTGCGAAGAACTTCAGAAGTTCACGCAAGAACTCGTTCAGGTAACAGTCGCTACGCGGTCGCAACCTATGGAGGGCCTTTTGATAGTAGCAATCAGCGAGTTCACCGTTCCAGATGGCTGCACGTCCGACTTCACCACCTTCGCATACCAAGAGATCGCCTTTTTGAAGCTTAAACTTGTCACGCTCCCTTTCATCAAAGTGCATGGTCCGTACATCATGAAGATCGAGATGACCCCACTGAATATTCGTATTTGTCAAATATGGATACTGATCTGCAACCTGACGTGCTTTGGGTGATAGCATTTTGCCAAGTTGGACTTCGAAAACGTCACCCAATGGAACGCTTTTGTAGGAATGTCCCCTGAACTTTGACAGTAGGATGAGTTTCCTGACCATCGCAAGACTCGCGATGGCTTGGGCAACTTTGTAACGGCAATCCTCGATGCTCCAGAGTAGGGCAGCGATGCGGTGCTGGTCGGCGAAACTGGGCACGAGAAACTCGTATTCAGCCAGTTCTTTCCACTTTGTCCGCGGCGAAAGTGAGCCTGCCGAAGTCCCGATGGCGTGATCAAAGAAGGATGAGGAAGCAATTACGAACGGCAGCAGTGCTGGGGAGAATCGGCTAGAGTCAGCTTCGAAAACGAGAATGTCGCCTGAGCAGATGCCGTCAAAGTCCGCAACTGCTGCCTTCCTCTGATAGGCTCTACGCTTTCCAAAGAGCACTTGCCCCGCTCTGAAGGTGCGGGTAAAGCTGGTTCCGTCGGCAACGTCCGCCCAACGGGTGATCTTCAACTCACCTGGATCGAGGTGTTCCAGTCCGACGACCCGCGTCAGTCCCTCCGCTTGCGGGTCTCGACAGGTCTTGTCCACGCAACGAACGACATCGCCAAAGCGAACTCGCTTCCACTTCGACCGATCCATCGGCGGCAAGGCTTCCAGCTCCTTGATCAAGGCTTCACCTTAGCCGCATGGCCGCTTAATCTCGCAAGAAGTTCGCTAATGATCGCAAAGTTTGTCTGGAGGCCTTCGACGGTGAGGGGTTCGCTCTTCATGCTGACGTTCGGATGAATGTAGTTCCGCTCTTCACGAATCTGGTCGGTAAGCTCGGGGACCCCAGCGCGGAACTTGACTTCCGCGACCACCGCTTCAACAAGCTTGAACAGTTTCCAACGGTCTGAGTCCGCGCCGAGCTTGTACTTGTCTCGCACCGTCTGGTCCGCAACAAACTCGAAGTAATAGACCAGCGCTCCCTCAAGAACGCTACCCAGAACGGCACTTGCCGAGAGTAACAGACCCAGACTGGTGCACTGCCATGCCTCATTCCATCTCTCGACGAGCATGCTTTGGACGGTTCGGTCTTCGATGAACGCCAGTGAAATCCTCGGGGGTTGTTGCGCCGCGGAACTCTTGTCGTGGACAGGTTCGCAAAAAGACAGAGCCTCCAATAACTCTCGTTTGATATCCCGCTTGAAGCGGTATGTCAGAACAGTGTCAGCCTGCTCCCCTAACTCCTGCGATTTGAAATATGCGTATTCAAGTTCGCCGTCCTCGTTGTAGTCATAGTCGATCATCGGATCGAATTCAAGTTTCTTGATTCGAGCTATGATTTCATCCCGCTTTTGATCGGGCAAAGAGGCAGACCGCAATCGGCTGACTGCGAAGGCGACTGCAGTTTCACGGCGCGAATCGTTAACACACTCATCGACAGGCATGGACTCAAACAACTGGATGAGCTGAACGATTTCCTGATAACCTGGCAGCGATGTAAAGTCAATTGGTTTCATTAGCGCTCCTCAAGCCTTGTGCGCGGCCACTCCAGTGGAAAGTGACCTTCAACTCATTGGCAAATCGGGTGTCAACTACTCCCAACGCTTGAAGTCGTCCAACGACCACACCCTCATGGAGATTGATGCGGGCGGCAAAGCGCTGAATGTCCTCGACGATGGGTCTCGGATGGTCCACAAGGAACCGACTGAGTTGTTCTGGCTTGATCAGAGTCTCACTGGCAAAGAGGTCTGCCTCGCGCTCGATCTCTCCTGACCCGCTGCCATCCTCAGGCGAATCGATGAACGAGGCCTTTTTGCTGTGGAGCAGGATGTGGCCGATCTCATGGAAGAAGCTGAACCAGAGCTGATCGTTCGTCATGTCTCTGAGTGAGAGCTGGACAAGCGCCTTCGTTGGAGTGAGCCATCGAGCCGCACCGTAGAGATGCGTCCCTGACAGCTCTGGCACGAACACTAGGGCAACTCCACAATCGGCGCAGAGCTTCACCAGGTCACTCTGAATCGCATCGGCTTTTCGCACGGTGAGGTCGCGCATCTTGCTGATCGAAGCTCGGAGCTTCGAGGCGCTATACGGCTTGGTCTCGATTCCTTTCGCGATCCACTCGCCCTGCCGAAGCCAGGCGTGAATAGCATGGGGATCGGCCTCAAACGCCGCGGATCGATAGCGCCCTTCTGCAACGGCCAACATCGGTTGATATTGCTTGAACGACGCGATCCCAAAGAATCGGAGCACTTCTTCTCGAAGCCCCAGTTCCGACTCTCTCAGGGGAATCATCTTGGCCTTGATCATCGCCTCGATCACGGTTCGAAGCGGCTTGGAGTTCCAGATCGAGCGTTCATCATCGAGCTTCTCAGCCTCTTCTTGTCGGAGGAGAAAGTCGCGATAGGCCGCCTCATATCGATTCCAGAACGTCGCGGCGATGCCCAGCACACGCTCAAGTCCAAGAGCGGTCTCGGGAAGGATCGGTGCCTTTCCATTGATGATCTTGTTCACCGTTGGAAGCGACATGCCGAGACGGGCAGCCAGCTCGCCCTGGCTGATGCCCAGGGCATCGATAGTCTCCGCAATCGTCAGCCCTGGGGGCACGACGACGGACGGATTGTATTCGTGGCGCGAGTTAATCATGGTAGTCAACGATCTCGATGATCTTGATGGCCGTAACCTGCTCCCAGTCGAGGCTCCCGTCCTCCTTGGTTGGACGAGGCTCATGAGCGGGTTCAAAGACGATTCTGAATTTGTTGTCCACCCAGACGGCGAGCTGGCCCTTCCTTCCGCCATGGAGCAGCGGATGGCATCGGGCTTGCGGGAACTGGTTCATCTGGGCGAGGTTTTCGACGTGCGTCAGTTGCAGCAATCGAGCCGCGGCAAACTCGGCGCGCTTACGCTGCAGCTTCTTCTCCAGCAACTTGTGATCGTTGCAGAGCTTCCTGATCTGGGCGTTGTCGAACTGGATTTCCAAGCAGTCGAATCCTCTCTCGATAGATATTATAGCCCATCGCGATAAGAAAACCAAGACCTGTCACGAAAGTTTCTTTTAACCAGCACGCTATAAAGAACGCTCCAGCGTTTCGAGGAGTTCCGCCATCGACACCCGAAGGTCAGCCGAGGATTCGCTCCAAGACGCGATGGCGTCGTCCAAGCTCCCCTCGCTCTGGCTCAGGGTCTGATGCTTGCCCGCACGAACGTAGAGCGGAAGATTCAGGCTGAAACTGCGTTCGGAGATATCGCCCAGGGTCGCAACTTTGGATAACCCGTCCACCTCTTTGAACTCGTGGTATGCCTCGGCGATCCGCTCGATGTGCTCAGGCTTCAAGAACGAGGTGGCTCTCTCGCGCGTCACCTGATCGACGGCGTTGATGAAGAGCACTTTCTGCCTCTGATCTGGTCGCTTCTTCGTTCGGCAGATGACGATGCAGGCTTCCATCGGACTGTTGTAGAACAGGTTTGGCCCCAGCCCGATGACGCACTCGATCAAGTCGGCCTTCACGATGCTCTCACGCATGGTGCGCTCTTCGTCGCGAAAGAGAACGCCGTGCGGAAACAGGATGGCGCAGCGTCCCGATTCGGGCTTCATGCTGGCCAGAATGTGCTGCCAAAAGGCGTAATCGGCTCGCCCCTGAGGCGGGGTGCCATGGTTGTTCCGTCCGTAGGGATCGCTCGACCATCGACTCCGATCCCATTGTTTGATGGAATAGGGAGGATTCGCCAGGACGACATCGAACTGCCGCAGACGATCTCCTTTGAGCAGCTTTGGCTCGGCAAGGGTGTCACCGCGCGCGATCTCGAAGTCCTCGAACCCGTGAAGGAAGAGGTTGATTCGAGCGATGCCCGAGGTGAGCAGATTTCGCTCTTGGCCGTATAGACGGAGCGTTCGCCAGTCCTTCTTTTGACCCTTCAAATGCACGGCGCATGAGAGAAGCATGCCGCCCGACCCGCAAGTGGGGTCATAGATCGATTCTCCTTCCTCGGGAAGGAGAAGTTCCGTCATGAGCTGCACGACGGTTCGATTCGTGTAGAACTCGGCAGCCGTGTGTCCGCTGTCATCCGCGAATTTCTTAATTAAGAACTCGTAGGCGATGCCCAGCTCATCCTCGGGCACGTTCCCGAGGGTCAGCCTATGCTTGCTGAAGTGTTCGATCAGGTCGCGAAGCGTTGAGTCGGACAACCGCTCCTTGTTGGTCCACTGCGCGTCGCCGAAGATGCCCGTGAGGAGGTCGGGATTCGCTTTCTCGATTGCCCGCATCGCATTCTGGATCGCGGTGCCAAGGTTGGCAGTGGTTGAACGAAGATCGGACCAGTGGGCACCTTGAGGAATCTGAAAGCGATGGTTCTCAGGAAACTGAGCGAACGTTTCATCCCCTCCAGACTCTTCAAGCGCCTGCTCATACTCTTCGTCGTAAACGTCGGAAACCCGCTTGAGGAAGAGCAACGGGAATATAAACTGCTTGTAGTCCCCTGCGTCGATGAGTCCTCTTAAGAGGGTTGCGGCTCCCCAGAGATAGCTTTCCAGGGCCGACTGCGTCAGCTTGCTCACTTGAGGAGGCCCTCCCTGACCAAAAGCTCTCGCAGCCGATCTTCGGCCCCATAAGCTGCTTCGAGACTGTCCTTCAGGTTCTTGATTGCCTCTTCGACGGTGATCTCCACCGTCTCGACCTTCTTCTCAACATATCGAGTGATGTTCAGGTTGAACCCATGGGCCTCGAACTCACTGAGATCGACAACCCTCGCAACCCCTTCAACGTCCTGGAACTCTTCGTACCACTTGACGATCTGCTGAGCCTGCTGATCGAGGAGGACGTTTTGCGCCTTCTGTTTCTTGAAGAGATGTGAGGCGTCGATGATAATGGTCTTGCCCTTGCGCTCAGGTGACTTCTTCGCACGGAAGACAAGCACACAGGCGGCCAAGCCCGCCCCGTAAAAGAGGTTGGGTGCAAGGCCGATGACTGCTTCGAGCTGGTCGGTCTTGAGGATAGCCTCTCGAATTCGGCCCTCGACTCCCATCCGAAAGAGAACGCCATGGGGCACGACGACTGTCATGCGTCCAGACTTCGGGTGCATCGAGGCCAGCATGTGCTGAACCCATGCAAAGTCTGCCGTTCCATTCGGCGGGACACCTGTCTTGTTTCGCCCAAAGGGGTCACTCGACCAGGATTCTGCTCCCCAACTCTCAAGAGAGAACGGCGGGTTGGCAATGACACAATCGAACTGGGCCAATCGATCACCATCGAAGAAGGCGGGGTCTCGAAGTGTGTCACCCCGCGCGATTCTGAAGTCCTCGTTGCCGTGGAGGATGAGGTTTATTCGAGCAATCGCGCTTGTGGTCAGGTTCTTTTCCTGGCCGAAGAGCTTGCCGTAGAGCCGCTTGATGTCCAAGCCCTTCTCTTGGGCATGCTGGATCACGCCGAGCAACATGCCGCCCGTGCCGCAGGCAGGGTCGTAGGCCGTCTCGCCTTCCTGCGGGTCAAGGACCTCGACCATCATACGAACAACACTGCGTGGCGTGTAAAACTCTCCAGCTTTCTTGTTTTGAGCGTCGGCGAACTTTTTAATCAAATACTCGTAGGCGTCGCCCAATAGGTCTGATGTAACGTTCTCGTTGCCAAGACTCAGCTTCGAAAAGTGCTCTAGTAAGTCTCGAATCAACGCATCGGAGAGGCGCTCCTTGTTCGACCACTGAGCATCACCGAAGATGCCGAAAAGGGTGTCGGGATTGGCCTGCTCAATCGCCCGAAATGCAGACTGCAGTGCCTGGCCGAGATTGGCGGTTCGCTCCCGAACGTCTTTCCAATGCGCTCCTTCTGGAATCTGGAATCGGTGATTCTCAGCGAAGAGAGCGAACTGGATATCGCCGCTCGATTCTTCAAGGGCCGCCTCGTACTCTTCGTCGAATACGTCACAGATTCTCTTGAAGAACAGGAGCGGGAAGATGAACGTCTTGAAGTCGCTGGCATCCACAGGACCCCGCAAAATGTTCGCGGCTGCCCACAGATGGGATTCCAGTCGATCAAGAGTGACCACGCGACTATTTTGCCGCATGGGTTGAGCCATAAGTTCGATTCTGGGCAGCTTCTCGAAGTTCTGATCGAACTTGCATGAGAATCTCTCCAAGCCAGTTCTTGCCTCTCCAAGAGCCGTCTTTGGCTTGGACACATCCCCAGCGTCGGTCTCCCCAGGTGTTGCCCTCGATCAAGAGCCGATCTCCAGTGGCCAAGAGTCTCTGCGCCATCTCGTGCGAGCTGAATTTCGCTCGAATGATCTCAAGCATGATGTCAAATCGTCGCTCGGCGTGGCCGTCGAGTCGGTGCTGACCACCGAGGCGTCTCGCCAGCCATTTCGCCGATTTCGGGGTGTTGGCCCCTTTCACCCGATCCCGAAACTCTCCAGCACGAAACTTCGCGCACTGGTAAGCGTGCTCAGAAGTGGCGAAGTTCTCACCCCACACGACCAGTGGGCATGGAAACATGTTGCTGAGAAAGAAGTGCTCGTCGCGGAAGGAGACGATGGCGTCGGCAGGCGCGTGGATTTTCATTTCGAATCCACATAGGACTCGCGCGAAGGAAATTAGGGAGAAAGTTTTGGGAGTGCTTCTAAGCCAGTTCAGATTCAAAACGAGCCACGAAGTGCTTTCAAGAGGTCCAACCGTAGGTCTCGTAGACGGTTTCTCGCAGCCAGCCACTTTGACTTCAGATCGGGATTCGCGGCGATCTCAAGCTCTCGTTGCAATCGCTGAATGGATCGTTCTTCGGCCTTGATCAGGCGCTCGATTCGGGCGATCTGGCAACTTTGGACGTTGATTTGGAGGTCGTTGGAGAATCGCATGACTCTCAGTTTCAAAGTGGCCGAAGCCTAGACCTGCTCGGTGACTCTGCCAGTCGCTGACTGATTTCAATCACGAAGTCTAGACGATTGAATGCCCCTTGTCGAAAATTGAACTCAGGCGGGCTTGATTTGAGTGTGAGCGAGCCGTAGACCACGTGTTCGAGGTCCGTGGGCGACGTGTACCCACTCCCTCACTGAACCGTTACACCTTATATTAAGGGTTTTGTGGCTCTATCACGAGTTCGTCGAATGAGAGTGACACTGGCTCAGGAGCTTCTGCGAAGCTCTCATCAGGATGATCATCCTCAATCTCAAACTCCGCTTCCTTGGCTTCTAGCCAGCTCTGATATCGAGCCTTGCTCTGTCTGTACAGAGCTGAGTTCTTAAACATCGCAGCGAGCGCATACTCGTCGGAGATCGACTTCCAGCTCTGTCCACGATAGCGATGGAAGGCTCGAACAAGCGACTGGTCCGCAAACGTGATGCGAGGGATCATTTCGGAAACTCGCTGACGATTGCAGTTCGAGCCTGGCCACTTTTGGTTGATTGAATTGGAGATGGAGCCAAAGCTGATCCTAAGGCGGCCATTCTCCGAATCTCGAATTCCGATCAACAGCACGGTGACTACCTTTCGGGCAAGGTCCCAGCTCCATCGGGGCTTTGCCTGAACTTCAAGCATTCGACCTAGAACAGTGTTGACCATTTGCTCGATGTCCTCGTCCGAGTCTCCGAGCACCAGGGCCGACTTCTCAGAAGCTGTCTTTGTTGGTCTGAAATGCTCCTTCAGTTCGAACGATCTCCACAATGCGCGGATCGTATGCTCACGCGCTCGTAGCTCGGACTCAGTGATTGCTCCGATCCTCTTTGAGAGATCGAGAAGCGCTTGCTCACCACCGTCTTCCCCGAATAGGATCGCTGCCGCAAGAATTCCTCGCTTGCCAGCCATGTTGATCCACTCCCAGTGTCCGCCAGGCTCGTAGGCTTTGTCCCACACCAACCTTGCCCATTCGATGGTGCCCGCGGGATGATCGGATTGTTCAGCCATCGCAGACTCCTGATCCGCAGCGGCCTCTTCGCTGATCAGCTCATCCGATTCAGTCTGACCAAGCAACTCGGACATGAACCTCTCATGTTCAACCTCAATCTCACGGCGAACGCGTTTCCCCTCCTCGATGGATCGCAGGATCGCTGCCGCGATCTCATTCGCTGAGTGCTTCTCGATGATCGTGAGCGCCAGGTCACTCTCCACTAGGCGATGAAGATCGTAGCCTCGGCCCCTCATCTGTCTGATCAGGTCGTTAGCCGCCCTGGTGAACTCTTGGTTCGACATTGCAGACGAATCTCGCTCGGACCATGTCAAGCCCGATTTCATTAGTGAGATTTGCTCTTGTAGCGAGTGAAGCTCTCCAGCATCAACGTCGATCCACAAGCCCAGATCACCTGTTTTCGCATGGACGCCACCAGGCAGCCTGAGCAGCCCGTGCAAGTTGTCCTTGTCAACCCCAACGAACGATGATCCTCTGGCCGCTAGTGCGAGCTTAAGTCCCTCGCTGATCAGCGAAGCAAGGCTTGGGGGGACTGAGAGAGGGAGCGGAATCACCACCTGAACTCCTCGTGATCCTGTTCGAAACACGCGGTAGGGGAGTCCAGAGGCCTCAATCACTCGCTTCTGGGATCGGAGTTCTCTGAGCAGCCGATCCGAGTTGTAGTTGCGGAACACTCGATCCAGGTCGATATCGAACCGAAGCGCAGGCACGAAGTTGGGGACCATAGTCCCGTCGGCCCGAGGGTGATAATTCGCAATTGGTTTATCGGTGGTTCCCCTTGCAAACCAGCTCCTGCCCGTCAGATGCTTAAGCACATCCTGCAGCTTGATTCGTTGCCCTCGCCGAAAACCGTGCCTGGTCCGAATCTCAGACCCTTCAGATTCGAAGGTCCACCGATCTGGACTGATCTGTACACCCCAATCGCGGCGCTGGTGAATCTGCGCGAAGAGACCCTGGGCGATCTCGAAAGTTGTGGGCACGAGACGCTGATAGTCGGGCAGTCGGGGAGCGCGGAGGCGATGGATTTCTTCGAATCCGTCGGGGTCCGTATAGTAGGCGAATGGTCCGTCGCAATAGAAGAACAACCCCTGACCCAAATCTTGGCGCTCGGCATCGGGATCGATCCACATGAGGTGATTTTGTATCACCAGTTGTCATCTTCGAAAGCCTCGCCTTCGGCGATCCGCTCGACGAGGGAATCACGGTTTTCGACGGCGACTAGATACTCGCGGCGAGCAGCTTCTATTCTTTGACGGTTTCTGTTCGTTGGACTCTCGACATACGCAAATCGAGCTGCTTCTAGGTTGTCATTGGCAAGTCGCACCTGTTCGGTGACTTCGGCGAACTGTTCGTGCAGTGCCTTGTCCTGATTCATCATCTCCATCTCCTGAAATGGAGCGGGCCGCTGCGAGCTGGGGACTCGACAGCAGCCCGTGGAGGTGATCTTGGGTCGCCAAGTTTTGATCAGATTGTCTGCCCCAGCAGCGTCGCGTGCCCGCTCCGCCTCAGGCTTATTGTTCTGGCTGTCAGGCGGGGACACCTCGTTGAAGTAAGAAAGTTGTTAGGCGTACGCCTAGCCTTCAAGTCATGACACTTCTGATTCGGTTCGTAGAACAAATGCTGTTTTGCGAACGAGGTCGATGATGTCTTCACTTCGTGCACCTGCTCGCAGGATGATGTCGATCCCTGCGAAGACCAGCATCCCAGCCAGTTCTGGATCGTCTGCCATTGCAGAGGCCATTGTCTCGTATTGTGATCGTAGTTCGGCTTCGGTTTTCATTTCTATTTTTCTCCTTCGATTCAATCTGAGGCTAAGTCCAGCATCAGATGAAGTACCTGTTCTACGCCAAGCCTCTTAACTTCGCGGCCAGCGCCTAACCATCCGTAATCATCATTTGGGTTCTGAACGAACCGACGCGTATGGGGCCTGGCAAGAGGATGTACAAGAAGGGACGTGCGCAACGAAAATGTGAACGATCTAGCGGCACTAACCGTCGGACATGTCATCCATCGCGGCTTCTGCGACTTAATCATTGGTGTCAGCCATGCTGGCTCAAACATGTCTGTCAGGCTGAGCCTTGAGGACGCTGAACGACTCGCTGAGCGCCTTCATGGCCTCGTTGAGCAATTGCGATCAGTGCCTGACTCTGCCTCTCCAAACTGAGAAGGCACATGGTCCCCGTGAGCAGGGTTCACGAACTGGGCAATCCATGCGATCATGACAGTTACGGCGGAAAGAGCGCCGAGGAGCCAAACTGCTATGAGAAGCACGATCAACGTGATCTCCAGAGTGCGATCCCGATGATCAGATGAAACGCAATCACCGCAACCGCGCACTCGATTGGGCGCTGGGTTATCGCCGATAGCAATATCCAAGCGGTGAATGCTTCGAAAATCACGATGCCCGTCGCGACCAGCGCGAAGGTTAGCCCCAATGGAATCAGAACCCACTCCTTTCGACTTTCGGGTAGAAGCGCGTAGGTGAGCCAGATGATAAACAGCGAGCAGAGCAAGAGGCTGAAAACCGTCATTGCGCACCCCGCCGCTGCTTGCGCTCCTCTTCATCTTTGTAAAACCGAAACAACGTCGCGCGGCTGATCTGGGCAGATTCGAGAATCTCGCTGGTGGTCATGCCCTGCGCCCGCATGGCTCGGATCGAGCGAGCCTTGGCAGCGTCAACGACTTTCGGGCGTCCGCCGATTCTGCCCCGCTTTCGAGCCGCTGCAAGTCCTGCGTTGACTCGCTCGCGAATGAGGGTTCTCTCATAGTCCGCGAGGCAAGCGAGAATGCTGTAAACAAGCTTCCCACTGGACGTGTTTGTATCGATCTGCTCTGTTAGAGACTTGAGTTCCACTCCTCTGCGTTGAAGTTGCTCGACGACAGAGATGAGATGAGAGAGGCTTCGCCCCAAGCGGTCGAGTCTCCATACAACAAGCGTATCTCCCTCCCGCACGTAGTCGAGCGCTTGCTGGAGGCCTGGCCTGTCGTGCCGTGCTCCACTCATTTGGTCAGAGAAGAGCTTGGAGCAACCAGCAGCACGAAGTGCATCAGTTTGCAGGTCGGTGGATTGATCCGAGGTCGATATGCGCGCGTATCCGATGATAGCCATGGTAATTGTTGTTTGGGAGTATCAAAAACCCCTTAAGTGGAGTTCATTGGGTGGTTGCAAGAGAGACTAGGTATTGAGATTCGGAGGCCCACGCGTTGTTTTTTCAATGGGTCTCAGCAAGCCCCTGTATCCAAAACTGATGTTTTCTATACTTGGCTAGCCGCCCCGAAGAGAAGACAGGACAGATTCGGACATGATCTCCGCGAAGGCGGCGATGGAGTAAGCATCGTCAATGTCGATGTCGCTCTGATCGTTGATCAGCGACTCGTTTTGCGCGGCCAGCTTCCAGAATTCGAGGTCGAACGGATCGTCTGTTCCAATCAGCTCGTGAGATGGGAGTCGCTCCCTTAGCTCGGCGAGAAACCCTCTTTTGTCCAAGAGGTTCATCACCGCATCACGGGTGGTGGAACGTACAAAGCTCTCGATCCACGCTTGGCTGGCGTCATTTCTGCGCGAAATCGCTCGTCGAACGAGGTGCTCGTGATAGGTGCAGATTGCGTCGAGCAGAGTTCGCTCTGGCAGGATGTCAGAGGTTTTCACATCCCATGTAGGGATTGTCTCAAATGAAGTTGGGGGGAATCTTTTGAGCCAACTACCTCTTGAAGAAGGGGGCGAAAACTAGTGCCACGACGAATGCACAGATTGCCATCAGGGCAACTAAGGGGAAGACAGGCAAGAGCCACGGTCTAACCATGACGAGGTGGCCAGCAATGGCGACGGTCCAGAGACACCCTTTACCTGCGCAACCTGCCGCGCTCCTTGTGTCCTCCCACTTCCATCGGTCTCGGTCGGCCTGCTTGGCGCGTTCACGCTCTGCCTCGATGCGCTTCTGGTTTTGGCATTCACCCCACAGCTAGCGCACGGTTCACCTTCGATCATTGGCTGGCAATTCCCACCTGAAGTCGCTCGGACCGAGGCTCTCTTCAAAGTCCAACATGCGACGGATGGAAGAGAGGTCAATCGTTTCCTGTTGCGTTTGGGAGGATTTTGTAGATATCTCATCCGCCCTCCGAGCCTTTCCAATCCATTCCTCCTTGTCTTGAGGGGTCAGGCTGTTGTATCGGGGCGACTTCATGAGATTCTCCATTCTCGTCTCGTACGGCCCCTTGATTTTCTGGCAGCCTAAAGAGAGAAGCGCAGCAAAGGTCATTAGCACCGCAAGGCCATGTACGATCTTCATCAGCGGCAGCCGCCCCGTTCCATGTTTTCAAGAACTCCGCGGTTGTATTCGCGAACCCTGACACAGTACATGTCATTTGCTGCACATGGCTTGCCTGAATCCAAATCTCGTCCCATGGCGATAAGTGAGCGCTTTTGCTCAACGCTCATGTGCCAACCGTAGGATGAGTTCACGCAGCCGACAGCGATGGACTCGTAGCGTCCTGGACCTTGTTTGCATCCACTGGCAAGGCTGCCGACCACTAGAGTCAGCAGCACAGCATACGCGGGGATGTGCCTCATGGTCACCAGTTTATCGGCTGTAGACTATATGATGCAACCTCCTCCAGCATCTACGCATGCCAGCGGAGAGCCTCGCCCAAGTTTTCGGACAAGTGGTCAGAGACTGGCGAGTCGAGCGAGGCTATTCTCAGGAGGAGTTCGCCTATCGATGCGGAATCCACAGAACGTACATGACTCATGTGGAGCGCGGATCGAAGAACCCAACTTTGGCCGTCGTGGCGAAAATCGCGCGCGGACTCGGAGTCGAGTTGAGCACGATCTGGATCGAAGTGGAACGACGAGGCGGGATAGTTTCCAAGGTTACAGACCCTCCAATTCCTCGTTGACGAGTTCTTCGAGCAGTTGGATGAGGCGCTCGATCTCCTCTTCTCTTTGGCGAAGCGAGCGCAGTAGGGTCTCCACCGAATCTAACTCTGCCTGGAAATCTCTCCAGGCGCTAATCTCCCCTCGCAAGTGTTCGGCGCGAGATCGAGCTTGTTGGTAGGCCACCACAGCACTTTCCATTGACTGAATCATGGACTCGGCGGCGCTCAACTCGCGGCGAAGATCACCGATATCTCGGAGTCCAGCTCGGCGGTGCATAACAGAAGCAAGGCGCTCCTCGGCATCGACGAATGCGCGGCGAATATCCTGGCGCTGAGACTGTGCCGCGTGCAATGCGTAGCGAAGTTCTTGTTGCTTGCGTTTCATTTGCGCCTCCTTTCAGGCCACCGACCCAGCCATGGGGGCGAGGATGAAGTCCACGGCAGCTTGAGCGGAGCTGGCGGCCTTGATAATGAGCGACTTGTCATTCTTAAGTGCCTTGAGCCAACCAGCGACATACGAGGCGCTCTGTTCGACGTCGCTGTGGATTCCTAGGTCGGCAGTAAGGAATGCGGCTCCCAATTCGGCCACCAACTCTTCACGGGCATAAGGGTCTGATCCGAACTGAATCGGATCGCATACCTCCTTTCGAGCGAGCCGACTGGAGTGCCCCGTGGCGTGAACCAATTCGTGAGCAAGGGTCTGCTCGTAGGCTTCGGCAGAATCGAATAGTTCAGCACGAGGCATTACGACCACGTCCTCAGGTGGAGAGTAGTAGGCGGCAGTTCCTTTCCGATGGACGTCCACACTTGGGCACATGATCTCAGCGAGGGACGCGACCGACGAGCATGCGGACTCGTCAAGCCCCTCTGTAAGCGGTTCTAGGTTCAAGCCCTCTGTTTGCTGGACGTTGAAGACATAGTAATAGCGGGCCACCATTCGCTTCTGCGTTTCGCTGCCGCGCTCTTCCTCGACTTCGTTCCAGAACATGATTGGGGTGCCGTGCTCGCCTCGTCGCACATGCCCTCCCAACTCGGACACTTGTTTGAACGTCACCCAGCGAGGATCGGCATAGGGCTGAATCGACAGGACAAGTCGGTTGATGCCACGATAGTTGTTGCCCCGAAGGTTTCGGGGGGATTCGGCGCGCCATGGCTTTCGCCAAGGGAGAAGACCCTCGGTCTCGATGGCGCGAATGATGCGGTCGGTGATGTGCTGATACGCTTTCACACCGCATATAGCTTTTTCCCGCTCGAAGTCAGGGGGAAAGTTCTGCCAGCGTGTTGAGGTTAGAAAATGCACTCCTCAGGGGCGATATGTATGCAATTTCTAACCTGGTCTACCGCGGAGTGCGGGCCTAATCACAGTCTGTTCTCGCACGCTGCCGCCTCGTTCACCTCAGTTAAGATTTACGCGGAGTGTTCCGAAACGTAGATAGTGAAGTACAATGATCGACAAAATGGAACACGAGAGGAATACCGAGGCGCTGGTGAAGTTCGTGACAGAGCGTGGAGTAGCCCGAACTCGGGACATCGTCGATGCAGGCTTTCCGAGAGTGATGCTAACTCGACTTGTCAGAAATGGAGAGCTTCAGCGTCTTGGACGAGGGCTGTACGCGACTGCGGATCACCCCCTGACCGAGTGGCATGATCTCGCCGAGGTTGCTAAGGCCATCCCATCAGCAGTAGTGTCTCTGATCTCAGCGCTTGCGTTCCACGAAATCGGCACACAGGTTCCGCATGAGATTTGGATAGCCCTGCCAGACGGGGCAAGGAAACCAACGTATCACCACAAGCTCCGCGTTACGCGACTCTCGGAACCTTACCTGTCTGCTGGAGTAGAAGTGCATCAAATCGAAGGCGTCCCAGTTCGGGTCTTCGGCGCGGCCAAGACCGTCGCTGACTGCTTTCGCATGCGGTCCAAGGTGGGATACGATGTGGCCGTCGAGGCCCTAAGAGAAGGCTGGCGGCTTCGAAAGTTCACGCTCGACGAACTAGCCCACTTCGGAAAGCTCAACCGAGTTGATCGGATCATGCGTCCCTACATTGAAGCGATTACCGCATGAAACCAGCTCCGTCAAACGTCTCTGCCTCAATCCTTTCACGACTCAAGAACGAGGCCGCGAAGAACTCCGAGCCGTTCAACCCACTGCTCGCGAGATATGTCGGGTTTCGGCTGCTTTACAGACTGTCGATCTCACCGTATCGCGATCAGTTTCTTATCAAGGGCGCAACGATGTTCCTGTTCTGGACAGGCTCTGCGCATCGTCCCACACGCGATCTCGACCTCCTGTCCCTCACGAATTCTGACCTTGACGAGCTTCGAGACCTCTTTGTCAGTATCTGCGAAATTGAGTGTGCTGAGGACGGAGTCGTCTTTGATTCAGATTCGGTTACTTCCGAGTTGATTCGCGAAGAGCAGGCATACGGAGGGTCGAGAATCAAGTTGGTTGGCTACCTGGGAACCGCCCGCATTCCGCTTCAAATTGACGTTGGCCTTGGCGACGCTGTGACTCCTGGTCCAGTCGAGATTATCATCCCAGGAATTGTCTCTGCGGTGCCTGAGGCAAGGATTCGCGGCTACCCCGTCGAGACAGCCATTGCGGAGAAGTTCCACGCGATGGTGGTGCTTGGATTGAACAACAGCCGCATGAAGGACTACTTCGACGTAGCCATGCTGGCTTACTCCATGTTCATTGACGCAGACACTCTACGAAGGGCTGTCGAGGCAACATTTCGCCGCCGCAAGACCGAACTTCCCGTCGAGGTGCCGATCTGCTTCAAGAAAGAGTTCGCAAACGATCCTCAAGTGAGCACTCGATGGCGCGCGTTCGTCCGCAAGAACGACATCACCACCCCATTCGACGATCTTGAATTCGTTCAATCAAAGCTTCGTGGATTGCTGCTGCCAACCATTGACCATTGAGAGTCGGTTCAAGCTCAGGCGTCCCCAAAAGCCAACGGTCTGCAATCGGCTCGGTCAAGGTGAGTATCATTCATGTCGTCGAATTCGGTTGCTTCGATGGCCCCGCAAACGCCTCTCGTCACCGAACCTCGGAATTTGAACCTCCAGCACGATGGGGCGAAAGTTCGGAACAGGTGATGTCCCCGCACCCAAAATCCCCCGTTCCTTAGGATCGGGGGATTTGCTTTTTAGCCCCCATCTCTCCCGGGCCAGAGTCTGAATCAAGGGGATGGCGGCAACCGCTTTAGGGAGAACAGCATCCGGTCGGTTTCGGGGAACGACCCGCACCCTCGGGCTTGGCACAGGCCGCGCAGGTGCCCCCGGTGGTAGGTGCCGTGGTTGGCTACGTGCAGCGCGATCTCCCCAAACGGCAGCGATTGCGCCTCTCCGTTGAGCCGGCGATAGGGGATGATGTGATCCCACGCATGGGTTTCAATCAAGCCAATCCACAGCGAGTGGTTGGTTTGCAGTGCCTCCGTCGTGAGGGGGATGATCGGTATGGCGCTTGGCGAATCCCCGTTCACTCGGCTGGCCCACAGGGAGCCGGCCATCAGGATGTGGCCAAAGACCTCCTTTTCGCCGTCGGTGCCCTCGGCCTGCAAGAACTCGAGCCATTTCAAGTTGGCCCACAGGTCGTAGTCAAAGTTTGCGGCCAGCACAGGTCGGTCGTCGGTGTTCATAAGGCGTCTTCCCCCCGTTCGCCGGTGCGGATCCGCACGGCTTCCAAGACTTCCGTCACAAAGATCTTGCCATCGCCGAGCTCGCCGGTGTGGGCAGCCCCGGTAATGGCTTCCAAGCAGTCGTCTAGCTGGTTGTCGCGGATCACAATGTCCAGTTTGACTTTCGGCACAAGGTTCAGGGCGTAGTTCGATCCTCGGAATGTGCTTGTTTGGCCTTGCTGGCGTCCAAACCCCCGGATTTCCATAACGGTGAGCCCCAAAATGCCGCGGTCGGCCAGGGCATCTTGGATTGGCTCCAGCTTGTTCAGCCGCACGTAGGCTTGGACACGCTTCATTCCCACCCATTCTGGCGCAAACCTCCCGGAATCGGCACTCTCAGGGGTTCCCGTTGACAGTCTGCATGGGCAGGTTTCAGGCGGCAAGGTGATCCCAGGTATAAGAAGTCCTGGTGAAGTGGCTCCCTTACGCGCCGGTGTTTTGGATCCTGGCCCTGGGGGCCGGAGCCCTGGCCGCCCTTTCGCCCGATTCCCGGATTCTGGGGCTCGTCGCCATGGCCGGATTCGGCATCGCCGCCTTGGCCGGGTGGTTTGAAACAAACCGGCAAATTGAGAGAGCCCAAGAGGAGAAGGCCGCGCTCGAAAGCGAGATCGAGTCGCTGGAATCCCAAGTGGTTCGCCATCGCGACGCCCTGGATGACCTTGCCGAGGGCATCGATGCCTCAATATTCTTGCTGGATCCCGCCTTGAAGATCCTTTACTTCAACTCTCAGGCTGATGAGTTCTTCCGGATCGGCGACCGCGAAGGCGAACCGCTCGGATCGGTCACCCTCAGCAACGAACTGGCCGAATTGGCGGAAACCGTCGTCCAGACTGGCAAACCACAGGAACGGGAAGTTGCCTTGCACCACCCCCGCCAAAGGATCGTGCAAGCCCGGTGCTGGGCCGAAGAGTATGGCGAAGACCGCCTTTTCCTCAAGCTTAGGGATGTCACAGAACTCCGGCACCTGGAAACTGTCCGCCGCGATTTTGTCGCCAATGTCAGCCATGAACTCCGCACGCCCATGACAACCATAAGGGCCATGGCCGAAACCCTGGAAGAACCGGATTGCGACGAGGATCTTCAAAAAAAGTACCTGGACCGTATCATCCGCGAAGTCGACCGGCTCACCAGGATCACCGATGACCTCCTTACCCTCAGCATCGCCGAAAGCGGCACCGTGCAGCGCACCAAGTGCGACTTTGCCGAAATCGTCGGGACGGTAGCCCAACAGTTGGAGAAAAAAGCCGCCGCCAAGGGCCTTGCCATGGAGACCGAGCGCCCGAAATCGCTCAGCCTTTTCGCCAACGAAACCCAGTTGGCGCAGATCGCCTTCAACCTGATCGACAACGCCATCAACTATACGGTGGAAGGCAAGGTCGCCGTGCACCTGGCTGATGTCGGCGGCCAAGCCGTCCTCACGGTCTCCGACAGCGGCTTGGGGATATCCAGCGAGCACTTGAACCGAATCTTCGAACGTTTTTACCGTGTTGACAAAGGCCGATCCCGCGCCAGCGGGGGCACGGGGCTGGGTCTCGCCATCGTCAAACACCTGGCCGAACTCCATGGCGGCACGGTGAAAGTCGAGAGCCTGCTCAACCGCGGTTCGACGTTTTCGGTCCTGTTGCCTTTGCCGAAAGGCGATACCCATCCACCGCTTTGAACGGCCCGAGCTTGCCCGTCCGATCCATAATGCGCAGGAACACGGTTTGGCCGGGGGCGTTGGCCAACTGGACGGCACCGGGCTCACCCGTCGTCACTACCGCCCCATTCGAATCTTGCAGGACGAACAGGCTCACCCCCTTTTGATTCGGAGCCGAGAAGTGCAGGCTCGGCGGGCTCTTTTTGTCCAGAATCACATCGGGCGCGCCCGGGTTGGGCGATTTCATCCAAGGGGATTCTGGAACCAGGGCCGGCTCCCGGTATGCGGTGGCCAAGGCATCGGCGACGCCGTTCCAGTTGGATTGGATCGCCTTCATGCTGAAGTGGACTGTCCCGTCTGCCCCCTGGCTTTTGCGAACCAAGTTGATTTGGTCGGTGACTTCGCTTGCCTTCCAATTACCGCCCTTGGGATCAGTCCGGCTGGTGAACTGCCCCGGCCACAAGTGGATTTTGGCCCGGTTGTTGGCAACCCACCAATTAAGCAGGGTGGGGAAGGCCTGGGCGGTTTGGGCGATCGGCCAATACAGTTGAGGGGTGTAGTAGTCGCACCACCCTTGCTGGTACCACTTGAGCGCGTCGGCATAGAGCTCGTCATATTGGTCGATCCCCGCCTTGATTCCCTCCGGCTGGCCGGGGCGGTAGATGCCAAAAGGCGAAATCCCGAACTTCACCCAGGGGGTCTGCTTTTTCAGTCCTTCGTGAACTCTCAGAATGAAGTCGTCGACGCCCTTGCGCCGCCAGTCGCCAAGGCTGAGTTGCCCGCCAGACTGCAAGTAGTTCTTGTAGAGCTGGTCATCGGGAAATGGCACTTTGGCTCCGTCTTTTTCAACCGGATAGGGATAGAAATAGTCGTCGATGTGGACTCCGTCCACATCGTATTTGGTGGCGACCTCCATAAATACATTGTATGAGCGGTCCTGGACATCCTTGGCGGTCGGGATCATCCACTTCAAGTTGCCGTAATCCACAACCAGGTCTGGCCGGGCATTGGAGATCTGGTCTGGGGAGATCGGCCCCTTTTGGGCGGGGTGGTTGGCCCGGTAGGGGTTGAACCACGCATGGACTTCGATGCCCCGCTTATGGGCTTCCGAGACAGTGAATGCGAGCGGATCGAAACCCCCATCAGGTGCCTTACCCTGTTTCCCGGTCAAATAGTAACTCCAGGGTTCGTAGCTTGATTTGTACAGGGCGTCTGCGTGCGGCCTGACTTGGAACACGATGGCATTCATGTTCAGCTCCTTGCACTTGTCCAAAATGGCCAGCATCTCGGCTTTCATTTGCTCGACCGGGAGCCCAGGCTTGCTGGGGTAGTCGATGTTGTCCACCGTCGCCACCCATGCGGCGCGGAATTCGCGTTTGATTTCAGGTGGGGCAGAACTCTGCATCGGGATGAGTCCGAGGAGCATTGGGATCATTGCTTTGGAATTTACTCCGTCTAGGGTATGACGGGCAATCATCCAGGGGGGCACAGTAGGCCCCGCAACCTGGGTGATCGCCCAAGGGTAGAGTTCTGGCGTGAAGGGCCTAAAAGTCGGAGCGGTGAAAGCCCGATTCGAGCAGATTGAGCTGGACTTTGGATTGGTTGTCGAAAGCTTCGAAGTCTCCGGTCAAGAGGCGGATTGCTCGGCCGACCCGTTTCACATCAGGCTGTCCCAGCCCGGAAAAGCCCGCGCCGTCGTCACAGAAGGTGCGGTCGCCCAGTTGCTGGCTGCCAAGGCCCCCAACTCCATCAAAGACTTCCAAGTCCAAATCTCCGACGGGTTGATCTATGTGGAAGCAAAGGCCCAAATCGTTGTCACGATCCCGGTCAAAGCCGCTTGCTCGCTGGAAATCCAAGAAGGGAAGCGGCTGATAGTGCGCATCGAATCCGTGGACGTTATGGGCGGTGCGGCCAAAAACCTCGTCGAATCGCAGATCGCCAAAATCAACCCGATCTTCGATGCGTCCGACCTACCAATCGACATCCGATTGGATACAGTGGATGCCGACGCCGGAAAGATCGTCGTCGATGGAACCGTCTTGGCTATTTAGCGCGGGACCACAGCTCAGCAACTGCTAGGGCCCGGATTGCGGCCGCTTGGTGCAGCATTTGGGATTTTGAACCTGCTCGCTGCCCCCAACGGGTGCCGAACAAGCCCTCGTTGTTTCGAGAGGCAGCCAGGGTTGCGGCGTACTGCCGGTAATCGAAAGAGCCTGGATCCAGGTTTTCGAACAGCAGATGGGCAAACTGGGTTTCGTCGTCGATCACTCCGGCGGGTTTGAGCCATTTCGCCATGGCCGCCCGCTGCATCACCGCCGCGTCCTCCCCAAATCGGCTTTGGCCGGTTGCCTGGGCCAATCCCTTTGCCGCCCGGATCATGAGGGCGGTGTTGTAGCTCCAAAAAGTCTTGTCGACCGAGCCGTCCTGCCGCATGTTGTCCCAGAACAGGTGAGTTTTGGGATCTTGCAGGTTTTTCTTTGTCCAAGCGTAGATGTCTTGGGCGGCGGCGAGCAGCCGTGGTTCTTTGGTATGGCGGTAAACGGCCAGGCAGGCGGCGGCCGTCGGCCCGTTGGAACACGTGTTCTTGGATTCTTTGTGGTTTTCACGCCAGTAGATGCCGCCGCCAAGGGATCTGTCCAAACCGCTCAGGCAATAGTCGATGGCCTTGCCAGCAAGTTCCAGGCAATGGCGGTCACCCGTGACTTCGTAGCTCTCAACCAACGTCATTGCCATCCAGGCGTTGTCATCGTAGTAGCGGTCTTCCGGAAACGGAGGGCCTGGGTTGACATCGAACCCGGGAACCGGGCCCTGAGGGTTCCAGTAAGTTTCAGCCATCGATATCACTGAGACAAGCCGCGGCTTGCGGGAGGGATCTAATCTGGCCAAGGCGTTTTCCGCCGAAAGCACAACGCCCAGCCCCCAGTTAAACATCACGGCGTCTGGGTCGGAGCCGCTCCCAATTGACTCCCGGAAGTAGCCCGTCCGATGCGAGGCGAACTGACGGCAGATCACCTCGTACATTTCGGTGGGATCTGGCGGAGGCGGTGCGAATGCAGTCAAGAGAAAGGAGACCATGTCATGGGGATCCTGCCTGCTATTGTGCCCCGTCGGGTTCTGGGGAGGCGTGGCGGGCGGGGGAACCCGGTAGCCAGCCCCGGTTGACCCACAAAAGGTAGACGGCAGACGTGCAGAGTCCCGCCAATGCCGCCCCGCCCACGACATCTCCGGGATAGTGCACGCCGATGTACACCCGGCTGAACCCCACAAGAGTGGCCCACAGGCAGGCCACCCAGCCGATCCAACCGTTCTCCGTCCTGTACACCAGCCATGCCGCCATGAACGCGATGGCAAAGCTGGTCGTCGAATGTCCGCTGGGAAAACTGGAATCCCCAAACGGCACCACGTCAAACGTGCGGCTAAGCCACCCATCGGCCCCCCCGGGCAAGCCGCCAGGCCACGTCAACGGGCGCGACCACTCAAAATTGGTGGGCCGAGGCCGGGAAACCCAATCCTTGACGAGCAACCGCAAGCCGCCCGAGAGGAGGTAGCCCGCTGCCAACGCGTAGCCGGCGCGGCGGGTTTTGGGCCAAGCAACCAATCCAAGCAGCACCGGAATCTGGATGTGTCCGTCGCCCGTGTAGGTGAGCAAGAGCATCAACCGGTCCAGGAACTCGCGGTGCAGGCCGATGTGGATCGCCCGGTAAAGATTCTGGTCGGCCGCCCAAAAGGAGACCCAGCTAGGGATCCACATGGATCGTCTTCTCCCTTTCGTAGACGGCGAGCCCGGGTGCCGAACCGCGCGGCTTCCGGACGTACTTCTTCAACGTGTAATCGACCGGCACAAACGATCCGTGCTTGGCCACGCTGTTCCGCACGGTGACGAGCGCGGCAAACTCGATATCTGGCCGCTGGACTTTGTCGGGTTGATTGTGGGTCTGCAACACCACATGGGCCGAAGTCTGGCCCCGGACGTGGAACCACCAATCATTGCCTTTGGCGACCCGGTTGGTCAAAAAGTCGTTGCTGGTGGCGGTTGTCCCATAAAGGACTTTGAACCCACCAGGGCTGAGCAATTCCCGGATCGGGTTGCCTTCATAGGGCCGGTCTTCTTTGGCCTTGGGGGCGGCCGCATGGTGGAGATACTTGCGCTTGTCGGCCTCTGCGCGTACGGATCCGAGTTCAGAAAGCGTTGCGGCCCCTTCGATTTGGATCAGCAACGACTCGACCGTGGTCAGGTCTTGGCGCAGGCGATCACCTTGGGCTTCAACCTCGTCGCGGCGTTCTTTGGCGTGTTTGGCTTTTGCGAACAAGCGATTGGCGTTTTCGACGGCTGTCATTTCCGGATCGAGCTTGATCTGAACCGGCTCGCCTTGGAAATCCCAAGCATCCAATTGCTTTTGCCCTGGCCGGATCGAGCCTTGGTAAGCCAAGATCAATTCGGCCTGGGCTTGGATTTCGGCCGCGCGGTCAGCCAGTTCTATCGCTTCCTCGATACCTCGAAGGGCCGCCCTTCGGGCATCGGCAACCCTTTGCAATTGCGTGGCAAGTTGGCTCCTTTGACCGGCAAGCGCGTCGCGGAGCCCACGATCCACATAGGCAGACTCTAGGGCAGTGTTGAGGTTGGGTTTGGGGATGGCCGATTGATCCAGAATCGAAAAATCAAGCGGATAGGCGCCAGCTGAGTTACTCAAACAGGGATCCCAATCGTTTTCCCGGATCCGACGTTGCACATCGGACAGGGAAACCCCGGCCGATATCAGTTTGGTCAAAAACGGCGAGACCCCTTCAAACCCGCCCAATTCGTCGCCCTCGTGGGCGAGCAGAAGGGAAGGTTTGGCGTCGAACGGGGGCGGCTCATAACCCTGCCCAATTCTGATTGGCCGCTTGGAGAGCCGCAAGGGCACCGTTTTTCCGGCCGCCAAAATCCGCCGGTTGCCATCGACCAAAACAGCGTTGCTGTGCCGTCCCATCAGTTCGACGGCCATCTGGAAATCTCCATGGGCCGAGGCAAAGCCGAAATCCGCCACACGGTCCAATCCGCGTTGTCGGATGAACTCCAAACGGCCGCCGACAAGGTATTTCCGCAGCGCCATACAGAGCGCAGGAGGCTCGCCCAAAGCCGTCGGCCGGTTAGCCAGCAAGTGGATGCGAAACAGCTCGGGATGCCAGCTCACCAACAATTGGTGCTCTTGGCCTTTGGTGTAAAGCCCAAACACCAAGGTGGAATCGTCCAATTGGACGATCCGCTGCACTTTGGCCCCCGCCAAGAACGCCGTTTCGTGCAAAACGGCGGCCAAGGTCAGGCTATCGAACGGGGTGCGTAAACTCACCTCTTCTTCCGGGCGTTGGCAATCACCAACACCGCCACAATATAGTCGAATGCGCCCACCGCCGCAAGAACAAGGCCCAGCCTTCCGGTGACGACGTGAAACAACACCAGCAGTGTGCAAACGACCCCGGCAAAAAAGCAGGCGGTTCCGGCGGCGATCTGCCCAGGCATGGCAACAGCCCAGAATGGCACATCCGGGGTAACTTCTTGCCCGATGAAACCCGAGACGGTCGTGCTGGTCAACCGGGTTTACTGCTATTGCCGGGTCGTTTTTTGGATGCTCACCGGCCTCGGGTGTTTTTGGGCGCGGGGGAACACGCACACCGTGTATGTCAACAGCCAGGCGATGTTCGAATCCCTAGGGTATTCGGAGCAGATGCTGGTCGGCCTCTATTCAATGGTGGGGATCCTCGCGTTTATCTTGGCGGTCCTCAATGTCGGCCTGGCGAATGCCCCTCAAACCCGGAAGTGGTGGACGGCCCATGTGGTCAACCAAATCATGGGCACGTTGGAATGTTGCTGTCTGCCGCTCGGCTTACCATTGGCGATCATGTTCATGAGCCCTGCGGTCAAAGCCCTCTTCCCGGTTGAACCCGGCCGCGCCAGCGGTCCCGATTCCACGCAGGGATAGGGTTTGCAAACTAGGTAGCCTCTTTTGAACCAATGGCCGTCACCGAGTCCCAGGTTCTCGACGCTTTGCGCGCTGTCCAAGACCCCGACCTGCACCAGGATATCGTGACCCTCGGATTCGTCAAAGATGTCCGGATCGAAGGCGGAACTGTCGGTTTCACCGTCCAGCTCACGACCCCGGCCTGCCCGGTCAAAGAGATCCTGGAAGAACAAGCCCGCGAAGCCGTGGCGGCGATCCCGGGAGTCGAGGCTGTCCACGTTGAAATGACCGCGCAAGTTCGCGAACGGCCCAATCCGGCCGATATGCTGCCCACCGTCCGGCAAATCATTGCGGTGGCATCGGGCAAAGGCGGCGTGGGCAAGAGCACCGTTACCGTCAATTTGGCGGTCGCTTTGGCCATGCAAGGGGCCAAAGTCGGGCTCATGGATGCCGATGTCTATGGTCCCAGCATCCCGATGATGACGGGAACCAATGGTCAATACCCCCTGACCCAGGATGCGAAGATCATTCCCATCGAGCGGTACGGGATCCGGTTGATGAGCCTCGGCTACCTTTTGGAGGAGGGTCAAACCCCGCTTTGGCGCGGTCCCATGGTCGCATCGACCGTCAAGCAACTACTCAGCGATGTCAAGTGGGGCACCTTGGATTACCTCATCGTCGACTTACCGCCTGGAACCGGGGATGCCCCGATGACCCTGGCGCAACAGGTGCCACTAACCGGGGCCGTGATCGTCACCACCCCGCACAATGTCGCAGCCAACATCGCCGGGAGCTGCGCCGCCCTTTTCCGCCGGTTAAACACCCCGGTTCTTGGCGTGGTTGAAAACATGGGTGCCATGACGTTGCCCAACGGGGAGACCGTCCGGGTTTTTGCCGGAAAAGGCGGCGAAGAGCTTGCGCAGGATCTCGGCGTGCCCTACCTGGGATCGATCCCGCTCGACCCGGAAGTCAGCTTTGCCGGGGATTCCGGTGAACCGGTTTTGACGACGCACCCGCATTCGCCGGCATCTGCGGCATTCAAATCGGTTGCGGGAGAAGTGGCCCGGCAAGCCAGCGTGATCGCCCTGTCAAGAGACCCCCACCCTTCTGGAGGGGATCCTGGCCCGCTCCAGTTCCAGCCGAGCCAGGGTTGATCGGCCCTAGGTTTGGCCATCCGCCAACCCATGAGACATCCAAGTTGGGCCCGCTGGCCAATTTGGATTTCCTCGGTTTGAGGGCGGGGAACGACCGGCTGTCTTTCTTCATCCGATCTTTGATCGAGTCGATCCGTTTTTGCGTGTCGGGGTGATCCGAGATAAATTCCGGCTGCTTGGATCCCCCTTGATCCAGCAGGATTTGGAACAAGTCGACCATCCCTTGGGGGTTGTATCCTGATTCGGTCATCAGGTCGTAGCCCACGGTGTCGGCTTCTGATTCGTGTTTGCGCGAGTACTTCAGCCCGATCAAGATGTCGTCGAGCATGTCGGTCGCATTCAAAATGTCTTGGTTTGCCCCGATGACGGTGAGGACGACAATGATCCCGAGTTTGCGCTTGAGGTTGTCGGCGTATTGGCTGGCCCAGTGCTGGTTGCGGACATGGGTCATTTCGTGCCCCATGACCGCCGCCACTTCGTCCTCGGTCTTCATTTTGTCCAAGAGCCCGGTGTAGAAAAAGATCGGGCCACCCGGCAGGGCAAAGGCGTTGACATCTTTGGAATCAATAACGTCGAAGCTGAATTCCCAGGGACGATCCTTGAGTTCCTTGGCCGGGATTTTGGCTCGGAGCTTGTCGCCGATCCGGCGCAATTCAATGACCCTCGGGTCACTTGCGGGCAAGACCTTTTCTTCCTTTCGAATTTGTTCGGCTGCCTTTTTGCCCAGGTCGATTTGTTGGAGGACGCTTGGGCGGAACGGGTCGGCCCACCCGGTGGCGGCCAGGGCGGCGGCCGCGACGAATACCATTGTCCAACGAACCATCATATTAGGTTAGACGATCTGCCGCTTTTGAGAATGCGACCCCCCACGGCTCAAATCCCGTATTTTTGCTTTCTGATTCCGGGCGGTCATTGCGGAACGAGTTAGTTGGCGGTTTACACCCTGGGCAACTGGTGCTGTCAACCGGAGGATTTGAGAGAACTATGAAAACTAAGACAGGCGGTTTCACCCTCGTTGAAATCATGATCGTCGTCCTGATCATCGGCATCTTGCTGGCGATTGCAGTCCCCAACTTTGTCAAGGCCCGGCAAAACAGCCGCGTCCAAACGGTTGTCGGAAACCTGAAGCAAATCGAATCGGCCAAGGAGCAATGGGCGATGGACACCGGGGCAGCCAGCACGGCAACCCCGACGAGCGCTGACCTCACCCCGACCTACCTGAAGAAATGGCCGGTCGGCCCGGTTGGCGCCGGCACCGACTATGTTGCCAACGACATGGCCACCTTGCCGACCTTCAAAGGCAAGAACTCCAACGACTTCCAAGATGCGGCAACCAAGGCTGCTGCCATCGCTGCCGCCGGACTCTAAGCCTCGGCCAACAATCAGAAGCAGTTGCGCCCCAGACGAGGTCTGGGGCGCAACTTTTCGTTTAGGCGGGAGTCCGGTGATGATTGGGAAATCATTGTTTTCCTCAAGAACCATACAAATACGGGGGGAATGCGGTGGGGTTTGAGGCACAAGCACACTTGGCAGGCCCTCAACAGGGCTGAACGCACGAGGAACGAGAGAACTATGAAAAGCAAGACAGGCGGTTTCACCCTAGTTGAAATCATGATCGTCGTCCTGATCATCGGCATCCTGCTGGCGATTGCGGTCCCCAACTTTGTCAAGGCCCGGCAAAACAGCCGCGTCCAAACGGTTGTCGGGAACCTGAAGCAAATCGAATCGGCCAAGGAGCAATGGGCGATGGACACCGGGGCAGCCAGCACGGCAACCCCAACGAGCGCTGACCTCACCCCGACCTACCTGAAGAAATGGCCGGTCGGCCCGGTTGGCGCCGGCACCGACTATGTCGCCAACGACATGGCCACCTTGCCGACCTTCAAAGGCAAGAATTCCGACGACTTCCAAGATGCGGCTACCAAGGCTGCCGCCATCGCCGCCGCCGGACTCTAAGCCCCCAAAAGGGCACAAATCCTCCGACCTTGGCCCGCATCGCAGCAGATGTGGGCCAGTCGGCATTTGGAACCGATGGAATTTTTCCGAAATGTTTACTAGGGGTTTTGCCACACCGATGAGGAACAACACCCCAGGGGAGACCATCCCCAGGCACCGCCTTATGCAACGAGCCCAAAGACGCCTACGAGCCCACACCTTGATCGAAGCCATGTTTGCCTCGTTCTTGGCCTTGGCTTGCGCGTTGATCTTTTCGGCCACGATCCCGGTTGCCAACCTCACCCGGGGCAAGGCGGACAACATGAATGCGGCAACAAGTCTCGCCCAAAAAATGATCGAACGGGTGCGGCACGACGGCTACCCCAACGCGTCCAATGCGCAGTTCGTTGTGAACGGTTTGGCCGATTCCTCTGCCCTTTCTTCAACTGCCACTTACGGATGCGGACCGGCCGGTGAACAAGCCCTGGAGTTCACCAATGTCGATTCCGGGCTCGTTGATAGCCCGGCCAAAGTCCTCCCCGGCGGCAAAGGCTACATCTATGCCACCCAAACCGGGATCGATATGCGCCAGGTCACGGTCGTTGTGGCTTGGAAAGAAAAGAGCGTCACCAAATCTGTTCGTTTGACCACGTTGGTCGCCAACCTTTAACCCTCCCATGACCCACCCCCGCCACCGAAGAAATAAAGGATTTACACTCGCCGAGGTCGTCGTCGGATCGGTGATCTCGACAATCGTAATTACGGCGGCCGTCACCATGTTCATCGGCGTCGCGGCTGCCTGGGCCCGCGGAGAAGGCATGATTGATGGCGATTCCTATACCCGGCAAGCCGTCTCCATCGCCGCCGACGAATTGCGAGAGGCGATCTACGTGAACGTCGATGCGGATGGGATGGGAGTCACTTACCGCAAACCAAAAAAGGATGCCAGCGGAAACTTTGAAGTCCCTATTGTTTGGGACGGGATCGACCGGAGGCTTTTTGTGAGCGGCGGAAAGCTCAAGCTGAACGACGGCACCAACACGCGGACGATCGCCAAAAACGTGCTCACTAAGGATCCGTTTATGCTCCATTCAACGGTTTACGGATCCCAGCGATACAACACGTCTTATGGCGAAGAAGAAGCGCCCGCCTACCGGGTTTTTGTCCCGAACGCCGGCGGGCTTGTGAGTGAGGTCACGGTGACCGTCGTCACGGGCAGCAAGGGGGGCAAACCGGGCGAAACCGTCAGGTCGAGAAAAAGGGAACGGGTCGTTTTGCGAAACGTGCCGGAACTGATCAAGTGAGGGGGAATACGACGATGAAACGCACACGAAGAAAGAACCGAAAAGAACGCGGCGTCGCCCTGATGGTGACATTCGGACTCATGATGGTGATCACCGTCGCGGCAACCAGTTACATCGACCGGGCAACCGTCTCGATCCGGTTAGCCCGCCGCAATACGCTTGAAGCCCAGACCACCCAACTGTGCGATGCCGGCATCCAGTCCGTGCTCCTCTCGCTCTGGAGGCCTTTCAAGCAATCCCAGATGTTCACTGACCTGGACACCCAGCTCGCCGGGGCCACCGAACTGGCCCCCAAATCGGCGCAATCGTCCGAGCTGACAGGAGTCGGGAAGTTTGCCGCCGGAGTTATCAAATACTGGCAACCGGCGGGTGACAACTATGGACGAATGGTCGTGATCCGCGTGATCGGGTGGGTGGATCGCAACGGCAACAATATCGCCGACGCCGACGAGCCCCGGAAGACCGTGGACGTCGTCTCCGAATTCCGATTGGCCCGCAGCCGCGTGTTTGACTACACCTACTTCATCAACAACTTCGGTTGGATGGAAGGGTTCAACCAAAACAACTTGATCGTCAATGGCGACATGCGCTCCAACGGCAACTTCTCGTTCATCAGCGGAACCGGTACCGTCAACGGATCGGTCGTCGCATCCGTCAACGATAAACTCGTCCCGGGTGCGGCGGGGATCATCAACACAACCCCATACAAACAGTCTAACGCCTCTTACACGACGACCTACAACAACGGGTCGACCCCATTCCGGACCCGGATGCGCCAGGTTTACGACCCGGCAAAACATGGGGCGGTAGGCAGCGCCCAATTCAATGAATGGCGCGATTACCTGTTCCAAAGCGATGCTTCGATTGCCGGGAACCGGATCTTCGGTGCCGCGTTGGAAGACTCCAGCGGATCGAAAGCCTGGGTGAACACGGGTGGCACGCCGACCACGACCATGCTCGACCCGAGGCCGACCGATGAGATCGTCATGCCTGACCTTCGCGATTTTGGCAGCGTCGGCGATTCGCCTGACCCCGCCGGTAAACGGTTTGCCCGGACCAAGGCCTACACAGACGACAAGCCGACATTCTTGGATGGGTCGGCCAACCCCAACTACAGTGGCAACGCCGGATCGCAAAATAATCTCAATGCCGATGGCTCTCCCAATGTCGATTACAAAGGGGCCTACCTCGATGTCTGGGATTCCACGCTTAACAGTGGTGCCGGCGGATACAAGCGGGTCACCGTCGATGGGGTTTCCACAGGCAGCCAACTGCTGGTCGGGACCGACTCGCGTCCGATCCGGATTCACGGGCCGGTCGCCATCAATGGCGATGTCGCGATCGCCGGGACGATTCAGGGACAGGGGACAATCTACACATCGAGGAACGTGCACATCATCGCCTCGGTCAAGTACAAAAACCCGCCCGACTTCACCGGAAACGACATCAACGCAACCATGCAGGCCGCTGAAAAGAAGGACTTTCTTGGTCTTGCCGCCAGCGGTTCGGTGATCATGGGGAATACCACGACGTTCGGCTTCTATCCGCTGAACTATATGTCCCCACCGTTCACCAAGCCCCGCCTGGATGAAAACGGCAACACGATCCCGGCCTTCAACGCCTACGATACCGATGCCTGGGGGATCAAGAAATATCAATCCCTTCTGGAATTCGACCCGGCCACCAAAGCCGCCTATAAGTCAGTCGCGGCCAGTGGGGTCAACCAGGTCGATGCGATCCTCTACACCAACTTCGTCGGAGGAGGGAACGTCGGCACCTCTGGCGGCGGAATGACCCTCAACGGCACGATCATCAGCCGCGACGAAGCCATCGTCACGTGGTCGCTCCCCATCCGCATGAACTACGACGTCCGGGTTCGTGAGCGCGAAGTCACCCAACAGCCGCTCATCGACCTCGACCTGCCCCGCAGCCCCACGATCCTCAAGAGTTCGTGGCAAGACAAAGGATTCTACGGCAACTGACCATGAAGAACCACATCCGATTCGCCGCCCTCGCCCTCGCCGTCTCCTTCGCCGGGCTCTGTTTTGCCCCGATTGAAGGCATGCCCCAAGGTGAAAAATTCCACCCGGAATTGAACGACCAGCAACTGGGGCAATACCAAGGTGGCAATGCCGCTGCCTCCCACGATCCGATGGCATCCCCTTCCCACGAAGACAGTGGGCAAGTCCCAGCTGGGAGCGCCGAGGCGGCCAAGAACTTGGCCCAAGCCCAAAGCAATGCCGATATGGCCGCCAAGAGCCTGGCCCAAGCCGAAAGAGACCAGAAGTCCAAATCCAATTCAGGCGGCCCCAACCTCGCCATGGCCGGCGCCTTCGTGCTGATCGGCCTGGCCTGCGCCGTCGGATTCAAAACCTACATGGACAAAACCGTCCCAGAAGCCCCGGGGCGCAAAAAGTAGACGCAGTCGGATTTGCCTGGGTGCCGTAGAATGGTTTGATGGCACAACCTTCGGCCCCAGGCCGCTTTGGAGACTACGGCGGGCGTTACGTCCCCGAAACCCTGGTGCCGGCCCTGGATGAGCTGGATGCCGCCTTTAGGGAAGCGTGGGTTCAACCCGATTTCCGTGCCGAATTTGAGGGGTTCCTCCGCGACTATGTCGGCCGGCCGACTCCGCTGACCGAAGCCCCCCGGATCAGCGCTGAGACCGGATATGCCGTTTCGGTCAAACGGGAAGACCTCAACCACACCGGAGCCCACAAAATCAACAATGCCCTGGGGCAATGCCTTTTGGCCAAGCGGATGGGCAAAACCCGCATCATCGCCGAAACCGGTGCGGGGCAGCATGGGGTTGCAACCGCGACGATCTGCGCCCGGCTCAACCTGGAATGCGTCGTTTACATGGGCGAAGAAGACACCGAGAGGCAACGGCTGAATGTCTTCCGGATGAAACTGCTTGGGGCCGAGGTGATCCCCGTTTCGAGCGGGACAAAGACTTTGAAGGATGCGCTCAACGAAGCCATGCGCGATTGGGTCGCCAACGTCCGCGACACCCACTACGTGATCGGCACCGCTGCCGGCCCGCACCCCTACCCTTATATGGTTAGGGAGTTCCAATCGGTGATTGGCAAAGAGGCCAGGGCGCAATATTTGGAACGCCACGGGTGTTTGCCCGACACGCTTGTGGCCTGTGTTGGCGGGGGATCAAATGCAATTGGGTTCTTCCATGCTTTCGTCGGCGATCCGTCGGTCCGCATCTTTGGCGTTGAAGCGGGAGGAGACGGGGTTGCGACAGGACGCCACGCCGCCCCGCTCAGCGCCGGGCGCCCCGGAGTTCTCCATGGGTCTTACAGCTACCTGATGCAAGATGGCGACGGTCAGATCTTGCCGACCGCGTCCGTTTCGGCCGGGCTCGATTACCCTGGTGTCGGGGCCGAGCACAGCTATTTAAAGGACTCGGGACGGGTTGAATACCTGGCAGTGACCGATGATGAGGCCTTGGATGCCTTTCGGTGGCTTTCCCAAATGGAGGGCCTGATCCCGGCATTCGAATCGGCGCACGCCATCGCCCTGTTGCGCAAGGGTCTTTGGGAGCCAGGCACCCGCGTGCTGGTCAATCTCAGCGGGCGCGGCGACAAAGACATGGAACGCGCCTCTCAAATTTTCAACCTGTAAGGCTATTCCCCGTGTCGGTCGCGGAGTTCGCTAGGCAAGAACCCGGCATATTCGCGGCAGGCATTCCTCAGGGCTTGCGCTGTACCAAATCCGCACTGGTCGGAAATCGAGCAGATCGGTTGGGACGTGTTGATTAGCAAGTCAACGGCAATCTCAGCTCGGCACCGATCCACGAACTCTGGGAAGCCCATTTTTGAGATCTGACGGAAAATCCGGGAAAGGTGGAACGGGGAATACCCGGCCAATTCGGCCGCATTTGTGAGGTTCCATTGGCGTTGCGGCTCGGCCCGGATGGCGGCGATCAGGTCGTCGAGGGGTTCGGCACCTTGCATGAACGTCGGTGTGAGCGAAAAGACGTTTCTTGTCACGTGCCATTCGTGGAAAAGTAAGTTGAACCAGGCCAAGACAAAGTTGGGCCATTCAGCCAAATCGTCTTTTCGGGCGACGACTCGGTCGGTCAACATCCTGACAACCGGGCTGCACGACGTGACCAGGCAGGCCCCCTTGGCAATACGGTCCGAATTCGGGATGGCCGGGTTATCGGGAGACCACGTTGCCAGTAACCAAGATTGTTCTCCGCGCCCCAGCAACAATGTCCAAGGTTCGCGCGGCCCGATGATCATGGCCGTGCCAGGGCCGATGAACTGCGCATTGGCATCGCCGATGAACAGTTGGCCGGTGCCATGGGCGCAGTAGAGGAGCGACCGGTCCTCCAATTCCGGCGCACACTTTAAATAGGCTGGGGAAATGTTTTGCCCTTCGACGCAGAAAATGCGCGGCAGTTTGATGGCCGCCTGAGTGCCCTGGTTGGCCGCGGCGGCTTTCAATTGCACTGACTCGATCAATTCCGTTTGACTTGCCATTTGTTTCCCTACTCAAGACCCTGTGAAGTAACAGCAAATGAATCGACGGCGATCATGGGAATCCAGAAAAGGAAGTTCCATGTCCTGGCTCCATGCCCCGGGTGCCATCACAATAACTCCATGTCGTCGAAGACCTCGGTTGCGGTCATTGGAAGCTCCGGCGCCGTCGGGCAAGAAATCGTCCGGCTTTTGGAACGGGAACCGTGGCGGGACGCTACGATCTCCTTGTTCGGGAGTGAACGTTCAGCTGGGAGTTCCGTGCCTTTCCGTGGAGAAAACCTCACCGTCAACCTCCTATCAACTGACAATATTGTAGGCTACAATATCGTTTTTGTTGCTGCAACAAGCAATGTTTCCCGCCATATTGTGCCGATATTGGCAAGTTTCAGTACTTTTGTTGTGGACAACACCAGTGCCTTCCGCATGGATCCCTCCGTGCCGCTGGTTATCCCGGAAATCAACTTCGATTCGATCGCGCCAGGGTGCCGCCTTGTCGCCAACCCCAATTGCTGCACCATCATCATGCTGATGGCCGTCGCCCCATTGCGGGTTTTCGGCCGAATTAGGCGCATCATCGTCTCCACGTATCAAAGTGCCAGCGGGGCCGGTCGCCCGGCAATGGAGGAGCTTGAAACCGCGACTCGGGCCGCCCTCGATGGCCGACCTTTCGAGCCCCAGGTTCTCCCCCACCCCTACGGGTTCAACCTTTTCAGCCATAACACGCCGATCGGTCCGGAGGGCTACAACGGGGAAGAAGAAAAGATCATTGCCGAGACCAGGAAAATCCTGGATGACCCGGAAATCATGGTCAACCCCACTTGCGTCAGGGTGCCCGTCCTGCGATCCCACAGCGAATCCATAACAGTTGAGTTCGATGGACCGGCACCGGCCGAATCAGACGTCAGAGAAGTCTTGGCTACATTCCCGGGGGTGTGCGTTGTGGATGACCGAGAGAATAACCGCTTCCCCATGCCTATTGATGCCAATGGGCAGGGTGACGTGCTGGTCGGGAGAATCAGAAAGGACATCTCCAACCCCAACGCGCTTTCCCTGTTTGTTTGCGGTGACCAGTTGTTGAAAGGGGCCGCCCTCAACGCTGTGCAGATCGCGGAAAAGCAGTTTGCTTAACGGTAGTTATTCGCCGCCGCGTCCGCGGAGTTCGACCGGCAGAAATCCGGTGTGCTCCCGGATCGCCGTCCGCATGGCTTGGCATGAACCAAATCCGCACTCCTGAGCCACGGTGCCGATGGAGCCGGCTTCTTTCAGCAACCGGTTGACGGCCAGTTCGGCCCGGCACAACTCCACGTACTTCGGGAGTCCGACGCCAATTGCCGAGCGGAAAATCCGCGAGAGGTGGAACGGGGAGTAGCCGACGAATTTTGCCGCCGATGTCAAGCTCCATTCATCCCCAGGCGCATTCTGAATGCCTTGGATCAGATCCGAAAGAGTGTCTTCGTGCTCGCCGGCGATGGGGGCGAGGTGGAACGGCTCTTTGGAATCCGCCGACTCATCCAGGAGCAGGTTGAGCCAACCGTTGACGAGATTCGGGCGGTTGCGCGCGTCGCTTTGAAGCGCGCTCACCGTGCGGGTCAACGAAGCGAGTTCCGGGCTCAGATCGCCGATGGTGAACCGGCGGATATCTGCGAAGTCCGAACCCGGAACATAGAGAGAATCAGGTTCCCAATAAGCCGTGATCCAAACCTGGTGCGACCGGCCCAACAGCAAGTCCAAGTCGGCAGTGGCGGGGAAAACAACAAAGGACCCCGGAGCCATCAGGGTCGATTCACCTTCCGGCGATATCAAGAGTGCGGAGCCAACTAGGCAATAAGCCATGCGGACAAACCCTGTTTGGCGGCTTAGCGGGTGGTAGGCCGGCGTGATGGATTGGCACTGCCGGAACATGAACCGGGGCCGTTTATCGGCAACCGACTCCTCCTCAATTGCCAAGATCTCCGGCAAAGAGTAGGTCATGTCGTAAATTTCCGGGGTTTTCAAGGCGTTGGTCGCCTCGCACCGCACCTTCCAGTTGGTTTGCGGATGGCAATCAAAGCCAAGTGTCGTTTCGCTCATGGTGGTATAGAATCCAGGTGCAATCCCATGGATTCCATAAGATTGCCGTTCTGCCTAGAAACCTGTGCAGCTTTGATATGCTCGGCCACCCTTGAGGTTGTTCAGACAGTATGCCTTCAAACTGATGGGGTTTGATGGATCTGTTGTCGGCTATTTGGATAGCCTTATTAAAAATGTTGTTCCACCCTGGGTTGTAGTCCTAGTTCGTTCGGTCGTTTCGACCTAGCCAACATTTCTGTTTTTAGCCGGAGTTAGGCGTTATTAGATCGAGTTCCAGCAGGCCCTGCAGGTTGGAATTGAGCCAAATGGCTCATATTTCCGCAAGTTACCCTTGGAAAAGACGTTCTTATGAATGTCGTCCTGATTCCCGAACATTCAGGCGCTGTCATCCGAGTATCCCTAAGGGCTTATGGCTTTGGCCAGGAAAAACAACATCCGCGTTTTGATTCTGCAAATGCCCTTGCAAAATTTCGCTAAAAACCGAACGATAGTCGGTGGTGACAGCCAAATCACCCGGGCCAGATAACCGGTCGTTCACCAATCCCGGCCATTTGCCAAATATCTTGCCGCCGGAGACCGCCTCTCCCAGCACGGCCATGCAGCCACCCGCCCCGTGATCCGTGCCGAGTCCCGAATTTTCGGCCACCCGGCGGCCAAATTCCGTCTGGACTGTGACGACAACCCGGCGCATTTCGCCGCCCAGATCTGTCCGGAATGCCGCAATGGACCTGGCGAGGTCACTCAACAACTCAAAGAGCCATCCGTCTACCGACCCTTGCGTGATGTGGCTGTCCCAGCCCGTGCTGTCCAGGCAGGCGATTTCAAGACCCACCCCGTTTTTGATCAGGAAAGCCGTTTCTTTCAAGGCCTTTCCAAGGGGGCTGTCGGGGTATTTGGCGCCGTTTTCGGGGCGGTAATCCCGAGGGTCGCTGGAGTTCAATATCCTCAGAACCCTGAGGGTATCCCGTCCGGCTTCGGCAATTTCGGTGTCCCCGCGGGAATAGAGCCTTTCCAGGCTTTGGCGCCATTCCGGTTCAACGTCAGAGAGCCGGTAGTCTGCTAACGAATTGACCGCCACCGCACCATGGGCGCCGCTCAAACTATCGGGCATCGTCCCGCCAAATGCTACGGCTCGCAAAGGGGCTTGCCTTTCTGGGGTCGAATTGAGGTGCCGGGCCAACCACCCCCCAGATACCCGGTCAGATTGATTCAGGAGACCGAGTTCCATGGTAGACATCGCCTCGAAATGGCTGTGGGTTGTGTCCCCTGAACCGATCGCATGGACAAAGGCCAAATTGCCTTCGGCAAAATCGGGAAACAAGGGGAGGAAGGCCGGGTTGAGGCCGAAAAACCCGTCCAAGTCGGTGAGCCGCTTTGTTTCAGGCTTTCCAGACCGCGGTGCCGGAATGGCCAGGCTTGGCCGGTGGCGGTAATAGTCGTCTTCCTGATAGGGGGCCACGATGTTGAGCCCATCTGCGCCGCCCCGCAGGAAGATCGTGACGAGCACCGGGCCGTCGCCCCCATCGGATCGGAATGCCCCCTGGGCCAGGGCCGATTTGGCCCCCGCCCACCAAACACCCCCGGCAATCAGGCTGGCCGCACCGACGATCGCTTGCCGCCGGGTGATCGTCGGAGCAGCCCGGTCCAGGCGTCCGTTGCCGTCGCAAAATGTCCAAGAATTGCGGTTCATCGCCATTGAAACTCCGGTGAGGCCAAAGCCAGGGCGACCTGGCCGGCAAGGTCTTTCCGGCTGGCGGCCTTGGCCAGCCCGGATAAGTCGTCCGAATCCGACGGGCGGCGGAAGACAATCGCCGTGCCGTCAACCGCTGTGCGACCGTCGCGCATCCGCTCAAAGTCTGCGCGCGTGCCGCCAAAGCCGTTCTTTGCAAGGGTCGAAGCAAAGTTCCAACGGCCCAGCAAGGAACTTGTCCAGGCCGCTGTCTCAACCGGAAACCCGTCGGGCATGGGCCAAAGGTAGAGGGGCTGCCCCATGCCGGAAAGGGCCGATTGGATCGGACCCCCGGCATCTGTGGCCGCATCCGTGGCCCTCAATGCCGAAACAACGTAATCGAAGGGCCTTTTGAGAACTGGCCCCGCGCCCGAAGGAAACTCGGCGAGGATCAGCCGCATCACCGATTTGATGTCCCCGGCCGATTCGATGAAGACCTTGGCCAATTGAGGCTGGACAGAGTGGTGCTCGTCCCCCAAGAAGTAGCCGCAAAGCTTGCGTGTGATGTGGTTGGCCGTGGCCGGGTGGAGGGCGACGATTCCGATGACGGCCTCGCCGTCTTCGATACCTTGGCCCGCCGGAATCCTTTGGCCAAGAACCGTTTTGGATCCCGAATCGTGGATTTCCGGCCGAAAGACGAACGCCCCCTTCTTCTTGAGGAAACCCCGCTCTTCCGACCATCCTGTGAAGCACCTCGCCACTTCCATGACGTCTTTTTGCGTGTAACCGCCATCAACACCCAAGGTGTGGAGTTCCAGGAGCTCGCGGGCGTAGTTCTCGTTCGGATGGGCGGCGGTTGAGTTCTGCTGGTCTAAATAGAGCAGCATCGCGGTGGACTTTGCCGACGCCGTGATCATCTCGGGGAATTTTCCCAAGGCATGCCGGCGGATCACGTTCCTCTCATCCCAAGGTTTGCGGTACACCGCCAAGCCCTTCTTGGTGAAGATATTGAAGTGGTTGGTCCAAAAATCCACCATCCGTTCCTGTAGCTGCCACGGGGAATAGGTGGCCCTCAGGATTGCGTTCTGCTGCATTTGGGCGATCACCGCGTCCTCTTTCCAGTCGCGCAAATCCCAGGGACCCAAGTGGTAGATCTCCAACCGGCCGATCCGGGCGGCCAAATGGGCCGGGATCGCCTCGCTGGGGTTCAGCTGTTCCTCAATCCATTGTTCGCGGCCCAATTCTTTGAACCGGGACACCGAGGCCGAATCTGGCCCAAACCCGAACCGGTTCAGGATAGAGACCGGCTCTGAATCCCCGAGGTTGGGCGGGGAAATCGGTTCCCGGGCCGAGTTGTACGCAGCCGAGACGGCTTGGTTGCAGCCGCCCAGGGCGGCCGCCCCCGCCCCGGCCGCGGCCAGGGCGATTGCTTCGCGTCGGGATAGTTTCATGGTCTCCCCCAAGTCAGGATGCGTCGCCGGCGGGCCAAGGAGCTTCCGAACGGCGAGCACCGACAAACCCATAAACGAACGACCCCAAACTGGCAAAAAGGAACAAAGGGGCCAAGAAGAGCCAACCTAACAGCGGGATGTTCAGGACACCGACGATGAGGGCCGAGGCCCGAGCGATGGACTGAAGCATCGGAATCTCGACGCCGTTGGATGAACTGCGGATTCGGTCGCTGAGCAGCCGCGCCAGGCCACATCCCCCCAGGGCCGCACACCCCAAGAAGGCCATGGCCAGAAAAAGCGCCGTGATCTTTGCCAACGGCACGGGCAGGGAAGCCAGGGCCAAGACCGCAAAGAGGACGGGGAGAAACACCGCGGCCCCGGCCGCAACCGTCTTGCCGGGCGACGTGTCGAGCCGGTAGGCCATCTTGGCCGCTCGTGCCGGAAGGAGAAGGGTGAACATCACCATGCTGCAGAAGAGAGAGATGCTGATCAGCGCGATTGCGCCAAAAACCATCAAAACGTCACCGATTGTCGTCATTGTCCGGGTTCCTCCGTTGCCAGGCAGTGTAAGAACCCTTCTCCGGGCCGCCAAACGCCGCCGCAAATCCAGGTCTTATGTCCCCATGACGGATGGGCCATAAGGAGGGATTTCCTGCCGGAAGTCCTGCCCAGCCGGGCGGGAAACGTAAGCACTGGGCGCAACTGCCGGGTGCTATGATTAGGCGATGGTCGCCCTGATCCTGACTGGCCTGTTTTGCGCGGCGGTCACGCTTGGGTTCCGGGGGTTGCTCGCCAAGTGGCTCGACCACCTTGACCCGCAAGAAGCGTTCGGGGTTGCCGGGTTGGTCGGACTTGGTTTGGTTGGCACGGCCACTGTCGCGCTTGGCCTCATACCGGGCTTCCTCAAACCAGCCATGTTTATCGTCGGGGGTGGCGCGATCCTTCTCGCCGCATTGGCCCTCAAGAAATTTGGGGCGACCCTGATTTCAACCGAAAAGCCGGAAAAAATGGGGCTTGCAGGTGCATTGGCCATTGCGGCCATGGCCGTCTTCCCGGCGGTCGCAAGCCAAGTACCCAGCACCCAGCTCGATTGGGATTCGTTGGCGTACCACCTAGCCGTGCCAAAACTTTGGTTGGAAGCCGGCCAGGTCACTTGGGTGCAGACCATCCACCATTCCAACTTCCCGTTTGCGCTGGACGCCCTGTACCTTTACGGCGAAAGCTGGGGCGGGGAGTATTCCGCAAAGGCCTTCATGTTCTACGTGATGCTTTTAGGCGCACGGGCTCTGTTCGGCCTTGCCCGCCGCTGGGGGGCTGGGGGCAATGCGGTTTGGGCTCCGGTGGCGTTCATGGCTTCGCCCGTCGTGCTATGGGAATCTGGCACTGCCTATATAGATGCCGGACACGGGCTTTTTGCCGGATTGGGGATTCTTTACGTTGCCGAAATGGTGCACCGGATCCGCAAATCAGAGGACTTGCAGGGCTTGGCTTTTGTGGCCGCCCTGTGCTGGGGGCTCGCCCTTGGCACCAAACTCACAGGGCTCCAGTCATTTGCGATTGCCGGATTGGTGTTCATCCTCTTTTCGGCCCGGCGGGTCAATGCCGCCCTTAAGCCTGCAGCCATTGTTGCCGGGATCGCCCTGGCGGTTGCCGGAGTCTGGTTTGCCAAGAGCACGGCCTTTACGGGCAATCCCGTTTTCCCGTTTTTCTATGAACAGTTTGGGGGCAAAGGGTGGGATCAGTGGCGGGCCGACATCTACCGCAATGAGCAGAATTCGTTCGGGGTCGGGCGGGCGGTGGACTCGGAAACGGGCAAATCGCATCTGCAGCCTGCGCAGATCGGCAACGCGATTCTCGGCCTCGCCTACCAGCCGGGCCGGTACACCAATCCGGCCCAGACCGCCGGTGGGGGTTTTCCAACCGGTTCAATCGGATTCCTGACGCTGCTGACCATGGTTTTTTGGGCCGTTTCCGGTAGGGCCGGGCCCAAAGAAAAGGTCGTCTTGGCTTGGGCCGCCCTCTCGCTTTTGTTGTGGTTCTTCCTCAGCCAGCAAAGCCGATACCTGACTTTCCTGGTCATCCCGTCGGCGGTGATGGTTGCCACGGGGGTTGGGCGCCTCCAACTTGGCAAGGCGTTGGCGGGTGCGGCAGCGTTGCAAGCTTTGGCAACGGTCTCGATCGTGGTCCAGTTCGGATTCGCCGACCAGTTCAAAGTCGTGACAGGCAATCTGACGCCGGAGGCGTACCGCAAAGCCGGGGTGCCGTTTGCACCGATGGCCCAAGTCATCAATGCCAACACCCAAGTGACCGAAGTGGCCTTGTTCGATGAGGTCTTTGGGTTCCTGCTGGACAAAAAGTACTTTTGGGCGAACCCGGGACATAGCAACCGGCTGGACTTTCAATCGATGGCCGATGGCGGGGCGCTCGCCGATGAGCTCAAGAAGCAAGGGGTCAGCCACGTTTACTTTAGCTTGGCGACAACCGACCGCGCTAATCAAAGCAAATGGCTCGCCGCCGCTGGCTTGATCCCCGCCGAACCTTGGAGTGGGGAAGAGCGGAAGGCGATGCTTGCCAACCGAGAGCTAGCCTGGAAAGTTTTGCTGGCCGATGCCGTCCGATCCGGCCGGCTGACGGTGGCCAGCGAACCGATCAGCCCCCGTGGGCTACTCTTTAAAGTGGAATAGCCGCCAGGCGGCGGTTAGGCATGGGAAAGGGCGAACTTCCGGTCTGCGACGGCGAGTCGGTAGAGCTGAACGTAAGCCTGCGCGCTTTTGGACCAGGAAAAGTCGCTGGCCATTCCGGCATAAACCAGTTCACGCCACCGGTCTGCCTTGCGGAAGGTGGCGGCGCACCGCTCGACGGCGTCGGCAAGGGCGGCGCCGCTTTGCTCTGAGAACGTGAAACCCGTATGGCCGTCGAACACGGTGTCGGCCAATCCGCCGGTGTGGCGGACGACGGGCACCGTCCCGTAGCGCATGGCGAACATCTGGCCCAACCCGCACGGTTCAAAGGCACTTGGCATCAAAAAGGCGTCGCAACCGGCGTAAACCTGCTGGGCCAAATCCGCGTCGAACAATTCGAAAAACTTGACCTGACCCGGATACTTGGCTTCCAGCCGGCGGAGTTGGGACGAGGCCCAAGGGTCTCCAAGGCCTTGCACCACTAAACAAGCACCGGTGGCAAAAAGCCGGTCAGCCGCTTCAAGGAGCAGGTCAAAGCCCTTTTGGTTGCTCAGCCGAGTGACCATGCCCAAAATCGGCCCCTCCGACGCCTTTGTGAGTCCGCCAAGTTTGACCAAGTGGTTTCGGCAGGCCGATTTGCCCTGCAAATCCTCGGCCGAATAGTTTGCCGGGAGGGCCGGGTCGGTCGCCGGGTTCCAAACTTCCGCGTCGATCCCGTTCAAGATGCCATGGAGCCGGCCTTGGGAGTGCAAATACCGCATATGACCATCCAAACGGCAACCAAACTCGGGGGTTTGGATCTCATGGGCGTAGTTTGGGCTAACCGTGTTCACCTGGTCGGCAAACGCGGCTCCCGTCTTCAGGAAGTTCACGGATCCGTAGGCTTCCACCATTTCTGGACGGTAGAGGCTATGCGGGAGCCCGCAGGCATCCAATGTGTCGAAGCCGAATTCTCCCTGGTAGGCCAGGTTGTGGATTGTGAACACGCTCGGTACGTTGTCCCAGATCCCTGATTTGAGTTCGCGGAGGATTGCCGGGATGAAGCCAGTGTGCCAATCATGGCAGTGGACCACATCCGGGATCCAGCCCGTTTCTTGGCAGGCTTCCAATGCCGCCTGGGAAAAATAGAGGTAATCGTCCCGGGAGAAGGTGTAGACGTGTTCGCTGGATCGGGCCCGGCGGAAATTGACCTCTCCATCCACCGACCAAACTTCGGTTCCGCCGCTTTGCGAACGGTAAAGGGTGCCCTTGACGAACCGGGCCGCATTGACCCGAACAATAAATTGATCGATCACGGGTTTGGCTCGGAGCGAAGGGTCTTCAAGCAGCAAGCCGTAACCGGGCATAAAAACCCTAACTTCATGACCAATCGCCTTGAGGGCCTTGGGTAGGGAAGCCGCCACATCGGCAAGCCCTCCCACTTTGGCGAACGGAGCCATCTCGGCGGACACAAACAGGATCTTCATGCCGTGGTTCTGATTATCGGTCGTGCTTGGCGAGTTCCATGACGGCCCGCCACTCGCCTTCGGTCACGGGCATGACGGAGAGCCTCTGCCCTTTGCGGAGGACCAACATCTCCCCTAGTCCGGGATGCTCCCGCAGGTCCGCCAAGGACAGCACCCGATCGAACTTTTCGACGAACTCAACATCCACGGCCAGCCACCGGCTTCCATCGGCGGGGGCTTTTGGGTCGTGGTATTTGGATTTGGGGTCGAACTGGGTGGGGTCGGGGTAACCGCCGCGGGTGACCCGCATTGTCCCCACGATGCCGATGGGCTCATTGACTGAATGGTAAAAAAAGGCCAAGTCGCCCGGCTTGAAGTCGTCCCGGAAAAAGTTCCGGACTGTATAGTTCCGGCACCCTTCCCACATATCGGGGCCACCTTTGGCCCGCAAGTGGTCGATGCCATATGTCGCGGGCTCAGATTTCATCAGCCAGTAACGCATCCTCAGCCGGTTTACCTGAAGTGCACAGACTGGCGCAGTCGGAGTGTTCTGAGATCCACCAAAACAATTGTAGAAACTTCGTAACAGGGGCAACAACCAGACGTCTCTACTTGTACACTGAGAGTGTTTGAAATGAAGAAGTTCCTCCCTCTTTTGGTTGCAGCGTTTATGGCGCTCTCCGTCCCGACGATGGCCCAACAAGGCCTTGGGAAGGGTGGTGGCGGCAACGGCGGCGGTAGTGGCGGCAGCGGCGGCGGAAACGGCGGCGGCAACGCCCCACCTCCCCCGACGCGCGGTTCTGGTGGAAGCGGCGGTGGTAACAGCGCCCCTCCCGTCCGCGGCGGCGGCAACAACAACGGTGGCAACAACAACGGTGGCAACAACAATGGTGGTAGCGACCGCAATGGTGGCAACCGTGGCAACGGCGGCGGGCAATCCGCGCCGCCCGAACGGGGCACCCGCCAGGGCCCGCCCCCGCCCGTGGGCAACGGCGAACAACGCCAAGGCCAACCGCCCGCCGGACGATCTCAAGATGAGACTAGCCGTAGCGGCCGGGTGAACTACGGCAGTGGGAACAACAACCAGGCCGGCAGGGGCGCACCAAACTTTAGCCCGCCCCCGATTGTCGGGCAAAACCGCGCTTCGCGGGAGGCCGACCAAGAAAACCGGATTGGTTACGCCAATAACAACTACCGGAACGGTTACTACCAATACTCGAACCAGTGGTGCGACAACAACTTTTGGTACCCGCACTACCAGTTCAACTACAACAACAATTGCGTGCCTTCGCCTTGGTACGGGTACACGAACATGCCCGGCTACATCTCGCAAGTGCGGGTGACGTTCGGCAATTTCTCCTTCTCTTGGCGAAGTGGCGACCTTTATCGTTGGCGGTACCAAGAGTACGACGACAACTTCGGCTACTGGAACAATTCCCGCTACGACCGGAACCAGGTGGACCAAGCTGTCGACGACATCTACGACGCGTTCCGACACGGCCGGGCGCGGTACATGGATGCGTTGATCCCGACCCGCGGAAACGTCTGGGTCGAGTTGGATCGGTACTCGTCGTACAGCATCTCGGGCAACGACTTCTATGATCTTATGGAAGACCTCATCGACGGTACGCGGACTTACGATTACCGCATTCGCGAAGTCCGGCGGTATGGCAACCAGGTCACGGTGGTGGCCGAGCACGTGTTCCAGGACTCGTGGGGCCGGCAACAATACGCCCGCCATTACTACGGCCTGCAAATGGGGCGCCGGGGTTACGAGATCGTCGCCTTCCGCGTGGAGAACTAGGCCGCTCAAAACGACCGGGCAAACGCCCCCTGGCTCCTTGAGCCGGGGGGTGTTGCTTTTAGCTGGTCGGGAAATCTGGAGGACGGGGGTTTTCCGGAACCGGGGGCATCTCGCCGCCCATCTCGCGCGGGTAATTCGAGTATCCGCCTTGAACCCCCACAGGGGCCAACGGGATGCCCATGACATTGCTGTAAATGAGTCCAAGGCTCACCCCGTACCAGGCAAATGCGAAGAGGGCGGGGATGCAACAGAGGAAAACGGACACGACGATCGCCAACCCGAAAACGAACTGCAGCAAAAATAGCTGCCAATAACACTTTTTAGCCATTTCGATCGACCGTTTGACGGCTTCCCAAGCCGTCAGATCTTCCAACACGACTGCTGGAACCGCCCCATAAAAGAACGGATAGATGGCGAGGTACACCGGGCTGACCAGGAGCATCGGGATGAGGATGCCAAGAATATGGCCGCCGACCGCACTGGAGTCCGAAAAGTGGGGAGAAGTAATTGCAATCAGGTGGGGAAATGCAAAAAAGGCCGCAACGGCATAGAACGGCAGGGTTGCCAAAATTGGCGCGAACTGGGCCAGACCCAAATGCAAGGCTTTGGAGATCGGTTTGAACCCGTCGCCGATGTCTACATATTTGGATTCGCCGTACCTTCGCAGCATGGAGGTGTATCCACCCATGGTGACCCCCATGCCCAAAGTCTGGAGCAGAGTGCTCAGGATGTAGGTCAGGGCGTAAAACGGGATCTTTGACTCGAACGGACCGTTCGAGAACTGGGCGAACAGCTGCGGGATGCTGGCAATCTGACCCAATATCGCTGTGCCAAAGTAGGCGACCAGCGAGAACCCCATGAAGACGACTGGATAGGCTTTGACGACTTCAAACGCCTCGTTCAGGATGGACCACTCAAAAAATCCGCGGGGACGGTTGAGTTCGTTGAACGGGTTATATCGGACGGTTGGCGGGGGTTCCATAAGTCACGCGGCCCCGGCGGCAGCCGGGGCCAGCCAGATCATTCGTCTTCAAGGGTCATTTGGTCGTCAGAGTCTTCTTCGTATTGCGGGTTTTCGCCTTCGTCTGGGTCGGCGATGATCCGGGCGATGCTGGCAACTTGGTCGCCGTCCTTCAAGTTGATCAACTTGACCCCTTGCGCCACCCTTTTGACGTCGCGGATCCCATTGACTTTGATCCGGATGCCTTGGCCCATCGTGGTGAGGACGACGAGGCGATCCTTTTCATCGACGACTTCGGCGGAGACCACCTTGCCGGTCTTATCTGTGCAATTCATGGTCAAGATCCCACTGCCACCCCGAGTTTGGATCCGATACTCGTCCAGGTCGGTTCGCTTGCCGTACCCGTTCTCGCCGACGACCAAGAGCTTTGCCCCTTCGCGGACGATATCGGCCCCGACGATGTAGTCGGAACCTTTGAGCCGGATGGCGCGGACACCGCCCGCCGCCCGCGAACGGGAAGTCGCGTCCCGTTCGTTGAACCGGATCGACATGCCGTTGTGGGTGACGATGATGATGTCGTTGTTGCCGGCGGAGGTGAGCACCCAGCCCAATTTGTCCCCGTCTTCAATGTCGAAGGCGCGCAAGCCGTTGCTCCGAAGGTTGGCAAACGATTCCATGGGCGTCCGCTTGACTTCACCAAATTTAGTGATCATGGTCAAGAAGCCTTCGCCCTTGATGTCCTTGACGCTGACGGTCGCGGTCACGGTCTCGTCGCTTTCGATGGCGATGTAGTTGATCACCGGCATCCCGCGGCTGTAACGGCTGCTTTCGGGCAAGTCGTAGGTGCGAAGTTTGTAAACCCGGCCCCGGTCGGTGAAGAACAGGATGAAGTGGTGCGTGTTCACCTGGAACAGGTGGGCTGGCTCGTCATCTTGCTTCATCACCGATTTAAGCCCTTTGCCACCCCGCTTCTGTTGACGGTAGGCATCGATGCTGATGCGTTTGATGTAACCGTCGCGGCTGATGCTCACGATGGCTTCTTCCTCGGGGATCAGATCCTCTTCATTGAAGTCGCCGGCTTCACGGGCAATGATGCGGGTCCGCCGCTCGTCGCCGTATTTGTCGCGCATGGCGACGATTTCTTCGCGCAGGATCGACCGCAACCGTTCGTCGTCGGTCAAGATGTTCATCAGGTCCTGCACCCGTTGCAAGGCTGCCTTGTAATCGGATTCCAGTTGGGCTTGGTCGAGCTGGGTGAGCCGCCGCAACTGCATCGCCAAAACCGCAAGGGCCTGGGCCGGCGACATGTCGAACTGGCGCACCAAGTTGACAAGGGCTTCGTTTTGGTCGGAACTCGCCCGGATAGTCGCGATGACCTCGTCCAGGAACCGGCGGGCGATTTGAAACCCTTCCAGTTGGTGCATGCGCTCCAGCGCGCGGTATAGCTCGTACCGGGTTCGCCGGATGATGACGTCACGGCGGTGCTCCAGATATTCGTCGATGATGGTCAGCAGTGGGCTGACCCGTGGGGCCCCATCGATCAGGCTCAGCATGATGCACCCGAATGTCGAGCGCAACGCCGTGTGCTTGAGCAGGTAATTCAGCGCCTTGTTTGGGTTGACATCCCGGCGGAATTCGACCTCGATCCGCATGCCCCGTTTGTCTGAATAATCCTGGACGTCGGTGATCCCGTCAAATTTCTTGAGCTTTGCCAGTTTCGCGATGTTCTCAACCAAAGTCTTTTTGTTGACCTGGTAGGGCAATTCAGTGATCACGATCTTCGATTTGCCCATTTCGGCGGGCTCGATCATCGTTTTGGCTTGCATGATCACGCTGCCGCGCCCGGTTTCGTAAGCGTCCCGGATCCCTTTCTTGCCCATGATGAGGCCATAGGTGGGGAAGTCCGGCCCGGGGATGTGCTCCATCATCTCCTCCAGGTTGCATTCAGGGTTGTCCAACCGATGCAGGATTCCGTTGCAAACCTCGGTCAGGTTGTGGGGGGGCATGCTGGTCGCCATGCCAACCGCGATCCCTTGCGTTCCGTTGCACAACAGGTTGGGGAACTTGCCCGTTAGGTACATCGGCTCGTTGAGCGAGTTCGAGTAGTTCCGCATCCACTCGACTGAATCCTTCTCCAAATCCTCCAAGAGCTCCATGGCGATGGGGGCGAGCCGGCATTCGGTGTAACGCATCGCGGCCGGTGGGTCGCCGTCGATCGAACCGTAGTTCCCCTGGCCCGTGATCAACGGGTAGCGCATGCTGAAGGTTTGCGCCATCCGGACGAGGGTCGGATAAATCACTTGTTCGCCGTGGGGGTGGTAATCGCCGGAGGTCGATCCGCAAACTTTGGCGCACTTTTGGAACGAAGCGTCTGGCCCCAAATTGAGCTGGCGCATCGCATAAAGGATGCGCCGTTGAACTGGTTTGAGCCCATCGCGCACGTCTGGCAAGGCGCGCGAGATGATGACGCTCATCGCGTAGTTCACATAGCTCTTGGCCAGTTCCTCGTTGATGGGCACACTTGGGATGTTGGACGATTCCTGATCGGGCACGGTTTGTTTCCAGACGGCCAAAGGGGCGGCAAAGCCGCAAGAGCCCAGGCCGGATTAGGTTCAGAGACTACCCCCTTGGAAGACCAGTAATCGGGCCGGTAACCTGGGCAGCGCAATGCCGCCCTTCACGATCAGGCCGATGAACGGGCCAGAAGACATCGCCGCGGCCCAACGGCTTCTCCGCCAATACCACGATGGGATGCGTGAAGACCGGTGTTTCGTCCGGTTTGAACAGGAGATCCGAAACCTTCCCGGCGACTACATCCCGCCGCATGGAGAGTTCCTGTTGGCCTGTATCGGCAACGAAGCCGTGGGTTGCGTGGCTTTGAAGCCGATGGCCACGCCCCATTGCAGCGAACTCAAGAGGTTTTTTGTCCGCCCAGAATTCCGGGGGCAGGGGATCGGCCTCGCCCTGTTCCGGGCCATCATCGGACACGCTTATTCCGTCGGGTATCGAGAGATCCGCCTGGACACGATCCCAACTTTGGAGAAAGCCATTGCGATGTACCGGCAACACGGCTTTGTCGAGGTCGAGCCCTGGGTCGATCCGGTGCCGAGCGCGGTTTTGTTTATGGCGCTGCACTTAGAGCCACCGGACGGCGTTTGAGGCCCCCTCAACCCAAAACTTCGACGGAATTCATGGTTCCGTCCAAGTTCAAATCGTAAACGAGCGGAACACCAGTTGCCAATTCTTTCGCCAGTATCTGCTCCGGCGTCAGGTTCTCAAGGGCCATCACGATGCTGCGGTTGCTGTTGCCGTGGGCGGCGACCAAAACGTTCTTGCCTTGTTTGATATCGCCCAAAATTGCCCGCTCAAAAAACGGCAGTGTCCTGGCTCGGGTGTCTTTGAGTGATTCGCCACCCGGGGGGGCCACATCGTAGCTCCGCCGCCAGACGTGGACTTGCTCTTCGCCATATTTTTCGCGCATCTCATCTTTGTTGAGCCCGCTGAGGTCGCCGTAGTCACGTTCGTTCAACGCCTGGTCGCGGATAACGGGAACATACTCTTTGCCGCTTTGCTCCAAGATCAGGGCAAGGGTGTTTTGGGCCCGCCGCAGGGCGCTGGTGTAGGCCACGTCGATCAGGTACGGCGTGATCAGTTCACCGGCCCGGCGGGCCTCCTCTTCGCCTTGTGCGGTCAACGGGACGTCAACCCAACCGGTGAACCGGTTTTCCAGGTTCCAAAGCGATTGGCCATGGCGGACGAGGATCAAATGCGGCATGCCCTGAGGTTACCTAGAAGCTCAGAGTGTCCCAAAAAGCCGGTCGCCATAATCGCCAAGCCCGGGCAGGATGTATTTTTTCTCGTTCAAGCCTCTATCCAATGCGGCGACGAACACCTCGACATCCGGGTGGTCGGCGGCCATGCGGGCGACCCCTTCCGGCGCGGCCACAACGCTGACCAGAGTGACGGTGCGGGGGTTGCCTTGCTTGACCAAGCCGATCGCTTGGGAGGCGGATCCACCTGTCGCCAGCATCGGGTCGACAACGATGGCTACCGTGCCGTCGAGCCGGGGGAGTTTGCAATAGTACGAAGAAGCCTCCGCTGTTTCTTCATTCCGCTCCAGCCCGATGTAGCCAACGGCGACGTCGGGGAAGAGCTCCAAGAACGGTTCAAGCATGGAAAGTCCGGCCCGGAGGATCGGGACAACGGCAAGCGGAGCGCCCAAGACGATGGCGTCGGTTTGTTCAAGCGGGGTCTGGACCTTTGTCGCCCGGTTCGGCAGGGTCTGGGTGGCTTCCAACGCCAAAATCGTCCCCAAAACCCGGGCGGCCCGGCGGAAGGCATGGGGGTCGGTCCCCGTGTCGCGCAGATCCGCCAACAGGTGGTGGGCCAACGGGTGGGTCGAAACATGGACGGGCATAGACCGGAATGCTACAACAATTCGGACCGCCGGGTATTGTTCAAGACCTCTCAATGACCCCATGCCTCGCCATCGTCCTCGCCGCCGGCCAGGGCACCCGCATGAAAAGCGACCTCCCCAAAGTGTTGCACAAGGCTTGTGGGCGGAGCCTTGTCAAGTGGGTTCTCGCCAGCTTGGGTTCAGCCGGGGTGGATGACATCTGCGTCGTTGTTGGACACGGGGCAGAAGCCGTCCGGGCCGAACTGGGTGACAGGGTGGGCTATGCCGTCCAGACAGAACGATTGGGCACCGGCCATGCGGTCATGAGCGCCGCCGACGCCCTGGCAAGTGCCACTGGATCCGTCATCGTCCTCGCCGGGGATGTCCCCATGATCGAACCCGAAACGATTCGGAAATTGGTTGCGCTCCAGGCCGGTGAAGGGGCCGAGGTTGCGATGGCGACTTTTTCAATGGCGAACCCGACGGGCTATGGCCGAATCCTACGGGACACTTACGGGGCCGTCAAAGGGATCGTCGAAGAAAAGGACGCCTCTCCAGATGAAAAGGCGATAACCGAAGTCAATCCGGCGGTTTATTGCTTCCGGGCCCAAACACTGCGGGAAATCCTCCCCCAAATTTCGAACCAAAACGCCCAAGGCGAATACTATCTGACGGACGCCATCGCCCTCATTGCCGCCCAAGGAGGGCGCGTGTTGACCATCGAATCCGACGACCCGGACGAATTCTTGGGCATCAACGACCGGTGGCAGTTAGCGGAGGCGGCCGGCCTCATCCGCAAACGGATCCTCCGCAACCTCATTGAAAACGGCGTCTCCATCCCAGATACGTCCACCGTTACGATCGACCCGGATGCGGAGATCGGTGCAGGCACCACCATCCTTTCAGGCACGGTCATCGAGGGGCAAACCCGGATCGGGAGCGGTTGTTCGATTGGTCCAAACACGTGGATCAAAGACTCGATAATCGGCGATTCGTGCCGGGTTTTTATGAGCCACCTTGATGGCGCGGCCATGGAAGAAGGGTGCCGATGCGGGCCGTTTTCCAACCTGAGGCCGGGAGCCGTGCTCAAAAGAGAGACGAAAATCGGCAACTTTGTCGAAATCAAAAACTCCGAAGTCGGCCCGGAGACCAGCATCAGCCACCTCACCTATATCGGCGATGCCACTGTCGGTTCCGAAACCAACATCGGGGCGGGCACCATCACCTGCAACTACGACGGATTCGACAAACACCGGACCCAGATCGGCGACCGGTGCTTCATTGGCAGCAATTCGACCCTCGTCGCACCCGTAACCGTGGAAGACGACTCATTTGTTGCCGCGGGGAGCGTCGTCAACCGCCAAGTGCCTTCCGGTGCTATGGCGATTGGCCGCGCAAGGCAGGAGAACAAAGAGCAATGGTACACAGCATGGCGAGAACGGAAGACCTCGGAGAAAAAATGAGCAACGACCTCACAGGCCTCAAACTGTTCGCCGGGAACTCCCATAAGGAGCTCGGCATCAAAGTCGCCGACTACCTGGGCGTGCACCTTGGCGGGCTGACATCCACCAAATTCAGCGATGGCGAAATCCGGCTGATGGTGGAAGAAAGCGCCCGGGGCAACGACGTTTTTATCATCCAGCCCACATGCGCCCCGGTCAACGATTCGCTGATGGAACTGCTCATCATGCTTGATGCCTTCAGGCGGGCGAGCGCCCGTCGGCTGACGGTCGTGATGCCTTATTACGGGTACGCCCGCCAAGATAAAAAGGTCAAACCCCGTGAACCGATCACGGCCCGCCTAGTGGCCGACCTCATCGTGACCGCGGGGGCGAACCGGGTCGTGGCTGTGGATCTCCATGCCGAACAGATCCAAGGTTTCTTCGACGTTCCGGTCGACCACCTCTACGGCGGACCGATCTTGGGCCGGTATTTTCAAGACGAAGGGCTCTCCGAACAAGACGACATCGTCGTGGTCAGCCCGGATGTCGCCGGGGTGCCCCGGGCGCGCAGCCTGGCCGAAATGCTCAAGGCTCCCATCGCCATCATCGCCAAAAGGCGCCCTGAACCCAACAAAGTCGACATCGTCGAAATCATCGGCGATGTCAGCGGCAAACGGTGCATCATGATCGACGACATGATCGACACCGGCGGGTCGATCATCATGGGGGCCGAACAGCTCCTTAAACGGGGCGCAACCGAAGTCATCGCCTGCTGCACCCACGCCGTTTTCAGCGGAAACGCCAGCCAGCGGCTGCAAGACAGCATCGTTAGCCGGGTCGTGACTATGGACACCCTGCCCTTGGGGTCGGAAAAGCATTTCCCCAAGCTCTCGGTCCTGCCGAGTGCCCCGTTGCTGGGCGAAGCGATCCGCAGGATTCACTTGAACGAGTCGATCAGCACCCTGTTCAACGATTGGCGATAAACCGTTGGCAGATCCGCAAGCAGAGACTCCGGCGATGGCCTGGTCCGTGTCCATCGGCGAAGGCCATCCCCGCAAGAGGGCGGCCTTGGCGGTCGTGACTCTGGCCGCCGGGGTTTTCGGGTTTGCTTTCCTCGGGATGTGGGGGCTCCTCATCAGCCTTGCCGCCGTGTTCGTGTCAACCGCCGAATATTGGCTGCCAATCCGGTTCCGGTTGGACGAGGCGGGCGCCGAGTCCAAAATCGGGCTCAGCACAAACTTGCTTCGCTGGGGGGATCTCAAACGTCTGATCCACACAGCCGACGGCGTCAGGCTCTCGCCCCTGCCATCGCCGTCGAGGCTTGACGAGTTCCGAGGGGTTTATCTGAGGTTTGCAGGCAATCGGGAGGAAGTATTGGCCAAAATAGCCGAACTAAGCGAACGATATGGAAACAGTGTGGATCGAGAAGCTGACGCCGGATGAGGAGGAGTACCTGATCGCGCAGTTCGTTTATGAGGTCAAAAGGCGGGGGTTGCAGGTTCCTGCCACGTTCGCTATTGAAATGCACCGGCCGTTGGCCGGCCTGGCTGAGACGTTCGGGATCGTGACGGCCCCATTCACCGCGCCGCTGGTCGGACTTGGGAACGTGCACGGATACAGCCGGATTTTTTCCAACCGCCAGGCGGTCGACCGCATTTTGGCCGCACTCGAAGATCCTTCCGAACCGGTCAAACCGATCCGGCCCGTAGGGTCAGACATAGAAGGGAACACAGGACAACAAAGAATGGGTAATGACGACGAGGTGGGGCACGGTGCTTGAAGGCGAACAGTATTTAGACACCGGCTGGGTCAACATCCTGATGACGCTCGTGGTCGTCGGATTCATCCTGTACAACATCTTCCGCGCGGAACGCAAATCAGAAAGCATGTTCATCCGCCGGATTGCCGGCCTCAACGCCATCGATGACGCCATCGGGCGGGCCACGGAAATGGGACGCCCGGTGCTGATGGTTCCCGGTATCGGTGTCCTGGATGCCATTTCCGTCCAAGCGGTCAACATCTTCGCCCAAGTCACCAAATCGGCGGCCCAGTTTTCAACCCCGATCCGGCTGTGTTGCGCCAATGCAGCGGTTTACGCCTATGCCCAAGAGGTGATCCGAGACGTTTACACCCAGCAAGGCATGGGAGACCGGTTCACTCCAGAATCGGTTCAATTCGTTAGCGACCAACAGTTCGCGTTTGCGGCCGGGGTCAGCGGGATGATCTACCGCGAAAAAGTGGCGGCGACGTTCCTTTTGGGTGCTTTTTATGCCGAATCCCTGATCTTTGCCGAGAGTTCCAACTCCATCGGGGCGATTCAAATCGCGGGGTCAACCCAGTCAACCCAGACGCCGTTCTTTATCGCCGCCTGCGACTATGTGTTGATCGGGGACGAGTTTTACGCCGCTTCGGCCTATCTCACCCGCCAACCGGTGCTCGTCGGTTCCTTGGTCGGCCAAGACTGGACAAAGATCATGATCGCCGGCATGGCACTCTTCGGCACCCTTGGGCTTTCGTTCCAACTCACGGGGATGACAACCGAACACCGTGACGGCGCCAAGATGGTCTCGGTCAGCGAATCCAGCGAAGGGAAGCGAACCGAAGAACGAGTCAAAAAGAGCGACACGGCGATTTTCCGGCTGTTCAACCCCATGGTCACCGAAGAAATGACAGAGAAATACAAGCGGGAATTGACCCCAGAGGCCAAAAAGAAGAAAGACGAGGAAGCCGCAAAGGGAGGTGGTGAATAATGCTCCCGCTGCAATCTCTGCTCGCCCAGGCCGTCCAAGAGAATTTCTGGAAATACAAACCCGGCCCCACATTGGTCATGTGGGTCGTCGTCGGCCTGTTGGCCGGTACGGCCCTGTGTTTCGGGCTGTCCCGTGTTCCAACCAACATGCGGCGGCGGGTGATCTTCGCCTTCACCTTCCTCGCTGGGCTGCCCTACGTGCTCGTCTACTTGTGGCCAACGCCGATCAAAGCCGATTTTGCCAATGAAGTCCCCCGGAACGGGGTCGAGCAGTTCGGGTTCTTCCTCAACCAGGCCGTTGACCCAGTTGGGAGCATCACCAACATCCTGCAAGGGTTCCTCCTTGGGGTTGGGTTCTACTCACTGGTGTTGATCCACTCGACCAGGGTGAGGCGCAAACAAGAGAACTGGGGTTTTAGCCTGATCCTTTTGCTGAGTTTTGCCGCGATGACCATTGCTGGCTTCTGGGATTGGCGAACCCGCCAGTTCTTGGATCCCGACGGAAAACTCAACGTCCGCGAAAACTGGGGATTTGTCAACTACGCCCAGGATTTCTTGTTCGAGGGCCTGTACCAACAAATGGACTCGGCCATGTTCTCCATGATCGCGTTCTATATCCTGTCTGCGGCTTACCGGGCCTTCCGCATCCGCAGCGTCGAAGCGACCGTCATGATGGCCTCCGCGCTCATCCTGATGATCAACCTCATGGGGGCCGTGACCTACCTGCAAGGGCAAGCCGTGGAGCAACTCGTCATTTCGAGCGGCAACCCGTTCTGGATGAACTTGAAATGGACCGCGATTGCGGATTGGCTTCGCTCCACGATGCAGATCCCGGCGATCCGGGCCATCGACTTTGGCGTCTACATCGGCGCCCTCGCCATGGGGCTCCGCCTCTGGCTCGGCCTTGAAAAAGGTGGTGTATCGGCATGACAATTTGGGAAAAAATGCAGAAAATCGACCGGCGCATCCTGTATGCGATCTTGGTTGTGTTGGTGTGCGGCGGGTTGTTCTTCCCAACAACGATCCCAACGGATCCTGACCCCAGCAGCAAGTCGTTCTATGAGGCGATGCAGGCGCTGCCAGAAGGAGCCACCGTCATTGTCCAAACCGATTGGACGAACAGCACCCGCGGCGAAAGCATGGGCCACTTTGAAAACCTGCTGCGCTTGCTGATGGACAAAGACGCGAAGTTCGTGTTCTATTCGGCAGCAGACCCCGCTGCACCGCAGGTCGCCCGGACCGTCCTTGCCCGGATCGTAGCCGAGCGCAAATCGCAAAACCTCAAGGAATACAAAGTCGGGGAAGACTACATTGACCTCGGGTTCTTCCCGAACGCAGAAGCCACCAACACCACCATGGGAGCCAACCTCCGGGCCGCTTGGGCTGGCCGGAAATCCAAACTCGCCGGCCAAGGCGATGTGGATATTTGGCAGACGCCGGTTCTGAAAAAGGTCAACAAAATCGAAGACTGCCAGATGATGGTCGTCGTGACGGCCTCCAGCTCCATCGACGTTGCCGTGCAAAGGCTGGCCAACAAAATCAAGATCACGGCTCTGGTCACCGGCGTCGTCGGCCCGACCGTCCTGCCGTTCTACCAATCCGGCCAGGTGGCGGGCGTCGGAGTCGGGCTCAAAGGGGTTTACGATGTCGAATACCTGATGAAAAACGGCATCAACGATGTCAAGGACAAAGATGGTGAGCGGCCGGTGGTGACCTGGAATAAGCCTGGAACCGTTCCGCACGTGACCGAAGGGACGACCCTGGCCCGGGGCCAACAGTATTACGGCACCCTGCATGTGGCCCTCGCGCTGCTCATCCTTGCCGTCATCTTGGGGAACGTCGCCATGTTTGCCGCCCGCCGCCGCAAAGGAGATTCGGTTTGAACCAGCACTTCTACGACGTCCTGAAAATCAGCTCGGGGGTCATTGCCATGCTGGCCCTCTACAGCATCCTCTACCGGGAGAACAAGTTCTACCGCCTGTTCGAGCACATCTTCCTTGGATTGGCCGCCGGATACACCATCGTGGCAACCTGGAAAGACACGCTGTATCCCCAATGGTGGGTCAAGATGATGGGGCAAGAGGCCACCAAAACCGACCCCGCTGTTCCTGGCTATTGGGTTTTTGCGGCGCTCTTGCCGGTTGGCATGCTGGCCTATTTGGTCTTCAGCAAAAAACACAACTGGATGAGCAAAATCCCGATCGGCGTCATCCTGGGTCTCTGGTCGGGACAACAGGTGCAGATCTGGTGGCAAACCTGGGGTCCGCAACTGTTCAGCTCGATGCAGCCCATCATCCCCACCACTTTCCAACCCCTTTCCGTTCCTGCAACGGTCGAAGTGGTCGGGGGCAGAATCCAACCGCTTGCCGGGGATGCCCTCACCAACACCCAACAACTCATTAGCAACAACCTGTTTGCCACCCAAGCCCTCACGAACTTCATTTTCGTGGCGACCTTCTTGTCAGCGTTCAGCTACTTCATCTTCAGCTTTGAGCTCAAGGGGCCGATCCTGACCGGGGTCAACAAGTTTGGGCGGTGGATGCTGATGATCGGGTTCGGTGCCATCTTCGGCTCAACAGTCATGGCCCGGTTTGCCCTGGTCATCGACCGGATGAGCTACATCGTCAACGAGTGGGCCCAGGTCGTCCTGCGGGGCGGATAACACGGCAGAGACGACCGCCCGCGCCCTCGTCTTGCACCGAACCGATTCGGGCGAGAGCGACCGGCGGCTCTCGCTGCTGACCGAGGAGCAGGGGATCGTCGATGTTGTGGCCAAAGGAGCCCGGAAATCCGGGAGCCGGCTGGCCGGGGCCTCCGAACCCATGGTTCTCGCCGAATTCACTTGGGCGGATGGCCGGGCGAACCGGTTTTTGCAACATGTCCGGCCCGTCACCTCGTTTCCGGGGCTCCGGCAAGATTACGACCGGATCGTTGCTGGTGTCGCCTGGTGCGACACCCTGCGCACATACCTGCCCTATGGGGCACCTGGCGGGGAAGCGTTTTCTTTGTCTGTCACCGTTTTGGCTGCCCTGGAGCAGTTCCCCGAGCCGGTTCCCGTGCTCGTGTGGGGTTTTGCCCGCCTCCTCATGGGCGACGGAGTCGCCCCCGATTGGTTGACTGCATTGGACACCGGTGAACGGGTTTCTGTCACCCCCGTAGCGTTTGATTTTGCCGCCGGAGGGCCGGTGGAAGATGCGACGCAAGCCAGGGGAGGCGTTCAATGGGTGGACGCCCAAGTCCTCATCGGCCTCAGCCGAGTGGGCTCATTGGAAACCCCGCCCGTCAAAATGGCTCAGAGCCTGGATTGTCTGGACCTCCTCAAATCGGTGTTGGAATTTCATACCGACCGCAAGGTTGCCGCCCTCGGGGGGCTCATCTCGGAACTGCGGGCACGGACCGGGGTGTAGAATGGTTTCCATGGCGATGAAGACGTCAACAGTGGTTGCCTTGGCAGCCGCATTCACAGCCGCTGGCATCCTGGCCGGGTGCGGTACAAGCGGCAAAGCTGGCGGAGGGTTCAGCTCCCGCAATGCGGCCGCAGCCGATAACGTGCTCCGATACGCGATCCCCACCAATCCCACGACCCTTGACCCCGCGATCGTTCAAGATGGCGACACCATCGACTTCCTCCAACAGGTTTATGAATCGCTTGTCGGTTGGAACGAAAACAACGAGGTCGTCGGGCTTGTCGCCGAAAAATGGGATGTTTCGCCAGATGCCAAAGAATTCACGTTTCATTTGAGGCCGGGCGTCAAATTCCAGAACGGGCGGGAAGTCACCGCAGAAGACTTTAAATGGAGCATCGAACGGGCCTGCAAACCGGCAATGGCTTCCACCACCTGCACCGCTTACTTGGGCGACGTGGTGGGTGTCAACGAATTCCACGACGGCAAGTCCACCGAAATCCAGGGCATCACGGTGATCGACCCGAAAACGATCAAATTCACGCTCAACCAGTCCGCCGCCTATTTCTTGGGCAAACTCACCTACCTGGTTTCTGCCGCCCTCCCCAAGGAAAGCGTCCCCGCCGACAAGCAGATCAGCAAAGCCGAGGAAATGGTCGGCACCGGCCCGTTCAAGGTCACCAAGTACGAGGACAAGATCTTGGCCGAGCTTGAACCGTTCGATGGGTATTGGGGCGGCAAACCGACCCTCACTAAAATCGAGCGCCCCATCATCGTCGACGCCCAGCTCCGGTTGACCAAATTCCAGAACGGCGAGACCGACCTGCTGTTGATGCAGCGCCAAGATTTGAAAGGGGTTGAAAGCGATCCCAAGCTCAAAGACCAAATCGTCTACCGCAACCGGGCGGCGATCTACTACATCGGCATGAGCCAGGTCAATTACAAGCCGTTCCAAGATAAGCGGGTTCGGCAAGCTTTCGCCATGGCAATCGACCGGCACAAAATCGTTAGCGAACTCTTGGGCGGTGTTTACCAAGAAGCCAAGTGCATCTTGCCGCCAGGGATCCCTGGCCACCGTGATGATGGCCCAGCCTACGATTACAAGCCCGAAGAGGCGAAGAAACTCTTGGCGGCGGCCGGATTCGCCGGAGGTAAAGGAATGCCGGAACTTACCATCAATTTCCAAGAAGGCAAACCGGACATCAAGACCGTTGCCGAAGCTGTGGCCGGCATGATCAAGGAAAACCTCGGAGTCCCCGTCCGGGCCCAGCCGATGGAGTGGGGCAAATACTTGGATGATTACAACAACAAGAAGCTCTTCTTCTACCACATGCGCTGGTCGGCCGACTTTTACGACCCCCAGAACTTCTTGACCCACATGCTCACCACCAACGGCCCAGAAAACAAGTTCGGATACAGCAATCCCGCTTATGACGCCTTGTGCCACCAAGCCGACACGATGGTGAAGATGGAAGACCGGATCCCCATTTACCAAAAAGCAGAGGACATGGTGCTTCAAGATGCGGCATGGATCCCCATCTACTTCCAACGCGATGTCGAGCTTGTCTCGCCGTCCGTCAAAGGGTTGCGGGTCAGCCTAGGCGGCTACTTGCCTCACACCAAAACATCCGTTGAACGAAAGCCGTAACCCCGAGCCGATCAGCGGACAGTTCGCCCCCCCGGCCGGGGGGGCGGCCTGGAGTCGGCCCGATGGGAGCCCTTTGAGGGCATGGCAGGGGAAAGGCGGGCCCGGGAGGTTGCACCCTGCACGGGCTTTGCCATCAGTTTTGACGGCGCAGTTTTCCAACCCCGTGCGGGCGGGCAAAATCGTATTGCGAGGATGTCTGGCCTTGTTTGCTTCCGCCCGGCACGAGCCTTTTGGCACTATCGGGGCCGAAATCCATGCGGGACGGTTCTCGTTCAAACTTGCCAATGGCCGACATTACCGCGACGCCGCCGAGCCGGCTTCCGTCGACCGTGTGAACGGCGACGGCTCCCGGCTTTTGACCGTTGGCGAAGCATTGGGCCCCGAAGGGCGGTTCATGGTCGATGAGTTGACGGTTGACTTAGCAACGCCCCAGATGCTCGACTCGTTTGAGGTCCGCATCTTCGATACCCCCTCGAGCTTCGTCCTGTTTGAGGCATTGGCGGTTCCAGTTGCTTCGGAATGTCCCTTCCGTGGCCACGGGGGGCGGATCTCGCTCTCCGAAGTGGGATCCATCGTGCGTCTGCGGGACTGGGAGAGGTTTGAGCAGGCGGTTGGCCAGCTTCACCGCGCCCTGGTCGCCGAAAATGACCTGGATGACGCCAAAGGCTCCGTCCTCACGTTTTTGGCCGTTGTCAGCTCGGCAATCTTGGATTTTGGCGGCAACCGCAAGCTGCACCGGTTTCAGTTGGATTCGGCCCGTCGGCTAGACCGCCTGGCAACCGTGGAGGAAGTGGCCAAAGAGGCTTGCCTGCTGTGCCAAAACTTGGTCGGCGAATACCTCCCCGTCCAGCGGAACCACACAACGGCGGCGATCGACCGGGCCCTGCGCTATGTGGAATCCCGATTTGCCATGGAAATCGCCGATGACGAAGTTGCTGAAGAGGTCGGTCTGAGCACCAGCCACTTCCGACACCTGTTCAAGGAGCGGACTGGCGTGCCGTTCCACAAGTATCTGCTCAATTTGAGGTTGGAACGGGCCCGCCAGGAGATCCTTGCCGGGACGGCACCGATCCGGGAAGTGGCCGAGCAGTGCGGTTTTGTGAGTTCAGCCCATTTCAGCCGGGCGTTCAGCCACCGGTTCGGCATGCCGCCCAAGCAATTGCGGGAAAGCGTCTGAGCGCCTCAAGTTCCCGCCGTGGATTCCCAATAATCCCGATATGGCTTGGGTGGTCTTCGCAATCTGTTATGCGGTCGCAGCAGGATCGTTTTATGTGTTGAGCGTCAAAACTGCTGAGCCCCATGTCGAACTCAAAGTCGTAGACGGGCAAGCCGATACCCAATCGCGGGCGGCCTAAAACTTCACTTTGACAGGCTCGCGCTCGGCTGGCTCGGTGAGTTCGAAGAGCTCCCTGGCTTGAAATGACCCAATTCCGGCAACGATGCTGCTTGGGAACGTTTCCAACTTCGTGTTGTATTCCGTCACCACGTCGTTGTAGTATTGCCGAGAAAAGCTGATCTTGCTTTCGGTCTCGCGCAATTCTTCTTGCAGTTGGATCATGTTCGAATTCGCTTTGAGGTCCGGATAGGCTTCTGCCAGCCCGAAAATGCCGGTCAAAGCTCCGGCTAACGCGCCTTCGGCCTTGCCCTTTTCCGAGACTCCGGTGGCGTTCATTGCCATGTTGCGGGCTTGGATCACCTTTTCCAGCGTGCCCTGTTCGTGGGCCATATACCCCTTCACCGTTTCGACGAGATTCGGGATGAGGTCATACCGGCGTTTGAGTTGGACATCGATCTGAGCCCAGGCATTCATCGTCTGTTGGCGCAACCGCACCAGGCCGTTGTACATGGCGATGAAAACCGCCACCAATACGGCGACGAAAACGAAGACGGCGATCAACCCACCCATTGTTGACATTCAAGACGCCGCAGCCATCCCGAGGGTTGCGGCTATTTGGGCTCCTGCTTCTGCAAGAGGATGGATTCCGAACCAAACCGGTAGCCGGTGAGCCGGATGGTCCCCGCGGACTGCATGGTCGCGGTCACTGGAGTTTGGGCGTCGCGGATTTCAGCCGGTTCGTTTTCAATGGGTTTGCCGAGGATTTTGGTGATCGTCAGGGTCGCATCCGCGCCCTGGACGGAGTACCGGCCTTCATAGGGCATGCCGGCGACGAACAGGGCAAATGTCCGGTCCTGCTTGAAGGACAGTTTCACCATTCGCAAGGTGCCGGCGATCACCGGGTCTTTCGCCGCTTCCGCGTCTGAGACCAGGGTTTTGTCCTCACCTTTCCACTCGCCGACCCATTTGGGTGTCGGATCCGGCGAGCAGCAAGCGACCCCGGCCAAAATCATCGCCAGCGGTAAGATTTTGGCCATGGCGGCAATGGCTCCGGATGTATACCGGTCGATGGGGTTGAGGGATTCCGAGTTCGAACGCATTGTCGGCCTGATGGGTCGCGAACCTAGTTTGACAGAAACCGGGATGTTCGCCGTCATGTGGAGCGAACACTGCGGTTATAAATACTCCCGCCCAATCCTTCGGTATTTTGCGGAATACAAAAAAGCCATGGATGGGGCGGGGTTGGAAAATGCCGGCATCGTCGAGATCGGGGACGGTTTGGGAATCGCCATGAAAGTGGAATCGCACAACCACCCCAGTGCGGTGGAACCCTACCAGGGCGCGGCGACTGGTGTGGGCGGAATTATCCGGGATATCTTCACCATGGGCGCACGACCCATTGCCTGCCTGAACAGCCTGCGGTTTGGCCCGTTGGAAGGGGATGGGGAGGCTGCCAAACGGAACCGTTACCTCTTCGACGGGGTCGTGAGGGGGATCGCCGGATACGGCAATTGCGTTGGCGTCCCGACGGTTGGCGGGGAAGTCTCGTTTCATCCGCGGTTCAACGGTCGGCCGCTTGTCAACGCCATGTGCATCGGGATCGTCGAATGCGACAAGGTCGCAACGGCAGGGGCAGAAGGTGTCGGCAACCCGGTCATCTACCTTGGATCAGCAACTGGGAAAGACGGGATCCACGGCGCGACGTTTGCCAGTGAGGAATTGGGGGAAGATAACCATGCCAAGCGACCAAATGTCCAAATCGGCGACCCATTTGCCGAGAAACAACTGATTGAAGCGACGCTCGAAGCGTTGCAGACCGGAGCCGTCCAGTCGATCCAAGACATGGGGGCGGCCGGGCTGACTTGCTCAACGATCGAAATGAGTGCAAAAGGCGGGGTGGGCATGGAGATCGACCTCGACCTCGTCCCCATGCGGGAAAGCGACATGAGCGGCTACGAGCTGATGCTGAGCGAGAGCCAAGAGAGGATGCTTGCCGTGGCTCACCATGGGCGGGAGCAAGAGGTCATCCGCGTTTTTGAAAAGTGGGGTGTCCACGCCAGGGTGATCGGCCATGTGACCGGCACCGGCCGGGTTGTGGTCCGCCGGCATGGTGAAATCGTCGCCGACGTAGAGGCCGTCCATTTGGCGGATATGTGCCCAACCTACACCATCGAGGGAATTGAGCCGGATCATTGCCGCACCGCCAAGGCGTTCGACATCTCCCAAATCCCCGTCCCGGGAGATTTGGGCGCAACCCTTGTGGAACTCGCCGGTTGGCCAGACCTTGCGGACAAGTCTTGGGTGTTCGGGCAATATGACTTCCAAGTGCAAACCCAGACCGCCCTTTGCCCTGGCGACGGCGATGCGGCCGTCTTGGCCCCCCGGGGAACGGCAAAGGGTCTCGCCGTTAAAATCGACGGCAATGGGCATTGGGTGCGCCAAAGCCCTTATGCCGGTGGGCAACTCGCCGTTTGCGAGGCCGCCCGGAATGTCGCCTGCGTTGGGGGAGTCCCAGCCGCCGCTACCGACGGATTGAACTACGGGTCGCCCGAAGATCCCGGCATCTATTGGACATTTGACCAAAGCGTCAAGGGGATCGCCGACGCATGCGAGGCGCTGGGAACCCCGGTTGTCAGCGGCAATGTCAGTTTCTATAACCACGGGGATCTGGGCGAGGTCTTGCCGACCCCGATGATCGGGATGCTCGGCATCTTGCCGGATGCGTCAAAGCGGTGCGGCTCAAAAGTCCACGGGCCGGGGGGCACCCTGTGCCTTCTGAGTTACACGCACCCCGAGGTGCCCCAACAGGGATTGGGGGCTTCTGCTTACCTGCGCGCCGTGCATGGGATTGAAGACGGCATCCCCGTCCCGCCGGTGCCCGCGTTGGAAAAGGTGCTCTGCCACACGCTCGCCGGCTGGATCAACCAAGGGCTCGTGGAAGCCGCCCACGACGTGAGCGAAGGGGGGTTGGGGTTCTGCGTGGCAGAAATGGTCGCAATCCCGGGATTTGGGGCCGAGATCGAATTGCCGAACCCCTACGGTTTCACCCGTTGCGACGCTTTGCTCTACGCAGAATTGCCAGGTTTTGTCGTGATTGCCGTCAAACCGGAGAACATCGGCCATCTTAGGGCCGCCTTACCATCGGATTTGAATCTAGCCGAACTGGGGCCGATCACGGATGGGGTGTTAAGATTCCGATACAATGGCGACGTGGTTGCGGAGACTGGCGCAAAGCAGTTTGCGATTCGGCACGCATCTTGCCTAGACGGATTGGTGCAGAGATAGCCGCGGGAGCCTGAGGGCGACCCCGACTGGGCGAAGAGGAATTATCGACATGAAATACACACGCTTGTGGATCATGGCCATGGTGGCTGGGATGGCGGTTTGCACATTCGCCGACTTGGCTCCGGCCTTTCAAATCGCCGAGGCGGGGAACCTCGCCGAAGGGGCTTTGCAGCAAACGCCTGACAAACTTCCCGCAGAAAATGTGGACGGCACAAAGGCCAACACCAAAACGCACAACGCCGCCGCAAAAATCATCAAGGAATTCAATGATGCTTCACAAGCAGACCTGATGGGGGCGGCCGTCCAGGCATTGGCCAAGTTCGAAGAACTCCATACCCAAGACCCCGTCTATCTACCCGCGATGACCTGGATCGGTTATTTGGCCACCGTCACGGGCAACCAAGTGCGATCCATCGAAGTTTTGGAAGCCATCCGGGGCAAGAGCAGCGACCAGAAGGTCAACTTGATGAACCTGCGCAACCTTTGCGCCGCCTATTACGCAACCCAGGATTACCGAAAGGCGGCTGGCGCCCTCGTCGAACTCGATTCGCAAGAACCAGGCAACCCGACGACCTTGTCGCTCCTTGGCAGCTCCTATGTGTTGGACAAGGATTACCGCAGCGCCATCGCACCTCTCGAATCGGCCGCCGGATACCTGGCAAACGATCCCGATTCCCTCCGCAATGTGCGGGTTGACCTTGGCATCTGCTACGCCCGCACAAACCAACAGGAAAATGCGATGGGCCTGTTTGATTCCATGTTGGACGATGGGGGGCTCACGGCGACCCAGTTGGGGTGGATGGGTTACATCTACCTGGAAAACAAGAAATACGGCCAAGCCATCAACGCGTTGGAACGCGCCAACAAGATGGATCCGACCAACGCCACGGTGGTCAACAACCTGGCAACGGCCTATATCGAGCGAGGCCAATCCGGTGACGAGGCAAAGGCGGTCAGCCTGTTCGAGACTTTGGCTGGAATGTCTTCTGGCAACCCGGTCGCCGACTACAACGTCGGCACCATTTATTTGAAGAAGGGCGAATATGCCAAGGCCAAGACCTACCTCTCCCGGGCGGCCAAAAGCAATGACCCTTATGCCCTCAACAATCTGGGCATGGCGCACGAAGGGCTCAAAGAAGACAAAGAGGCCCTGGCCGCGTACGCCAAGGCTAGCGACCTCCGGCCGGATGTCGTGGTCTTCTCCCGCAATGCCGGATTTGCCGCTGTCCGCGTCAAAGACGACAACTCTGCCGTCAAGTACCTTTCCCGAGCCTCGGCATCGGATAAATCTGCCGAAGTGCTGATCCCGCTGGCCGGCGTTTATAGCCGAACGGGACAAGGAACCAAGGCTCTTGATATCTGGACGATGCCGGAAGTGCGCGAAAAGCTGAAGGGGGACGCCGACTATTGGTTCAACCTTGGGTTGGCCCACGCCGGTGCCGGTCAGATGAAAGAAGCCGCAGCTGCCTACCGCCAAAGCCTGCTGATCAAGCCGGGCAACGGCGCGGTCCTCAACAATTTGGGCGCCCTTTTGTGGGATAGCGGGGACTACGCGGGCGCAAGGGATGCTTTTGAAAGGCAATCCAAGTTAGAGCCGGAAAACGAAACCGCCAAAATGAACATCGCTGCCTGCTACGTCAAAGAAGGCAACATCGATGGCGCAGTGGCGATTTGGCGCGATGTCGTCCGGGCCCATCCGGACCGCACCGACGTGCGGTTGGATCTTGCCGACGGGCTTTGGAACACCGGGGATACGCCAGGGGCGCGGTTCCATTACGCCACGGCCCTCAAATCCCAGCCCAACAACCCCCGGGCCTTGAACGGACTTGGGATGTGGGCACTGCTCCAAACCCAAAATGATGAAGCCGAAAGCTATTTCCGCAAAGCGGTTTCCGCCGACCGGAAGTTCATTCCCGCCTACCAAAACCTGGCCATCGTGTTGGAGCGCAAGAACAAATTGGCCGAGGCGGTCAAAACCTTGGAAGCCGCATTAAGCATGGACCCGGACAACGAGGCGGTCAAGCAACACCTTGCTCGGCTAAAATCGCTGTAGTGCGGATCCACACGATTGTCAACTCATTCCGCCCGGATGCTGTCCAAGCTGCCAAAGAGGCGCTGGAGGGGCTCCGGGCGGAGAATATCGAGTTTGGCGCAGACCGCGATTCCGCGTCTTTGCTTGGCGTGCAAGCTATCCCCCCGGAATCGTTGGGGGATGCGGATCTCATGGTTTCCTTCGGCGGCGATGGCACGTTGATCCGGGCCGCCCACCTGTGCGCGGAGCACGGGACTCCGATCCTGGGGGTCTACTTTGGACGGTTTGGGTTCGTCACCCAATGCATGCCCAGCGAAGTGGGGGCCGCCCTGAGCGCATTCTTAGACGGTCAGGCCCAGATCGAAGAGCGGATGATGGTGCAGACAGAGTTGCTGCGGGGGGATCGCAGCGTGGCCACCCTCCATTCGCTAAATGAAGCGGTCGTGCAACGTTCGGCGACCACCCGGATCCTGACCTTTGACGTCAAGTTGGATGGAGTCCGGCTCAGCCGTTACCCGGCCGACGGCGTCATGGTCAGTACACCGACGGGTTCCACCGCCTATAGCCTGAGCGCGGGCGGCCCGATCATCGACCCGTCCGTCGGTGCTCTCTTGATCACGGCGATCATGCCGCACACGTTGAGCGCCCGGCCGCTTGTCGCGCGCGATTCAGCGGTCATCGACATCCACATCGAAACCCGGGGGGATGCCGTCCTTAGCTGTGATGGGCAAAGCCGCTTGCACTTGTTGAGCGGCGATGCCGTCCGCATCACAAAATCTCCGCGCGTCACCCGGCTTGTCAGTGTGGATGAGCATGACTTTATGAGTAAGCTCGCCAACCGGTTCCAATGGAGCAAAAGCTCGCGACAGTAGCAATTCCCGCCCTCCGCATCTGTGGGGCGGCCGTCGAATTCCCGGTCCCAGGGGGTCGGATCAGGGCGGTCGACGATGTCGATCTAGAGGTGCAGCCGGGAGAGGCGATGGCCGTTGTCGGAGAATCCGGATGTGGCAAAACCACCCTTGCCCGGGCCGTTTTGGGGCTGCAGCCGTTGGCAGACGGGGAAATCCAAGTGGCGGGCCAAACTGTGCAGGGCAACCTGGCTGGCCAAGCCAAGCGGATCGGCATGGTGTGGCAGGACCCGTTCGCCAGCATTGAACCCAAATGGACGGTCCGCAAAATCTTGGAGGAACCTGTGCGGTTGGCGGGGCAACAGGCGGATATCGCCAAAATGATGGAGCAGGTTGGACTCGCCCCGGCACTCGCTGAGCGCTACCCCCATGAACTGAGCGGCGGCCAAAGGCAACGTGCGGCCATTGCCCGCGCCATCGCCCTCCGGCCTCCCCTCGTTATTTGTGACGAACCCACCGCTGCGCTCGACCTCAGCATCCAAGCGCAAATCCTTAACCTGCTCAAGGATCTCAAGGCAGAGACCGGTTGCGCCTTCCTTTACATCACGCACGACTTGCAAACCGTCCGGTACCTCGCCGACCGCGTGGCCGTGATGTACATGGGGCAAATTGTGGAGATCGGGCCGACCGAGGCCGTTTTCACCCACCCCAAACACCCGTACACCCAAGCGCTTTTGGCATCATCGCCAAGCCTGGAAAAACTAGGTCACATCCCCGACGCGCCGCTTGGAGAAATCCCAGAACCGACAGCGCAGATCGCCGGATGCCGGTTTGCCAGCCGGTGTCCTTTTGCCCAAGACGATTGCCAGCAGCCCCTTCCGGGATACGATCTTCCGGACGGCCACCGGGCCCTTTGCATCCACCCCAGGTGACGGCGATCCGGGACTTTCCCGGATCGTTTACCGGCGACTGGTATTGTTGATCTCTTAACAATTATGTCGGAAGGGATTACGCCACGCCGCGCGCTCGACGATGAGCGGAGGTTGATAGAGGTTGAACTGCTCGACATGGTCAACAAGTCAGTTGCCATGTTCAACCTGGCTGTCCGGTCGCTGCACCAACTCGACACAGGGATGGCCCGCCAAGCCTTGGGCCTCGACGACGAGATCGACCGGCTGGACCTTGAAATCGAAAGCAAGTGCCTCGACATCCTGGCGCTCCAGCAACCGATGGGAAGCGACCTGAGGGAAGTCGGCACCTGCCTCAAAATCATCACGGACATCGAGCGGGTCGGCGATTTAAGTGTCGATATCTCCAAAATCACCCTCAAGATTGACAAGGAGCTCGGGCGATCTGATTTTGTTGACCTGCCCCGGCTGGCCGTCGTCGTCACCCGGATGCTCAACGAGAGCGCGCAGATGTTCGCCCGGAAATCGGCCGATGGGCTCGACCAGATCGGCAAACTTGAGGACGAAGTGGACGAGATGTACCGGGAATTCCGTACGCAAACCCAGGAGTTCATGGTTGCCCATCCCGAACAAGTGGTTGCCGCCAGTTGGATGTTACTGGCCTTGCACCATATCGAGCGGGTAGCCGACCATGCGCTCAATATGGCCGAGAGGGTCCACTTCATGGTGACCGGCGAACTCCGGCAGATCGTTCCAGACGACCCAGACCGTGGATAACTCTGCGCCCTCTATCGGCTAGCCTGCGTCTGGAAGTGCATCCGATGGTGCCTTGGTTTATCGCCTATTACGCCTCCCCGATCACTGAGGGGCTCCACATTAGGACGGATTCCGTCCAAGCCCAACGGCAAGTCGGCATTCAAACGGTGGAGGTCACACACACTTCGGGGATCCACGCCCGCGACGGGGACAGGGTCACCATCCAGTATCGGTTCGTGGCCGCGGGCCGCGTTTTGGCCGACGCCGACCTGGTCGGCATGCCTTTCACGTTCACATTGGGGGATGGCACGGTGCCTGACCCCGTCGATGACTGCGCATGGGGTTTGCAGCTTTGGGCGCGGCGCCGCGCCAAAGTGGATGCCGCCCAACTCGGCCCGGGGTTTGCCGCCCGGTGGCCCGACATTCATGGCCAGGTCGAGTTTGAAGTCGTTGTTGTCGGCCTTGTGCGGCCCGGAATGCCCTAGGGCCGAGTAGAATCCCTGCCTATGGTGGAAGACCTCAGGGAGTTGTGGCGGTTCCGCGAACTCCTTTGGGCAATGGTGGAGCGGGACCTCCGCATCCGATACAAGAATTCCGCCCTCGGTTTTTTTTGGAGCCTTCTGAACCCGTTGGTGACCGTGCTGGTGATGTGGGCGGTGTTCACCTTTTTGCTCGGCAACCACACCAAGAGCTACGCAGCCTATATCTTGGCCGCCTATCTCCCATTCTTGTTTTTCAACATGAGCCTCATGGATTCGGCCCAGTCTGTCCTGGGGGCCTTGCCGGTGGTGAAAAAAGTCTACTTCCCCCGGGAGATCATGCCCCTTGCGAGCGTGATTAGCAACTTTGTCAATTTTTTGTTGACATTGGGCGTCTTCCTTGTATTCCTGTTTGGCGTGTGGGCTCTCAGTGGGTTCCAGGTCACCCCATATTCTTGGAAGCTTTTAGCGCTCCCCTTGCTGCTCGTCCCGTTCTTGAGCTTGGTCACCGGGCTCGCCCTGTTGGTCAGCGCCCTCAATGTCTTTTATGAGGATGTCAAATACATCCTCGGCGTTGTCCTCTACCTGATGTTCTTTGTCTGCCCAGTGATGTACTTTAGCGAGACGGTTAAGGCTTCGCTCGGCAAATATGCCAACGGCGACCTCCTCTACATGCTTTATCACCTGAACCCGCTGGCCACCATGCTGACGGCATTCCGCAAAGTCCTTGTGCCAGCGGGGGTGATCGATATCCCGCAAGCCGGCGGACAGGTGCCGCCTGACCCGTTCAACTACCCGATGGTGGCGGTGGCCAGCCTGGTCAGCTTCGCCGTCCTGATCTTCGGCTATTCCGTGTTCAACCGCATGAAGTGGAGGTTTGTCGAACGGCCATGAAATCCGGGGACGCCATTGCCATCAAAGATTTGCGGAAACAGTTCGTGCTCAGCCATTCCGGCGCCGCTTCACTCAAAACAGCCCTGCTTTGGTGGAAGAGGAAAAACATGGAAAAGCTCGAAGTGCTGCGCGGGCTCGACCTCACGATCCGTCATGGCGAATGCGTCGCCCTGGTGGGTAGGAACGGAGCAGGGAAATCAACCTTGCTCAGCCTGATCTCCAGGATCTACAAGCCGACATCGGGCAGCATCGCCGTAGATGGGCGCATCGCCCCCCTTCTCGAACTCGGCGCGGGGTTCCATCCAGACCTCACCGGGCTGGAAAACATCCTCTACAATGGGATGATCCTTGGCCTCACCCGGAAGGAGGCCACGGAACGCACCCCGGCCATCGTGGAGTTTGCCGAATTGCAATCCCATATCGACGCCCCGGTCCGCACTTATTCCAGCGGGATGCAAGCGCGGCTGGGCTTCAGCATCGCCGCCCATGTCGATGCCGATATCTTGATCGTCGACGAGGTTTTGGCGGTCGGGGATTATGCTTTTGAAAAGAAATGTTACGACTACATCGATTCGTTCCGGGCCAAAGGCGGAACGATTTTGTTCGTCAGTCATAACCCAGATTCAGTCCAGCGGGTTGCCGACCGAGTGGTTTGGATTTCTAAAGGTGAAGTTGAGCGGGATGGCCCGGTCGAAGAAGTCCTAGAGGCGTACCTCGCCGCTGGCGATAACCGCTAAGCATCATCAGGCAAAGGTGGCCCGGATATTCCCGTGCCCAATACCCGGAGCCAAAGCCGGGATCCTCTTGGTTTGAGCGCGATCCGGAGAAGGGCCCCGAGACGGTTGACCGCATAGCAAGCCCATTGGGCCGCCAGCCCGTGGTGGATCCGGAAATAGAGCTCCTTGCCGTAGTTGTAGCAGGCGACAGACCACCAGCGGTTTTCTTTGGACGACACGCCCAACTCATGGGTAAAAACCGCCATTGGATCATAGACGATTTTCCCCATGCGGGAGAGCCGGAGGCAAAGTTCGGTGTCTTCACAATAGAGGAAGAACCGCTCATCAAAGCGGGCGACCGGCCTCATCATCAGGCATGCTCCCATCACTTGAGCCACATGGAACGGCCCCCCAGAACCCCCGACCAAGCGCGCTGAAAGGTAGTACGGGTTGAACACCCGGGATTTGGGGAACAGCCGGTAAGTTAATAGCTGCTCGCAGACAACAACCCACAGGGTCAGCCGGCTGCATGCCGATTCTTGCAAGCTGCCGTCGGGGTTGAGCAGCCTCCCGCCGGCGGCGACGACACTGGGGTCTTTGAACGCCTCGGCGAGTTTCGCCACCGCGCCGGGCTCCGGGACGCAATCAGAATTCAACAGAAGGGCAAGATCGCCGGTCATGGCATCTAGCGCCTGGTTGTTGGCCGCGCCAAAACCCCGGTTCCGCGTATTGATGATGAGTTTGACCCCCGGGTGCCTTTCTTTGACCAACTCGACCGTCTTGTCGCGGCTCGCATTGTCCACGACGATCACTTCGTGTGCTTGCCCCTCCAGGGCCTCCAGGGCCGCAAGGACGTGGCCCGCCGTGTTGTAGCTGACCAAGATGACGGAGACTTTCTTAGCGTGTTCTGCTCCGCCCACATCCGGATTATGACCGTTTGGCGAACTTTCAGCCTAAATTGAAAATTCGCGCCGGATCGAGGTGTAGAATCAAATGACGATGGCGGCAACGGTCAGCCCGGGAGTTTCGATCGATTCGATCGCGGAAAAGGTATTTGGGGGTGTGCGCATCACGCCGGAAGATGCGCTGTTCTTGTTCAACCACCCCAACCTCAATGATCTGGCCACCTTGGCCAACCACCGCCGCGAACAAGCGACCGACCCCGATACCGTCACCTACATCGTCGGCAGGATTCTCAACTACACGAACGTGTGTTGGGTGCGTTGCAAATTCTGCGCGTTCTACCGGGTTCCGGGCAATGAGGAAGGCTACACGCTCAGCGAGCAGGAAATCCTCGACAAAGTCCAAGACACCGTGGACAGGGGCGGGGTTGAAATCCTTTTTCAAGGCGGTCTCAACCCCAAGCTTAAGATCGACTACTACGAAGAGATCTTTGGCAAGGTCATGGCCAAATTCCCCGACGTGATTTTGCACGCCCTCAGCCCGGCAGAAATCATCTATATCGCCCACATCAGCAAGCTGACCTTGGAAGACTGCCTTAAGCGGCTTCATGCCGCCGGACTGCATTCAATCCCAGGAGCCGGGGGCGAGATCTTGGTCGACCGCGTCCGCAAAATCATTGCCCCGTACAAAGACACCACCGACGAGTGGCTGGCCTGTATGCGCACCGCTTCAAAGCTTGGCATCAAGAGCACGGCCAGCATGATGTTCGGCCATGTCGAAACTTTGGAAGACCGCGTCGAACACCTTGGGCGGATCCGCGACCTCCAGGACGAGTGCCAACCGTTCCGGGCATTTGTCACTTGGAGCTTCCAACCGGAAGAAACCAATCTGCCCATCCCCCACAAGGCATCTTCGTTCGATTACCTCCGGACGGTCGCGGTCAGCCGCATCTTCCTCGATAATTTTGCCAACATGCAGCTCTCGATCCTCACCCAGGGGCCCCGCATCGCCCAATTGGCGCTGGGTTATGGCGCCAACGATTTTGGGTCGACCATGATCGAAGAAAATGTCGTCAGTGCGGCGGGAAATAAGTTCATTCTAAGTGCCGAAGAATTCGAACGGCTCATCCGAGACGCCGGATACACCCCCAAGCGGCGCAACACCCGGTACGAACTGGTGTAAACCAACACCGGTGATCCCCGCGGGGAATTTTTGACATTTGCCTGGCAAGGGCGGCATACTGCCCCCCATGCCGAGCCCAGCCATGACGGCCGATGAAAAACGCGGCCTCTCCCGGGTGATTGCCGCAAGTTCGGCCGGGACGCTGATTGAGTGGTACGACTTCTACATCTTTGGGTCTCTTGCGGCGACCTTTGGGGCGCATTTCTTTCCCAGTAATGGGGACGAAACGGCGGCACTGCTCAAAGCCTTTGCCACATTTGCCGTTGGGTTTGTGGTTCGGCCGTTCGGCGCGTTCTTTTTCGGGCGGCTAGGGGACTTGGTCGGCCGGAAGTATACGTTTTTGCTCACGCTGCTCCTGATGGGTGGTTCAACGTTTGCAATCGGGATTTTGCCAACCTACGGACAAATCGGGGTAGCTGCAACGGCCTTGCTGGTCCTGCTCCGAGCCGTCCAGGGCCTCGCCCTTGGCGGGGAATATGGCGGGGCTGCAACCTATGTGGCGGAGCATTCCCCGGTCGGGCGCCGGGGATTCTATACGAGTTTCATCCAAACGACCGCAACCCTCGGATTGTTTGTCTCGATCATCGTCATCTTGCTCTGCCGGAACGCCGTCGGCAAAGACGCCTTTGAAGACTGGGGCTGGAGAATCCCCTTCCTCCTCTCGTCCGTGCTGGTGGTTTTTAGCTACCTAATCAGGCGGAATATGGAAGAATCGCCTGAGTTCGCGGAAATGAAGGCGGGCGGCAAGACGAGCAAAAACCCGTTGAAAGAAGCGTTTGGGAACACGGAGAACCTGCGCTGGGTGCTGCTCGCCCTTTTTGGGGCAACAGCGGGGCAGGGGGTGGTTTGGTACACGGCCCAGTTTTATGCCCTTTCGTTCATGCAAGACACACTAAAGGTCGACAAGGGCGTTGCCGGAACTGTCATGTTGGTGGCCCTGGCTTTGGCGACCCCGTTCTTTATCTTGTTCGGTTCACTTTCGGACCGTGTCGGCCGTAAAAAAGTGATGATGGCCGGCATGGTTTTGGGGGCGGTTGGGTTTATCCCGATGTTCAATCTGCTCACCGTGGCGGCCGGCTACGATGCGGCAACAAAGTCGTCATCCAACCCCAACGTCCCGATGCTGGTCGCCGTGGTCTTTGTGATGGTCTTGTTCGTGACCATGGTTTATGGCCCGATAGCCGCTTTCTTGATCGAACTCTTCCCAACCCGCATCCGGTACACATCCATGAGCGTGCCTTACCACATCGGGAACGGCATTTTTGGGGGACTGGTGCCCTTTGTCAGCACCGCCCTTGTCGCCTCTAGTGGGAACCTCTTTGCTGGGCTTTGGTACCCGGTGGGGGTGGCGGCCGCGACATTCGTCATCGGATCCCTATTCCTGAAAGAGCGGGAGCACGAAACCACCGATCCCCTGCCAGGCTAGGCTGGTTTCACGCGAATTTCGCGGTTGGGGCTTAAAGTCACGGCGGAGACCGATGATGTCCAAGACCCGAATACTACGCATTGCGCCCCTCCTTTGCATCGTGGCCCTCATGGCCGGATGTGGAGGGAATGGGAGCGATACCCCTCCGGCTGGAGGCGGCACTTCTGATTACACAGCCGAGATCGCCTTAGGCGGGACAGAGAGTGCCACCCTGACCGTTTCGGTGAGCGGCAACACCGCCACCGGGACGCTTGTCAAAGATTCAACCCGCGGGTTCCCACCGGTTCCCGATGGAACGACGCAACTCAGCGGCACGTTCACCGCCCCCTCGACTTTCCACTTGACGGGCAGCCTGACCGGCGGGGTTCCGATTGAACTCGATGGCACGTTGCCGGGGGATCAGACGGCCGGTAGTTACCAACTCAAATCTGGATCAGACACGCTGACCGGAGGGTTCTTGCCCAAAAAGTTCCCAAAGCCGGCCATCGCGTGGGATCGCCAGACGCTCTCGTTTGAACCCGGGCAAGGCGGAGGGAACTCCCTCATAAAGACGAACTTCCCGACCGGTGGGACAATCAGTTACCGCTATTTCATCGCGGCGCCGGCAGCCTATGTGCGGAACTCGGCAACTCCCCCTGTCACGGGGCAAGACATCGAGATTTCTGACGACCAGGTTTATGTCCAAACCAGCGCGGCCGATTCCGGCAAGCTCAAAACTTATTGCCAGGCCTATTTCACGAAAGATGGTGTCCGGACTTTCCTCGCTCAGGCCTACTTCACGGTCGACTTGGTCGATGTCCAATTCGTCCCGGCCACCTGGTTCGAAGAAATCGGGACAAACCCGCAAGGGAACATCGACTACCACTCATACGGCTGGGATATTCCGCTAGTGGCCGATGCCAAGGAGTATGTCGTTAGCCACTTGAACTACCTGAACGGCTCCGAACTCCTCCGATACCGGATTCATGCTGGGGATATCGACGCAACGGCCAACACTACCACTCCGATCTTTTTCGGGGCGTTCCCGCACAGTTTCCCGCCGGTTATCCCGGTTTCCGAAGAACTCTCGGGGTCAGCCCACACCCAGTTCTTCCGTCGGGGCAACTCGATGCGGATGCTGATCGTGGTCACGGATCCCGGGCTTGAGGGCCCCTATCGGGATCACAACCCGATTTCGGTCAAGGTCTACAAATAACGATTAAGCCAAGGGATCCGGAGTCGCTTCGACCCGGATCCCGATTGTAGAAATCACATTGGCCGCATCTTGGCAGGCCGATTCGGAATCGCGGTGGACGACCGAAGAACCCAGGTTGTCAATCTCCCAGGTTTCGATGGCTGCCTCTTCCGCATCGCAGCCTGTGGCAACCATCAAGATGGAGATCACTTCCAAATGGGTGTTGGTGTCGTTGTCGTAAACCGTGACGATCCAACCCTTTTCTTTTTGGGTCGACGATTCTGAAAGGAGGCCGGGATCTGCTACCGTCGCCCCGCCGTTCCAAATTGGGCATTCCACAACCGCGACATGGGAGACTGTCCCGGCAAACCGGTCGAGGGCAGAGACGCCGTACCCTGGCCTGCTTTTGGGCCCACGAGTGGTCAATCGTCCCATTCCAACCTCACTTCGGCCTCCACGCCAGCCGTCCTGATGATCCGGGCGGCTCGCTCGCACATCTCCCGCGTATCAAAATGGACGTCGGCCTTTCCGAACGTGTGGGCCTCCCACATTTCGATGTAGGCCTCTTCCGCACTGCACCCGGTTGCGCGCATGAGGATTGAAACCACCGTGTCCATCGTCGTGTGGTCGTTGTTGAATATGGTCGTCCGGTACCGTTTCGTCTGACTCAACGAATCGGGTTGACGGGTTGTCAGGGGACTGCTACTCATGCTGGATCAGGTGGCTGGTTTCCTGATTCTACGGGATTGCGGTCGGAGTTTGGTTTTTTTGGCTTCCAAGCCTGGGCCAGCAGACTCAATACGGCAACCAGCGGGTTGAGATAGGCTAGGGACATGACTAGGGACGGGGACGGCAACCCGGGAGGAAGGTATTTGAAGTCGATGGGGGCCGCGCGATCCACCGGTTCGACTTCCAACCACCGACCACTACCAATCGGGAGGTCTTTCCCGGCTTGAGTTGCGCGCCACCCGGGGAGGTTGGCGAACCGGGCGACGACATGGCCGTCCATGGGGCCGGAGAGCCGGAATCCTTCGGTGTTGGCAGTCACGACGAGCGGTTTGTCCCCGGCCGTGGCGATTCCTGGCCCTGGCAGGGCATAGATGTGGGCTTCGCCCAGGGTGCGCTCTTCCAGCAAATCAGGAATTGAGAACTTGGAGCAAACCCTCGTGACGCCGGCGGCCGCAAGGGCATCGGGGTCGAACCGGCTCTTCACGAACATCATGTTCCCATTGGTTGGGGGCGCGGCATCTTCGCCTCGGTTGATTTCGCGGAGGATGTCCACGCTCGATTTGGCCATCAAACTGTCGTATCCGCCGATTTCGGGGGTGCCATAGATTGTCGCAAAGTTGGGTGGCATCAGTGCGGAACGGGGCGCGGCAAAGAAGTCCCACTTTTCATTAATGTAGGCCGTGCGGATCCCCGGGTCGATGGCCGTGACCGCTTTTGGCGGGTCTGAAAAGGGAAGGACGCCCAACGGAACGGCTACCAAATGAGCGGCCACCGCGCAAATTGTGCCGACAGCCAACCAACCCCGCTTGGCCCAAAAATACCAAGCCCCCGCCGCCGCAATCAGCGAGCCAATCAAGAAGGGAATCGCCTCCACCATTCGCCGGGCAACGATGGAATTTAGTTCGATTGGCAGCCAGGTCTTCAATCCGCCCATTTGCGTGGAGGCGAGGATCGAGGCCAATGCGATTCCGAGCAGGGCAAAGTAGGCCAAGGCCTTGGCCTTGGGGTTTGATTGAGTCGGCTCAGCGGGGACGGCGACGGCGGCCATTGTGCAAGCCGCCAGAACAAACAGGATCGCCGCCCTGCCCGGTGAGCCGGTGGAGGCAAAACCAGGGATGCCAAAGTAGAACAAGCGGGCCAAAGGTGTGCCCAATGCAAGGAGTAATCCTGTCGCCCCAACCGCCGCCAAGGGGGCAAGCCGCCGCCAATCGGTGCGCCGGCCCAACAAGCAAAGGCCGAGGATAACCGGGGTGCCAAGCCAGATTGCGCTTTCGGCATAGTTCCCCCCCGGCTTGACATACATCATCCAGGTCGAGGGGATTTTGCCTTCCACATCCTCGGCATCGAAATGGCCGGGTGTGCCCATGAAAACCGGAGTCGTTGTCCCCAAGAACTCCCACGGCTGAATGGCAGAGGCCGCATAGGCCGCATAACCTTCTTCGTTCGCTACCGCCTTCCGGTGGGAAAGTTTGCTGAAAGCCAAGGTCGGCCCGATCTGGGGCCAGGCCATGGCCACCCCCAAGGCCAAGGCCGAAACCGATGCCAAGAGGGACATCACGATGTTGGGGCGTTGCAAGGAAGCAACAAGGCTCACTGCACCGAATACTGTCCAAGCCAATCCGCCATAAAAGACGAACTGCAGGTGCCCCGCGGAAAAAAGCATCAGTGCCGCACCACACAAGCCTAGCCAACTTTTGGTTCCGGGATTTTGGATCGCGGCCGATTGCGCGGCCAAAACCACCGGGATCCAGCAACAAGCCGTCATGACGCTGGGTAGGGCCGACCATGAAACGGCGAACGGGCTCAAAGCCATTGCCACGCCGCCAAACAACGCGCCTTCCACGCCAGCCCCGAGCCGGCGGGCTAGGCAGAACACCCCCAAACCAGCCACTGACAAATGGAACCAAGCCAAAAAGACCAGGTACGGCCCCGTTGCGATCCCTTTAATCGCAATGGGAACCAGGTGCAGCGGGTAGTAGGGCGCCGACTGCGAGTTTGCCAAAAGTGGAGTCCCCGCTAGCTCATTTGGGTTCCAAAGGGGCATTTGTCCCTTCTTGTGGGCTTGGAACACAAGGTTGCGCCACCCGTAGAACTGGAGGGCGCCATCGGCTTGCAAAATGTCCCAGGCGCGGTCAGTCTGCGGCTGCTCGGCACTTTCGCCCAGCACCATGTGGCGCATTTGATCGAACGGGCCAATCGTCTTGCCGGATAACAGCGGGGGGCCGAACACCAGGCCTGGCATCAGGGCGATGACGAGCATCGCCACCCAAACGGGGATGCGGATATCGGCGAAAGGGTTTTTCTGCATCCCGTCCACGACAGCTAAGACGGGTCAACCGCAGTAGGCGATCTGCTGCTTTGCTTTTTCGTGCCCTGGTTCCTGCCGCAAGACTTCGTGGAAATGCGCGCAGGCCTCCTCATCCATGCCGAGCATCATTTGGGTCATGCCCAAATCGTATCGTGCATTAACGTGGTTCGGATGCTTGTCGACGATTTCTTGGAGGGTTGCCATGCTCCCGTCAAAGTCGCCCTCGAACCCTTGGATCAAACCCAATTGCCATTTGGAATCAGCATGGTCGGGCTCTTGCGACAAGATCTGTTCAAACAGCATCTTCGCGTACCCGTATTTGCCATCGCAACGGGCCTGAAAGGCCTGCTCGTAGAGTTCGTCCACGCTCATAGGGTTCCGTCAGAAGTTGACTATACCGAAATTGGGGCAATCCCGTCCGCAGTGCAACGATTTTGCCCAGTTCAAGCGGTTCCCGGCTCAAGTTTTCCAGGAGGGACAGAATCAGTCTGCTTGCTTCCCGGTTCGACCGGCGGCAGGGGCGGGGCCCCGTCGCTCAGCTTGAGTTCCAACGGCGGGAGTTCCTCGCCCCGGAGCACCGCCAAGAATTCTTCGCGGTCTAAAGTCTCCCGTTCCAGCAGGGCCGAGGCGATAGCGTCCAGCTTGGCGCGGTTCTCTTCAATGATCTGCCGGGCGCGTTGGCGGCATTGGTCGACGATGTGGCGAACCTCTTCGTCGATTTGGCGGGCCAATTCTTCGCTGTAATCCCGGTCGGACTGGATTTCCCGGCCCAAGAAGGGGTTGCTGACGTTGCGGCCGATGGCCAACGTCCCAAGCTTCTCGCTCATTCCAAAGCGCGTAACCATGGCCCGCGCAATCCGGGTGACCCGCTCCAGGTCGTTGCTCGCCCCGGTCCATCGTTCGCCAAAGACGATTTCTTCCGCCAGGAGCCCGGCCAAAAGCACGCTGATGTCTTCGTAAAGTTCTTGCCTGGACGTGTGGTAGCTATCGGTTTCCGGGAGTTGCCATGTCGAGCCAAGCGACATGCCCCGCGGGAGGATGGTGACTTTGTGAACGGGGTCGGAATGCTCCAAAAGTTCGCCAACAAGGGCGTGTCCAGCTTCGTGGTAGGCGGTGATCTTCCGCTCTTCCTCGTTCATGACGCGGCTCTTGCGGGCCGGCCCGCCAATCACGCGATCCAGCGCTTCTTCCAAATCGTTCTCGGAGATTTTGGTGTGGTTGCGCCGGGCGGCTAGCAGGGCGGCTTCGTTAAGCGTGTTGGCCAGGTCGGCACCGGTGAAGCCCGGGCTGCGTCGGGCAAGGTTCTTGAGATCCACGTCGGCGGCAAGCGGCTTGCCTTTGGCGTGGATCTTCAAGATCGCCAGGCGGCCTTCCATGTCCGGCGCATCAACCATGATCTTGCGGTCAAAACGGCCGGGCCGCAAGAGGGCCTCATCCAACACGTCGGCCCGGTTGGTGGCGGCAATCACAACGACCCCAGAGTTCGTCTCGAACCCGTCCATCTCAACCAAGAGTTGGTTCAACGTTTGTTCGCGCTCGTCGTTACCGCCTCCAACACCCGTGCCGCGTTGGCGGCCGACGGCGTCGATTTCATCGACAAACACCAGGCAGGGCCGGTGGGCCTTGGCGGTTTCAAACAGGTCGCGGACGCGGGCGGCACCAACCCCCACGAACATTTCGACGAACTCAGAACCGGAGATGTGGAAGAACGGGACGCCCGCTTCGCCCGCAATGGCCCGGGCCAGGTGGGTTTTCCCAACCCCCGGAGGGCCCACCAACAAGACGCCCTTCGGGATTTTCGCCCCGAGCGAAACATATTTCTTCGTGCTCTTCAGGAATTCGACGACTTCAAACAGCTCTTCTTTGGCTTCGTCGATGCCGGCAACGTCTTCAAACGTGACTTTTGGGGTGTTTTCCCCGGCCCGTCGCGCCCGGGATCTTCCAAAGCTCATGGCTTGGTTGCCACTCTGCTGGGCTTGACGGCTAATCCACCAGATTACGAACCCGCCCAACAACAGGGTTGGCAGCAGGAGCCCCAGCAGGCCCGCGAGCTGCGTGCCGATCGGTGCCGGCGTGATCTTGTAGTCGATTTTGTTGGCGTCCAGGAAGTTCGAAAGCTGCGCACCAGACGGAGACTCGGAAGGGTAGGCCCGGACAATGAACTTGCTCCCCGATTTGTAGTCTCCCTTGATCGTGTCCACTTGCCATTCCACCGGGCTCTTGATTTGCCCGGCGGCAATCTCAGTCTTCAAAGTCCCGACGGAAATCTCTTTGGGCGGGGCAAAACCCAGCGCGGAATTGGATGACAGTAGATTCAAAACGGCGATCACGGCCAAAAACGCGATCGCAACGAGAATGAAGTATCGGGATCCTTTCAAATCTTCTCCTGGCGGTTTGCCGCCTTCACCTGTCATACGTGCAGGCAGGGGGCAGCGTTCCTGTCATTATGACTGTCGGACCCTCAAAGGGGCCCGAACCGAACCGAAATAGCCCTAACGGTCTTATCGGTCACCCGGACGCGGTCGGCCAAGCGGCAACCGGGAATCCAAATCGGCCCAGCCATATCGTAAATGATCGGCAGACGCCGCCGCGCAGCCGAGGTCAATTTTGACTTGGCCAACAAGTCGGAGACCTTGCGGGGGGAATCCCCGCCGAGAGGCACCATTTGGTCGCCTGGCTGGGCCGAACGGAAATAGAGTCCTCCTTTGGCAGATTCCATGTCGATGACGGCGTCCAATGAACCGGGCTCCCGTTGATAGCCATCCGACGGTGCCGGCAGGGTGGTGAACTTCCAACCGAACACCTCGCTCTCGGTGACACCAGGAACCGTCAGCGGGAACCGGAACGGCTCAATATCCTGGAGATTCCGGATCATCAGCCGGCTCTGCGAGAGCTCGATGACCGCTTGGCCGGCCGTGACGGAAATGGAAGATCCGGGTTGCCGGATTGAATTGAGGATTGCCAAGGTGTTTTCGTAGCCCAGTTCGCCTCCGATGAAGGCAGCAGCCAGCCGGATCCCCCGCCGGGCCAACACGCTTGGGGCATCGGCCAGTGCCTGCCGGTCAAAGCAAGCCTCGACTTGATCGGTCAAAAAAGAGAGGTTGCCGTTCAACGGGATCTCCGCCGTTTGTATCAGGTTGGCGGCCATATGTTGCAAAAAAGTATCTTCTTCGGCCAAGGTTTCCGCCACCCGCGAAACGGCAGATTTGAACTTCGGGTTGACTGCCTCGAATTCGGGGATGATCCGCTTCCTCACCTTGACCCGAGTGAACGATTCGTCGAAATTCCCCGGGTCGTCATGGAACCAAAGACCCCGCTCCTTGCAGAACATCCGAGTTTCGTCACGGGTGAACGGCAGTAGCGGACGGACGAACCCGTCCCGCAGGGGCCGGATACCGCCCAGTCCCGACATTCCCGCACCCCGTGCCAGATTCATGAGGACCGTTTCAACATGGTCATCCTGGGTGTGGCCGGTCGCAATTAAGCTGCAGCCGGTTTGACCCGCCGATTGCTGGAAAAACGCTCTGCGGGCGTGCCTCCCCGCCTCTTCCACCCCGATCCGCAGCTTTGCCGACATCGCTGGGATATCGGCGCGGCCAGAGAGGAACGGGATGCCCAACGAATCGGCAAAAGCCGCGCATTGATCCAACTCCCGATCAGCTTCGGGCCGCATCCCGTGGTGGAGGTGGGCCGCCACGCAATCAAAACCGCTCTCTACCAAAAGCACAAGGAGCGCGGTCGAGTCCGGCCCGCCGGAATACCCGACGAGCAGTTTTGACTCCGGTGGGATCAGGCCGGATTCGTGGAGATGTGTCTTGAACCTGTCGAGCAACAACCCGATGTTACTTGGGCTGCCTATACCCTGTTGGGGAAATGTAAACTGGCTTGCGATGAGCCGCCTGTTCACCCTGTTGAAAATCCGGGTCTCGCGGTTCTTCCGGGATCGGGGCCGGGCCCACGACGACCGGGGTGGGTTCAGGGAAAACCTTGCCCGCCTCCTCCACCTCAAATCTCGGCTGGAAAACACGAAGGCAAAGCCCGAGGCCATGGCCGAACTCGCCGCCGAGCGGCCAGAAGACCTCGCCGAATCCATTGCCCATATGGAGACGGAGGATGCCGCGGCCCTTTTGCAGGCCATGGACCCCATGCAAGCGGGGAACGTTATGGTGGAACTCCCCACCGAGACGGCCAAAGAAATCGTCTCCGAACTCCCCGACGAGGTTTTGGCCTCCTACCTCGATGTCCTGCCGATGGACGATGCCATCGACTTGCGCGAGGAAGTCGGCGAGGAGCGGTTCGAATCTTTGCTCGAGGTCATCCCGGACGAGGATGCCCAAGAAATCCGCCGATTGCTGGCCTACCCAGAAGACTCGGTGGGCCGCATCATGACGGAGCACTACTTTTGGGCGACGCCGGAAATGGCGATCAAGCAGGTCCTTGCCGACCTGAGGAAGGCCGCCGACGAAAAGTACGAGCAAATCCACGACATTTACGTGGTCGGCCCGGAAAAGGAGCTGATCGGAGTCACAAGCCTGCGCCGCGTTCTCCGCGTCCCCCAAAGCACACTTGTCGGGGAAATCGTCCAGACCGACCCGGTCTCCGTCAAAGCGGACGACGACCAAGAGACTGCGGCCAGAACCATGGCACGGTACGGTTTTTACGCCTTGCCGGTCATTGACGACGCGGGGCGTCTGGTTGGGATCTTCACTGGCGACGACGCCCAGACGATATTGCGGGAAGCTGAGACGGAAGACGTTCTCGCCGTTGGTGCGGTCAGTGGCGATGCCGAGCCGTACTATTCTCTCAGCCCGTGGTCGCTCTACAAACGGCGATTTCCCTGGCTGGTGGCCCTGTTTGCCGCCGAATTCCTAACCGGGATGGTGCTGCGCCACTATGGGCAGGACGACGGCCAACCTAAATCGTTGCAGGTGCCGCAGCTCTTGCTATTCTTGCCGCTGATCTTGGGGGCAGGAGGGAACAGCGGGTCGCAGGTGACAACGACGATCACCCGCGCTTTGGCCCTTGGCGAGGTTCGCACGGCAAGCTGGCTTTCGGTTTTGGCCAAAGAGGTGACGGTGGCGACGATGATCGGCGCTTCCCTCGGCATCGTGGGGTATTTCCGCGCGGTTCTGTGGCAAAGCCCCATGGATTTGTGCCTCGTCGTCGGACTCTCATTGCCGGTGGTGGTGATCTGGGCCACCACGGTCGGCAGCATCTTGCCCATTGGGGCAAGGCGGCTCGGAATCGACCCGGCCGTGATGAGCGCCCCCTTCATTTCTACATTTGTCGATGCGACCGGCCTCATCATTTATTTCGAAATCGCCAAAAGACTCCTGACCCCGTAAACCGCCGCCAAACAAATTCGTCTTAAGATAAATCCGCGGCACACAAATCGCATCGGCCGTGGTAGAAAGGTAACAGATGAAGAGTTTTGCGGGCATTGTGGCCAAGGTGGCTGTCATCGCCACCCTGTTGGCATCGGCGGTCGGAGCGGTCGCCCAACCTAAAGATCTCGAAAAGATTTCAGCGGCCGAGAAGAAGCAGACCCTTGAAAGGCTGGAATTCCTTTTGACCCGGGCGGCTTTCGTTCCCGGTGTCGACTTCAAAAAGTGGCCAGACATGGTCACAACCCACCAATCCGCCATCGACCAGGCAGAAACCGTCGGAGATTTCACGCGGACGGTCAACCAGGTGATGGAGTCCTATGGATTTAGCCACATCGTCTTGTTCTCGCCCGAACAAGGGGCCTCGCGCGAAACGCAAAGCCGGGCGGGAATCGGGATCCGCATTGAAATCGAACCCGATGGCCTGCGGGTCGTCAACATATTTCCCGGCAGTCCAGCATCCGAGATTGGTTTGCAACCTGGCGATCTCGTTTTTGAATGCGATGGGCACCCGGTGAAAGGGGTTGCCGATCTTGCCGGCAGTGAAGGGCAGAAGTCGACGATCAAATACAAACGGGAGAACCGGGTCGTGACTGTCGATGTCACCCGCCGCAAATATAGCACCGTGTTGCCCGAATCGCTGACATGGCAGGGCGATACGGCGATCCTCACCGTTCCCAGTTTCGACGCCGGCTACAACCGCGACCGGGTTGAAGAGTTGATGGCAGAAATCGACAAGAGGGCCAAAGCCGTTGTCCTGGATTTGCGGGGCAATGGAGGGGGCCGCGTCATTAACCTCCAGCACCTTGCTTCGTTCTTCTTGGACAAAGACAGCCAGCCGCTCGGCACATTTGTGGGTCGTCAGGAAGTCGCCAACTATTCCCGGCGGTTTGGGCCATCGGTCGACCCGGTTCAAATCGCTGAAAAAACGGATTCCAAAGTCCGGGCCACCCGGAACTCCAAGGGGATCCTCCTGAAAGTGCCGGTCTCTTGCCTGATCGACGGGGGTTCTGGGAGTGCCTCGGAAATGATGGCGGGGGCGCTTAGGGACAACCTCGGCGCAAAACTGTACGGTCGCAAATCTGCTGGCGCGGTGCTGGCTTCCATGATTGTGCCGATGGGTGACGATTTGGGCTTTTGGCTTCAGTTTCCGGTCACCGACTACGTGACCATCAAAGGGCTCCGAATTGAAGGGCATCCGCTGGTTCCCGACAAGGAATTCCCGATCGCCAAGTTTGGCGAGCCGGATGGTGCGTTGCAAGCGGCCGTGGCCAACACAATCAAAACTTCCCGAATGTAGCAGATAGGGATTGCGCTTAGAGCAATTCGGAAAGGGGACGGGCTTGCGATGGGGGATCCAACCGCAGGCCCGTCCCGTTGATGCGTTTAAAGGTCGTCACGGTTTTGGGGGCCGCCATTCCGCGGGCCACTGGCTGGGATTCGATCTTCAGGACGAACCCATCCTTTTTCGCAAATGTGACGGTCAAATCCGCGTAAGGGCTCTTGGCAGTGGCAACAACCGAAGGTTCTGCTGCGTTGGCCACCGGCTTTGTTGCAATCCCCGTCGATTCAGAGAACAGCCTCCGCATGGGATTGCGGCCTTCCATAAGCCCCCGGAGATAAGGGTCGACCCGGGAACCGCAGGCGGCGACAGCCGCCAAGACATCCTCTTTGGTCGCCGGTCCAGAGTACGTCAAGCTGGAAACTTTGTTCCTCAAGGTTAGGGTTTTCCCGTTATATCCCCACTCGACCTTGGCATCCGACTGGTAGGCGTAGGAGTTGCTGAATGCCGCCGTCACCTTCTCCCGTCCGGTCGTCAGCTCATAGGCAAGGGAATTGGGAGGGTCATACCGCCGGAACATGGTGTCGATGGCGGCCGTAGCGGCCCCCGATGTCACTTGCATCTTGCTCAAGCGGTCGTCAAATTGGGCGACCAAGTACGCGCCCGGCTCCTTGGAAACCGGTTTGACCGATGTGAGCGGGGAATACTTGAAATCCCAAACCACCCCCCCCAAATTGTTGGAAAAGGCTAGCTTTTGGAGGCGAAGGGATTTTCGGTCGACGACAAATTTTGCCGAGCCGTCCTTTTGTTTGTATTCGATTTGGACATTGGCCCCGGCACCGCTGACCGTCCATAGGGGGCTCTCCAGGTCTTGCTTGGCAAGCACGGCCCGCAACCCCATCGGGGTCAAGAGACTGACGACGAATTCATCGAGCTGCGGCGTCGCCGCCTTCACCAGCGACTCCAAGTCTCGCTCATTGCCCCGGCTCTCGGTGTATTGCTTGAGCACGGGCCGATAGGCGTTGGCCACGGTGCCCGAATCTGTGACCCGGTAATAGTAGCTCTCCTCCTGCGAGTTCGACATCGTGAGTTTGAAGTCGATCCTGGCTTCCCGCCCCCGCACGACTTGAATGACAAAATGGTTGTCTGCCGCGCTCTTGGTGGCAATCATCGTGGCGCGGGCATCGATGGTCTCCTTGGAAACTTTTGCCTGTGCCTCCACCATCCCTTCCAGCAAGAACGGAGCGGGCTTGAATCCCGGGAGGGCGGCCAAAAATGAGACAAGCATCTGGGTCAGGGCTTCCCGAGGCCCGATGGGGCCTTGCCTTTGCCAAGCGTACCCGCCAAGGCGACGAGAGTGATGAGGTAGGGCAAGGCTTGCCAGACCTGGTCGGGGATCTGGATGCCCATCGGCGATTGTCCCTGGAGCGACAACTGCAAGGAACCAAAAAAACCAAAGGCCAGCGCCGCGGCCAAGGTCGGCCACGGCTTCCATGCGCCCAAAATCAGGGCCGCCAGGGCGATGTAACCCCTACCCGCCGTCATATCTTCGCTGAACCTCCCCGCGCTCGATGCGACCAGGGTGCCGGCAAGTCCGGTCAAAAGGCCGGTCCCCAGCAACGCCTGGAACCGGATCCTCACCGGTTTGAGACCCATTTGCCGGCTCTTGTCGGGGTCGTTGCCCACGGCTGTGAGCCTCAATCCGGGCCGCGTGTCCCGCAACATCCACCAGATCACCGCCGCCGCTAACCAAGCCAAGCCATAGTAGAAGCCCGCAGGGAAGGACGCCATTTCTTTGGAATTGATGTCGGGCAGCGATTTGAACACCAATCCGGTCCCACCCAGGGCCAAGGCATTGATCCCCATCCCGCTGACAATGTGGTCGATTTGGTACCCCTGGGTCAGCAGCCAGTGGAGCAACGCCAACAGCGTTGCCGCAAGCAATCCGGCTACCAAACCAATTGCCGCCGAACCGGTCGCCTGCGCCGCCAAAGCCGAAGCGCATGCGGCCGAGAGCATCATGCCTTCCAAACCGATATTCACAACGCCGCTCCGTTCGCTGAACAACCCACCTAGCGCGCAAAGGATAAGAGGGGAGCTATAGGCCAGGGTGCTGAGGACTATCGAAACTGCCACACTTCCTTGCTGGGCCAACAAGTTTGTGAGGTCAATCACGGACAATCGCCTCCTTGCGGTAACGATAAGCCGCAAACACGATCACCAGGACCCCGAGCAGGATTGAACTCAGCGACTTGGGCACGCCTGTTCGCCCCAAGATGCTGGTGCTTTCGCTGATGAATCCGAACAGGAGCCCGGACGCGGCGGTGGCAAGAGGGTTGCCGCCGGCCAGTAGGGCCACCCCCAGGGCATCGAACCCGTACCCAGGCGAAAAGTGGGCGTAGAACCGGTGTTCAAACGCAAGAACCTGCACGGCCCCGGCCAACCCAGCAATTGCACCGCTTGCTGCCATCGCCCTCACCGTCACCTTTTCGACCGCGATCCCGGCAAACCGGGCGGTGTTGCTGTTTTTGCCAGTGGCGGAAAGTTCAAAACCGCCGACCGTTCGGCTCAAATACCACCAGAGCCCGGCGACCGCCATGACCGCGATCAGAGTGGCGCTGCTCACCCGGAAGGGCCCATCCTGGATCAGCATCGGGAGTTGGGCGGAATCGGCAATCGTCGCGGTCGATGGTTGTTGGCCGGTCGGATCCATGATCGGCCCGCTGACCAAATAGAAGGTCAGGAACCCCGCGATGTTGTTGAGCATGATTGTGGTGATGACCTCGTGCCCACCCCGGTATGCCTTGATCAAGCCGACCGGATAGGCCCAAAGCGCACCACCCAAAATCCCGGCGATAATCCCGGCAACGATCCCGGTTGGCCCAGGGAATTTGAGGGCGGCTACCGTGGCGCAACAGGCCCCGATGACGAATTGGCCATCGGCCCCGATGTTGAACAATCCAACCCGCAGGGCCAAATAAACGCTGCAGCCCAACAAAATCAGCGGCGTCGATTCCTTGAGGATGTTGCGCCAACCGGCCGGACGGGTCAACCCCTTTTGCCAGATCTGTGCCAGCACATCCTGGGGAACCGCTTTGACCACGACAAGGGCCAACACAATCAGACCGAAACCGGCCAATGCCAGCAGGATCTGCTTCCAGCCGAACGACTTCAACCGGTGGCCCCCACCATCATCCGGCCGATCACAGCCCGGTCATCGCGTTGCCCAGCAGGAACCTCGGCCAATTGCCCGTCGTTCATTACCAAAATCCGGTCGCAATAAGCCATCAATTCGTCCAGGTCGAAACTGACGACAAGGCAGGTTGCGCCTTCCCGGGTGGCCTGGACCAATCCACGGAAAACCAGATCCGCCACATAAAGGTCTATGCCCCGGGTGGGTTGAAAGGCCAAAACAACCTTGGGATTTTGCAACAGGGCCCGGGCGGAAACGACTTTTTGCTGGTTACCCCCGCTCAAATCGCGGAAAGGTTGGTCGATGCTGGCAAATTTGGTGGGGAACCGTTGGGTTGCCGCCTCGGCGAGGGCCCGTTGCGCGGCGCGATCGATCCCTGCGCCCTTTTTGAGCCCCGCCGTGCGTTGCAACCCCAGGATGGCGTTATCGGCGATGCTCCACTCTTCGATCACCGCTTCGTCATGCCGGTCTTCGGCGATCAGACGCATTCCGTCGGCGATCCTCTCAGCTGTGGGCACTCCGGCGAGGTCGCGCCCCATCAGTAAGGCCTTGCCGGTTGCCGGGCGCAGGCCCATCAGTGCGTGGAAGAGTTCCCTTTGGCCATTGCCATCCACCCCCGCGATGCCCACCAGCTCGCCCGAGCGCAAAGAAAACCCGATCGACTTGACCGCTTGGTCACCGCGGTCGCCCCGAACCGAAAAGTCTTGGACATCCAAGATCGGATCCCCGGGGTTTGCGGGTTGCCGGACATGTTCGGCAACCGATTGGCCGACCATTTTTTCGGCCAGGTCGGCAGGGTTGGTTTGCGATACCGGGCCCGACCACACCAGCTTTCCTCCGCGGAGGACGGTGACATCCTGGCAATGCTCCATCACGTCGGGCAAGCGGTGGGTGACAACGATGACCGTCGCTCCTTGGGCGGCCAGTTCATGCAGTTTTGAATAGAGCAAATCGGCATCTTCCGGGGCCAGCATCGCCGTCGGCTCATCTAGGATCATGATTTTGGCGTTGCGCCACAATAGTTTGAGAATCTCCAACTTTTGCGCCTGGCCAGGAGACAGGGCAGACGATGACTGCTCCCAATCGAATTCAAAGCCCATTTGCCGGGCGAGCCCGTCGGCCCGGGATTCGGCAGTTGATCGGGAAATCATGAAGCCCGGCTCGGCCCCGAGCATGAGGTTTTGCAGGCAAGTCAGCTCGGGGATCACGGCGTAATGTTGGCTGACCATGCCCACGCCGGCGGCGATGGCCGAATCTGGATTTGGGAACCGGACGGTGCCGCCGCCAATCTTGATGTCTCCGGAGTCCGGCTGGCAGGCCCCATAGAGAATTTTCATCAGTGTGGTTTTGCCGGCCCCGTTCTCCCCGACAACCGCATGGATCTTGCCGGGTTCAACGCGGAGTCCGACCCCATCTAACGCGGATACCTGGCCGAAATTCTTGCTGATCCTCAGCATTTCGACTACGGAACCGGTTATGTCGGCACCCCCTGACACAGAACATCGAACAGGGCGGTTGTGGCTTCTTCTTCGCGTCCGGCGGCGGTCAGGGCAGCCAGTAGCCGATCTGCCAATTCGGTGGCCGGGAGCGCCATTCCGGCATCTGCCGCCGATTCAAGGCAATAGCCAAAGTCTTTGCGCTGGTTTTTGACACTGAACCCAGGGGAGTGATCTCCGGAGATGATTTTGGGGCCGTAGTTTTCAAATGCCCAACTGCCGGCTGCCCCGGTTGAAAGCAGATCCCGAGTGGTCGCAAGATCCAATCCGGCCTGGTTGGCGAACGCGAGGGATTCGCAGAGCCCCAGCAGGGCGCCGCCCACCGCAATTTGGTTGGCCATCTTCATCATCTGGCCCTGCCCCGGGCCCCCGACGTAGGCGATCCGCTTGCCATAGGCCCGGAGGATTGGCTCCGCCCGGGCAAAATCTGATTCCGCTCCCCCGCAAAAAATCGTCAAAGTCCCGTTCTGGGCTCCCATTGAACCGCCGGTGATGGGGGCGTCAACAAAGCCGATCCCTTTTTCCGCACACTGCTCATGGATTTTGCGGGCTCCCGACGGGGAGATCGTGCTGTGGTCGATGAGCAAGCCACCTTCGGGCATAGATCCGAGGAGGACATGCACGATTGCGGCCACATCTTCTGTCCTTCCCAAGCACAGGCAAACGATTGGGCAAGCGGATGCCATTTCGTGCAGGTCGGCCGCAACTCGGGCTCCACAGGAAACCGCGTGCGCCTCTTTGCCCGGAGTCCGGTTCCACACCCACGTGGGGGTGCCAGTCGTGGCAAGGTGGCCCGCCATGGGCGAACCCATGGTTCCCAGTCCGACGAACCCCACCGCATGGCGATCCATGACCGCCTGTTTTACCCTTAAGCTCGCCCCGGTGCCCTCGGATCGGCAAGGGTATCTTTAACGCGATCCCATGAGCGAAAACGAAGGGCAAACCACACCCCAAGACACTCCCCGGGTAGATGTTTCCGAACCCCAGGCCGAAGCACTGGGAGACTCCGAATCCGCTGAGACCGTCGATCCCCGAGACATCCTGATTGCCGGTTTGAAAGAGGAGCTCAAGCGGACCTCCGACGACTTGCTCCGCCAGCTCGCCGAGGCGCAAAACATCCAGCGCCGGTTAAAGCAGCAAATGGACCAAGACCGCAAGTACGCAGTGGAAGGATTGATCCGCAACCTGATTCCCGTCCTCGATAATTTCGACCGGTCTATCGCCGCCGCCGAACAAGGGGCCAGCCCAGAAGCCGTCATTGACGGGATACGGGCCATGCACAAGAGCCTCCAGCGAGCATTAGAGCCCGTCGGGTTGATCAGGATCACGGCCGTAGGGCTCCCCTTTGACCCCGAACGCCACGAGGCGTTGGCAACCGTCGAAACCAGCGATGTGCCGCCAGAAACCGTTACGGATGAAATCGAGCCGGGCTACATTCTGGCCGACCGCGTTGTGCGGCCCGCACGGGTTCGGGTGAGCCGGGCCCCCGGGGAAGGTTAGGCATGGGCAGTTTGTTCGGTACAGACGGCGTGCGGGGCGTGGCCAACCACAAGCTGACGCCGGAAATCGCCTTCCAGATCGGTCAGGCGGCGGGGGTCTGGCTCAAGTCGCAACCCAACCTGCACCACCGTGTGGCGATCGGTCGAGACACGCGGCGCAGCGGGCCAATGCTGGGCGCTGCCCTTGCCTCCGGGTTTTGCAGCGCCGGAATCGATGCCGCCACCCTCGGCTTCTTCCCAACCGGGGGCGTGAGTTATGTCACCCGGACGGGGGATTACGGCATGGGAGCTGTGATTTCGGCAAGCCACAATCCTGCCCCGGACAACGGCATCAAGCTGATCGCCCATAGCGGCACCAAGGTGCCTGCGGAAGTCGAGGCATTTGTCGAATCGCACCTGGGGGCCGAATTGCCGACTCGGCCGGTCGGTGCAGACCTCGGGATGCTTGCCCCGGCAGCCGGCGAAGCCGAACGGTATTTGCAATGGCTGGGCTCTCTGGTTCCCGAACGCCTTGATGGCCTCAAAATTGCCGTCGATGCGGCCAACGGTGCGGCGTTTGAACTCGGGGCGCGGTTGTTCCGGGACCTGGGGGCCGAAGTGGTCTCTGCCGGCGACCAGCCAGACGGCATGAACATTAATTCCGGTTGCGGGGCGACCCACCCGGCCTTCATCCAGGAGTTGGCAAAATCTCACCGGTGCGACCTAGGGATCGCCTTTGACGGAGATGCCGATCGGGCCGTTTTCGCCGATTCGCAGGGCCGGTTGATCAACGGGGACCGGACGATGGCGATCTGGTGTGCCCACCAAATGAAGCACGGGGAGCTTTCGCCTGCCTTGGTGGTCGGCACCGTGATGTCGAATGGCGGCTTTGAATCCTACATGCGTTCACAAGGGATCCAGCTGATCCGGGTGGATGTCGGAGACAAGTACGTTGCGGCAAAACTACGCGAGACCGGTGGGAAGGTCGGAGGCGAACAGAGCGGCCACATCATCTTCTCGGACCATGTCCCGACTGGGGACGGCTTGGTCACAGCCTTGATGCTGGCCAAAGTCCTCCGGAATCAAGGCAAGTCAGCCGCCGAACTTTACGATAGTTTCGAAAACTGGCCCCAGATATTGGTCAATTTGGAGGTCGAGAGGAAGGAGGGGTGGGACTCCAACTCGGTCATCCAGGGCAAGATTTCGGAAGCCGAATCTGCCTTGGCCGGGCATGGGCGTGTTAATGTCCGCGCCAGCGGCACCCAGCCGATCCTCCGCGTCATGGTCGAATCCTCGGATTGCCGCGACCGCGACCACGCCGCGGGGCTCATCACCGATGCCATCCTTGCCGAGTTGGGGGGAACCGTGTATAGCCGAGTAGACTTGACCCATGCTTTGGGCGATTGACATCGGCAACACCCAGGTCAACGTCGGGGTTCATGACGGTACGCGGTGGTTGGCCAGTTGGCGGCACGAAACCGACCATCAACGCACTGAAGACGAGATTGCCGGGCTGCTGTTCCCGCTGGCGCAATTCGCCGGCATCGCCTTTTCCGATTGCTGCTCGGTCGTTGTTGGCAGCGTCGTCCCCCCTGTCGATGTAAATTGGCACCGGTTCGCCCTCAAATACCTTGGGTGCGAGGCCCGGTTCCTGCGGGGCGGGGATCAGGTCGGTTTGAAGGTGGATTACGACCCGCCCCGGGCTGTTGGGGCCGACCGGATCGCCAATGCGCTTGGGGCTTTGGCCCGCCTGCAGCCGCCATTGGTCGTGGTCGACTTTGGGACGGCGACCACCTTCGACTGCGTTGACCGGTCGGGAGCCTACACCGGCGGAGCAATCATGCCCGGTTTGATGGTGAGCCTGGATTCGTTGGTTGGCCGGACAGCCAAACTCCCGGCGGTAGCCATCGAAGCTCCGAACCGCACAGTGGGGAAGAACACTGTAGAATCGTTGCAAAGCGGCGTTGTCCTGGGTTACGCCGAGGCGATAGACGGGTTGATCCGGCGGATTCGGGCCGAGCTAGGCGACCCGTGCCCCGCAGTGGCCACCGGCGGACTTGGGCAAACTTTTGTCGGCCTTTGTCAGGAGATTTCTGAATACGATCCGACCTTGACCCTGGAAGGGTTGAGAATCGCGGCCGGCAAGATGGCCTAATCGCCGATCCGGGCGATCAAAGCCTTCATTTCGGCATCAAACCGCGAAGGCTCGCGGACAACGCGTTGGCCAAAATAGGTGAGCCCCAGATTGAATCGGATGCCGCTGACTTTGGCCCTGCGGGCATATTTGTTGACTTTGCCGGCTACGATCCAATCGGCGAGCCGGTCGTCGTGTGGTTCCGGAACGCAATAGGTGGTTGCCAGCCTTGTCCACCGGTCGACCGGCTGGATGTGGATCCGGTCGGCGGGGTTGACCTTCGCCTCCAGTCCATAAATCAAAACCAGGTCCCGCAGGAATGTGGAGGTGCTTTTGGGGCCGACCCCGCGGATATCGACAATCCGGTTGAACTGGGGCTCAATGTTGCTCGTTTGCTCAATGCCGTCGGCGACCCATCCGCAGATCGACCCGCACCCGTCGAGGGCGAAGATTTCCTGTGCCAGTTCGGGGATGCCCTGGACGATGCCCCGGTTCTGGCTCTCATTGGGTTTTATGGCCCGCCTTTCGCACTGGACGATGAACGCATCCCACAGGGCAACGCCGTCTCCGGCGGTCAGCAGCTCATCGATCGGCGTGGATTCTAAGACTTGATCCAGGGCGCGCAATGTGGTCCGGGCGTAAAGGTCGCGGTCTTTTCCCCGCCTTGCATAGGCATAGGCCCCCAAAAACACCCGGATCGAGGCCTCTGGTTCATCCAAAACCTCAACCCAATCCTCAAGGCTTTCCGCGGTTTTGCCGGTTGACTTTTCCAGTTGGGGGATCAGGAATGTGGCCAGGTATTTGTCGGCATATTCACCGGCGATTGTCCGGTAAATGGCGGCGATTTTCGGGTCGAGGGGTTCTTTATCGTTGTGATGAGCCGTTTGCATAGTTCCAGCGCGGCCAGCCAGGCTGATCAAGACTGGCCGCGTCCAAGTTGTTGTCGGGTCAGAACGGGCTGGTGGGCCCGAGGTTGACGAGGATGGGCAAGGTCGGAGTTTGGGTTCCGCCGCCACGCTGGGCATTGGCGTCGGAGCCGCCCCTCATGGCATAAAACACGTGCCAGCAGAATTCGTTGATCGGCACTTGGTTCGTGTAGAACTCGGCAAGCGTTGCCACAAAGGCTGCCGTGTACAGCCCGACTTGCTTGCCGTTGGAAAAGATGCTGTTGGCCTGGGTGCCGGAGATGTTGGCGTAAACCTCGCTGAATGTGCCGGAAGCCAGCCTTTCTTTGCCGAAGTAATCAGGACCATCCATTTCCCGGTTGCATTGGGCGAAGAAGTAGACCCGGGCCCCTTTATCGGAAAAGCGCCGGATGAGTTCCGACTTGGAAACCATCCGGGTCGAGTCTTTCGGGAGTTCGAGGTCGTTGCCCCCGAGGTAATCCTTGCCGCCAAGATACGCGGCGTACCCGGTGAAGTAAACGACCACGGTGGCATTGTCGGGAAGGGAAGACGCTAGCTCAGAAGCGGCGGCCTGAATCGAGGACGCAGAAGCGTCGATCAACACCCGCACGTGTTCTGAAGCGTAGCCCGCATAGCGGGTGAGCGCCCCGGCAACCATTTCGGCATCGTTGCCAGCAAAGGAAAGACGGGAATCTTTGTTCGGCGAATTGGTGTTGCCAATGATGAGGGCGTACTTGGTCTCGACGGTCGGAACCGGTTCTTCACCATAGATTCCGGCGAGGTTGCCGAGGTCGGCGGGTTTGATCTTGATGATTTGGCCGCCGTTTGTACCGGTGGTGACTTTTGCGCCGCCAGAAGTTGTCGTGGTGTTCGGTTCCGGCTTGCCGCTGCCTTGGGATTTCACGGGCCCGGTCATGTCTTCTGGAGCAAGGAACGAACTGTCGACTTTCCAAGTTGCCGTCATGCCCGCAAGTTCGCCGAGTCCGTTTTTGTCGCCAAGGAGGGTGTAAACAGATTTGAGCGCCTTAAGGGTTTCCGGCGCGCTTTGTCCTTTGTCGGCCAGGCCGCGCAATTCTGCCGCGGCCAGCATTAAGTATTGCTGTTTGGTTGCATCGTCAGCCGCTGACAATCCAAGCCGGTAGGCGGAATAGGCGGCACCAAATTCCGGTGAATAGGCAGAGCCGTTGCGCCAGAGCCGGGGTTCAGTCACCGGCCCGGGCAGGCGTGTCGCCTCGGGCGAGTCGCCGGCCCGTTGGGATTTGGCACCCTGAAAGGCATCCCGCGCCGTCATCCAATCGCCTTCGGATGCCGCCCGCAGTGCCCGTTCATAGTCGCTCTGCCAATCGCAGGACGCAACCACGGCCAGCAACGCAGCGGCAGTCGCCAAGAACAATTTCAGGGTTCGTTGAATCATCATCGGTGGTTACTTTTGGGGCTTGTAAACGAATCCTAGACCAAAATCATACCGGCCAGTTTCGGTCGATCGAGCGACGTTGAAGTCGATGGAATAAGGTTGGCCATTCGGCCGGTATCCAAAGCCGAACGTAAAGGCGTTCCGGGAACTGAAGCCGTCACCCATGCTGGGAACCCCTTGGAATCCAAACCGGAGGGGGATCCGGGCATTATATCGGGAGAAGTTGTATTCGAGCCCCAAGCCATAGCCCAATGTGTTGTCCCGGCCAAAGCGGTCGGTGGCTTTTCCGCCAAAGTTGTAGTCCACTTGGGCGGCCCACACCAAGAACTCCTCGCCTTTCCCGACGCCTTTCATCTGCCCAGCCGCGCCAAAGCTCAGCTTGCCGGGGATGACGTCGTAAATGGCCGACGTCTCATTGTTGTTGGTCAGGTTGATTGGAGTCCGAATCGAAAGCCCCCATTGGGCGCTCCCATCAGCTTCCAGATATCCCTGCACACCGGCGACCAATCCGACTCCAAAGCCGTTGCTGGAGGCATCAAAGCTGCTGTTGCCGACCGGGGTGTTGCCATTGAACAAGGTGTAGCTTTGCGAAAACTTTACATATTGGTTGGCCAGCACGATCCCGACGCCGGCATTGAACCCGTTGCCGATCTGGCGGCCATAGGAGACGGTGAAGAAGTCGGTTTGCGCTCGGGATTCCTCGTTCAACCCTTGAACCGTCAACGCCCCATTAGAAAGGTTGTTGCCGTTCGTGCGGTTGTCGATGTGCCCGCCGATGGTGTAGCTGACACCGAGCGTTCCGCCCTTCATGGGCATTGCATAACCCACATGGGACAGCGCCGTGCGGCCCGGCTGTTCGGTGAAGTCGAAGTTGCGGTCGTTGAAGTTCCCAAATGCGGTCGTTGTGGATTTCGGCAAATTGCGGAACGATGTCCCAACCGTCGGCTCCGTGATGTAGGCCAATCCGGCTGGGTTATCGAGCGCCGAATAGGTCGTCGAGTCTGTGACCCGTGTAGCACCGCCCACGCCCATCGCCCGCCCGCCAGAATCCAAGGCGGTCAAGAGGTCGGGAACCTGAGCGAACGCCGCCCCGCTGGCGGCCAGCAGGGCGGCGAGGACGATCGGTTTGCACGCGTTTTGCATCACTTTCTCAACCCGTTATTATTACCTGTCATTTCCTTGTACTTAGTGACGGCGGCGCAAACCGAAGATGATTGTGCCCTTCCGCCACATGATCCCTTTGTCGACAACTGTGTCGCTACCAGGTTCTTCGGAAGATTGGTTCCCGTTTTGGATATGGACTCCACTCCGGTTCCGTTCGATTCTCACCGTCTGTTCCACAGCGGAGTTGCCCGCTTTGTCGGTGGCTTGAACCACCACATCGAAGATGGATGGAAGTTGGGATATATCGCGGATCCGGCCGGTCCAGTTCATCGTGGCGCCGTTGTTGTTCACGCTGCGTCGGGCGACCCGGGTGACGAAGTTGCCGTTAGTGTCGCGAATGAACACTTCGACCGTCCGATCGTCCACGGCACCGGCGAATTGGTCGGCAATTTGGACGACAACCGGCACGCGAGCATTACCAAAATACCGGTCGCTCGAAGTTGGGGCGAGGACGGTTGAAATCGGCGGCAACCGATCCAACGTGACGTTGATGGTCTGGTTAACGGAATTTTTGGCTTGGTCGTCGGCCGTGATGACAATGCTTTTCGGCCCGTCGGTCAGTTCAAGGCTCGTGTCCCAGTTCACCGAAAGCATTACCGTCGATCCGGTGTTGTTCGGGATGTCGGCACCGCCGACCTTGACGCGCCACTCCTTCATGTTCGTTTCTTCCAAAAGGGCGGAAATCAGGACGCTGTCCCGGACAAAGCCGTTGCTCAACGGGTTGAACGCCAAAAACTTGGGGGCGACGACATCCACCGTGACGTTGATGGGGGGAACCGCCGGATAAAACCCGCCGACCTCCGTCGGGGTGACGTTCAGGGTGTAGTCGCCACTCGGGAAACCGGTTGTAAAATTGAGCTGGACGCTCCCCGATGCCTCTCCCTGGGCGTTCGGCGTGACCTTGGTCTCCACTTCAACTTGGATGGCGGGGTTGGCCACCTGGGTCGCCCGAACCCGAACCGTCACCTGGGTGCTGGCATTGACAATGTTGAACGAAACCGTGTTGTTCAACCCAAGGAAATCCCCGCTGGATGGCGACGTCACCGTCAGTGTCCCGGCTTGGGCCACTGTTGCTCCCGTCATGGCGAAGAGAAGGGCGAGGCACTTGCTAACCCGATTCACCCTGCCACTATACCCCTTCAACCGAACCTGTGAGCGTGCGGATGAATGAGGCCACCCCGCCCGAATCGTTATCCGGGAAAACTTCTGGGCAAACCGCCAGAATTTCGGGATGGGCGTTGGCCACGCACGCCGGCCGGCCGACCCACTCCAGCATCTCCAAGTCGTTCAGCCAGTCGCCGATTGCGGCGCACTCCTCTGGCTTGATCGAAAGGTGGGCGGCAAGTTTTTGCAGGCCAGCGCCTTTGGTGACGCCCCCGGGGAGGAATTCCAAATATTCTGGTTCGCTGCGGACAACCGAGACCAGGCCGGTCGGCAGGAGCGGCTCAATCAAGGATTGGTACCCATCGATCTCCTCTGGCGTGCCGACAAACAACAGCTTGGTCGCCGGGAGCGACATGGTTTCCCGCATCGAGGCGATCGGGGGTTCGCATCCCACCCGATCCCGGTAGAGCTGGGCATGGGGGCCGTCGCCAGAAAATGTGATCTCCTCTCCGTGGTAGCGGTTGAGGTGGATTCCGTGGCGGTCGGCAAAGGCAACGATTTCTGTGATGGCATCTGGTGACAAAACCGAGTCGAAAACCACCTCCCCCTGCAAACCCACCACATGGGCGCCGTTGCTGCTGACGACTGGGCCCTTGAGCCCCAATTCCGCCAAAAACGGCCGGATTGTGCTGATCCCCCGCCCGCTGGCCAAACAGAAAAGGATCCCTTGTTCGACGGCTTCGCGGACGGCAGAAAGGTTATCCGGATGGGCGGTGCGGTCTGACCGCAGAAAAGTCCCATCCATATCGCACGCCAAAAGCTTGGTTTTGCCCATCCATGCTGTGCATACCGGAAAAGCACACGGGCCTGCCCCGACCTTGTAAAGAACCGGACCTTCTTGCCCGATATTTATGCCAGGACAGAGAGCAATGGACCAAGACACCATCCGCCTGGAGAAGAGTCTGCAAGATGAACAGCAGACAGTTGTTTTCCGACTTGCCGACGAATCTTACGGCATCGAGATTTTCCGCGTGAACGAAATCATCCGGTTGCGCGAAATCACTCCGGTCCCCCGGACTGAAAGGCATGTCAAAGGGCTTGTGAACCTGCGGGGCAAGACCATCCCGGTAATCGATTTGAGGACGCGCTTTGCGCTCCCCACCTGCGAAGAGACCGAATCTTCGCGGATCATCGTCGTCGAAAGCGAATCGGGGCAGATCGGCGTCGTCGTCGACGCGGTCACCGAAGTCCTCACTTTGGATGCTGATAGCATCGAGGAAACCCCGGTCCTGGTCAGCGACTCAGAAAACCAGTTCGTCCGCGCTGTCGCCAAGACGAATAGCAAGCTGATCACGCTCCTTGACCTCGACCACGCGTTGGCTGCCTAAGGCACCCGCAACCCACCGATATGAGCGCCGAACTGGATATGTCGCAATATATCGATCTGTTCCTCCAAGAAGGTGAGGAGCAGATCGAGATCCTGGAACAGGAATTGCTAAAGCTCGAATCCGACCCGACTGACGAGCGGATGCAGACCATTTTCCGTGCCGCCCACACCCTTAAAGGGAGCAGCCGGGCTATGGGGTTCAGCAACTTTGCCGAACTCACGCACGAGATGGAAAACGTTCTGGACCAGCTCCGGAACCACACGATCGAAGTCGACCGGAACATTGCCAACAGCTTGCTTGGATGTATCGACAAGCTCAGCGACATGATGGATTCGATCCGGTCTGGCGAAGGCGACAAAGCCGAGTGTGCCGACCTGGTCGAGGCTCTAAAGGCCATCCTCTCGGGCAAAGTCAGCCCGGCCGCGTCCAGTCAGGTCGGCGGAGCCCCCGCGACCGCTGCCGGGATCCCGTTCCCAACCCAAGTCCCACCCGACCTGCACGATGCCCTGACTGAGGCAAAGTCCCAGGGAGCCGTATACCACGTCCAATTCCGGCTGACCGAGGACTGCGTGATGAAGTTCGTCCGCGCCTTCATGGCCGTCAGCGTGGCGCAAGAGGATGGGGAGATCTTGGCTTGCCACCCCAACCAAGAGATGCTGGAAGAAGAGGAGTTCGACCGCGATTTCGAATTGGTCTTCACCAACACGGGGGATATGGCCGAAATCCGCTCCAAGTTTGAAGCGATTGGGGAAGTCGATGCTTTTGTCTTTGGCCAGTGGGGCGAACTCACGGCCGAACCTGGACGCCATCTCGAAATCGTTGAAGGGGGAGCGCCCGCGCCTGTTGCCAGTGGGACACCCGCTGCCGATCCCGCGCCAGCCGCGCAAACTGGGGCAGCCGCTTCCGCAACCCCGCGAAAGGCCGACACCGGGCAGACTGTCCGCGTCGATGTGGCCCGATTGGATAACTTGATGAACCTGGTCGGCGAACTGGTGATCGACCGGACCAGGATTGCCCAAATCGGGACCGACCTCGCACTCCGATACAACGACAATCAGATCGAAGACTTAGGCGAAACGGTTAGCCACATCGGACGCATCACAAGCGACCTCCAGGACCAGATCATGAAGGCCCGGATGTTGCCCATCGAGACGGTCTTCAACCGGTTCCCGAGGGTCGTCCGGGACTTGGCCCAAAAGCTTGGCAAAGAGATCCAACTCAACCTGGTCGGCGGGGAAACTGAACTGGATCGGAGCGTGATCGAAGTCATCGGCGACCCGCTGCTGCATATTCTGCGCAACAGTATCGACCACGGCGTTGAAATGCCGGACGAACGGATTGCCGCCGGGAAACCCGCTATCGGAACCGTAACGGTCTCCGCAAAACACCAGGAAAATCACATCGTCATCGAAATCATCGACGACGGCAAAGGGATCAACCTGGGGCGAGTCAAACAAAAGGCCGTCGATGCCGGGCTCGTCACGGCAGATGCCGCGGCAAAGATGAGCGATAAAGAAGCCTTGCAGTTCATTTTCCACAGCGGCCTCAGTACGGCCGCCGAAGTCAGCGAAGTCTCGGGCCGGGGGGTCGGCATGGATATCGTCCGGAGCAACATTCAAAAGCTTGGGGGACTCATCGATTTGGATACGGCCCAAGGGAAGGGGACCCGCTTTAGCTTGCGACTCCCGCTGACCCTGGCGATCATCCGGGGACTGCTCGTGGATGTTGCCAAAACCGTTTTTGTTTTGCCCTTGGGGAGCGTTGTCGAAACCCTTTTGATCAAAAAGGACGATATCCAAAGGATCAACCAGCGCGAAGTGGTGGTGATCCGGGGGGTGACCACGCCGTTGGTCCGGATGGGAGAAGTATTCGGGCGCAATGTGGAACAAACCCCGTGCGAAGACTTCTACGTCGTCATCGTCGGGCTCGCAGAAAAGCGCATGGGGCTCATCGTCGACAAGCTGATCGGCGAACAAGAAGTTGTGATCAAGTCGCTTAGCCGGTTCTGCGGAGACGTTGCCGGGGTGAGCGGGGCCACGATCCTGGGTGATGGCAACGTGGCATTGATCGCCGACATTAACGGGATCGTGATGGGCGACCGAGGATAAAGAAGGGAAACAAAAATGGCACTCAGATCGGAAAACATGCTCCTGCGGAGATATGTCGAAAAGGCGATGGTGGATTTGCCGGCATTGCCGACCGTCGTTTTGCAGGTTGTGCAAGCCACCGAAAAAGACACCGCGACAACCACGGAGATTGAAAGCATGTTGACGGCCGACGCGGCCATCACCACAAAACTCCTCAAAGTCGTCAACTCGGCGTATTTCGGTTTGCCTCGCCAAATCGTCAACGTCAACCAAACAATCGCGATTTTGGGGATGCACCAGGTTCGGAACCTTGTCATGAGCATCGGGGTGTTGAACGCCCTGAGCTCGCCGAGCCCCCGGATTCTGGAAGTGCAAAAGGCGTTTTGGCAGCACAGCTTTGCCTCGGCGACTTGTGCCGAATCCATCGCCAAAACCAAAGGTCTGCCCCGAAAGGACATCGAAACGGTGTTTATCGGCGGCCTGTTGCACGATGTCGGCCGGTTGTTCCTGTTCACGCTTTTCAACCTGCCTTACCAAGAAGTCCTCAAAGAGTCGATCAACCGAAAGGAACCGATTGAAAGCGTCGAAGCCCGGATTTTGGGAATCACCCACGCCCAGTTGGGAGGCATCCTGGCTGAAAAGTGGAACTTCCCGCAGGCCCTGATCGAGATGATCCAAGGACACGACACCATCCCCGATGTCGGCACTGTCCCGGATGGCGTTTATTGCACCCACATTGCTGACGCCATCGCAAACGAACTCGCGCCGGTCGACATCGTCGGCACACCAAGCCCGGTCAGCGGCAAGGCCTTGGCATGGCTTGGCCTTTCGGATGACGAGTTCGGCATCCTCAAACAACGCACGGCCGAACAAGTCGAGCTGGCCAAAGAGATGCTCGGCGTGATGTAGGCCAGGAACGCAGAGGATACGACCATGAGCATCAGCGGCCCCCAATCTGGAATCCGGTTCTCCGGGCTCGCTTCGGGAATCGATGTCGAAAGCATCATCACCCAGCTCGTTTCGCTGGAACAGGCGCCGATCCAGAGGTTGCGGGCCCAGTCTGCCCAAATCCAAGCCCGGCAAACGATATTCGGCCAGTTCAAATCCTCCCTTCAGGCATTTAACACGGCAGCGTCATCCCTCTCCATCCCGGCGGCCTTTTCACTCAACCAGGCCTCGGTGAGCGACGACACGCTCCTCGGCGTATCGGTGACGGATTCCGCCGTCCCGGGCACCTATGCCGTCAACGTCACGCAAATGGCCAAGGCACACAAGCTCACGAGTGCCGCACAGACCAACACAACTTCTGCGCTGGGATATGCCGGCGAATTCTTGGTCAACGGCAAAAAGGTCAGCGTGACCGCGGAAGACACCCTTGCGACAATCGCCGGAAAGGTGAACGCTCTTGGGATCGGGGTTTCGGCCAACGTTATCGATGGCGGTGCGGGCCAGGCGTACCTGGTGTTTGGCGCTTCCAAGACTGGCAAGGCGAACGAAATCCGCTTGACCGATGTCACCGGCGGGATTGCGCATGGGCTTGGGCTCATCAACAACCTCAAATCGATCCGCGACCTCAGTGGCACGGTTGCCTCATCCGCCTCGTTCACGTCCAGCTCGGCGAGCCTGGCCAACTTGACCGGTTCTTCAGTTTCCGGGAACCTCACCCTGGGAACGGACGTCATCGCCTTCGATACTGCGACCGACTCCCTTCAATCCTTGGCGGACAAGATCAACGCGACAGGGAACCACACGGCAAGCGTCGTGACCGAAAAAGTTGACGGCTCCGATGTTTTCCGGCTCAAGATCGATTCGTCAGCTTGGCCGGCCAACTATGCCGATCCCGCGAACCTCCTCGGGATTTTGGGGGTCACTAAAGATTGCATTTCCAACGAGGTTACGGCCGCGACCGACGCGTTGCTCACGGTTGATGGCGTCGCATTAAGCTCCGCCAGCAACACGCTCTCCAACGTTGTCGGGGGCATGACTTTGACCTTGAAGAAGGAAGGCTCTTCCTCTGTCCAAGTCAGCCAAGATAATTCGGCGATCAAGAAGAAGTTCACCGATTTCCAAAAGGCGTTCAACGACATCATCGGCTTCATCCGCAGCAACACCCAGTTGGATCCCGAAACCTACCAAACCGGGGCTCTTTTTGGCGATCAAAGCGTCACCCAAGTCGAATCGACGCTCAACACGATGCTGTTCGACAACCTGGGTACCGGCGCGTTCAAAACCCTCGCCGACATCGGGTTCTCACTCGATGACCAGGGCAAGCTCAAACTGGACGAAACTAAACTGGATTCTGCTATTGCCAACAAACTCCCAGATTTGAAGTCACTCATGGTGGCCTCGGGCAGCAGCATCAACCCGAGCATCAAATTTGTCAGCGGGGGCAGCCTTTCGGTGGCATCGGGGCCCGGCGGGTATGCCATCGACATCACGCAAGCCGCAACCAAAGGGACGGTTTCGGCGAATACGGCCTTCACAACAAATTCTTCCGTTGCCGAGACGCTGACTTTTGACGGGTCTTTGTTCGGCAGCGGGCCCGTGAACCTGTTTGTGCCAACAGGTAGCAGCCTCACGTCGCTCATCGACCTCATCAACAAAGACAGCCGCCTGAAAGACCTGGTCGTCGCCAGCAACGACGGCGGGAAGTTGAAGGTCGAAAGCAAACGGTTCGGCACAGCCGGGAATTTTTCTATCGTCAGCGACCAAGCCGAAGCCGCCGACAACTCGGGCATCGGTACGGGAGGCGGCGTCGCTGTTGCCGGCCTAGACGTCGCCGGGACCATCAACGGTGAGGCGGCAACCGGGAGCGGACAATTCCTGCTCGGCAAATCAGGGAACAAGACCACCGACGGACTCCAAATCCAATACACTGGCTCCTCCACCGGGAACGTCGGGGCTTTGGTGTACAACCGAGGTGTCGCGGCCATGGCCAATTACCGGGTGAACTCGTTCACCGATTCGGTGAACGGCCTCCTCACTTCGGTCGATAAAACCTACACGGATCAAATCCAGGACATCGACGACCGGATTTCCAGCTTGCAAAAGCTCATCAGCCTACGGGAAGAATCGCTCCGGAGCAAGTTTTTGGCGATGGAGCAGGCCATGAGCGCGGCCCAAGCTCAAGGCGCCCAGCTTTCCGCGATGCTGCGCAGCGGCTAAACCCGCAGGACGATCTCTTCCCGCCGGAACAGTTGGATCGAAACCCTGAGGAACACGGCCGCGAGCAACAGGTTCACCAACCAGACGGGCCAGTATTGAGCTGGGACGGCCGTGCCCAAAATCACCGCCTTGAGCAGCACCGCCGTGTTAAGTACGGGCACCCAGTTGACCCAAGCCGCGTGCTCCATCCCGGTGAAACCGATGATTTGGCTAAAAACGGCCGGCATGATGATCATGAAACTCATCAACCCCAAATAGGTTTGCGCCTCGCGGATGTTGCGCGCCCGGGCCGCTAACGACACCATTAGGCTCGCAAAAAACGCCACCAATGTGACAAGGGTCAGCGCGGCCAACGCCACTTGGCCGATCCCGATTTGGAGCCCGCTCGGGAAAAGGCCCGCCGAGATTGGCGTTTTCACCGTCCCGGCCAGGAAAACGCCGGCCAGGGTGGTCAGGCTTCCGATGAAACAAACCACCATGAGGGCGAGGATTTTGCCCAAAGCCACAGCCGCCCGGCGGACGGGGCTGACGAGCAGGGTTTCCATCGTGCCGCGCTCCTTTTCCCCCGCCACGAGGTCGGCCACAACGCTCATACCGCCATAAAATGCCCAAAGCACAATTAGGTAAGGCAGCAGACTGACAATCGATGAACCGGCAAGCCCTTGGTCTTTGGCAAAGTTGACCTCTTGGATCTTAAACGGTTCGGCCAGCCCGGGGTCGAGTTTGTGCTGTTCCAATGTTGCTCTGACCTGGGCCCGGTTCGCTTCGCCAAAGATGGCTTTCCACTTGCCCAACTCGATGGCGGAAAGGGGTTCTTGGTCGTTGTATCCCAGGCGCACCGGACGATCGGTTTTGCCTTCCTCCGCCGGCGGGATGTCCACAACCAGATCGACTTCCTTATCTTTGAGCTGCCTGATCCCGGACTCCCACGTGGCAACCGGCGTGATGACGAACAGGGGGCTGTCCTGCAGCTTGTCCAAGAATTTGTCGGCCGGGTCGCCAACGATGGCCACATGGGACGCCTTGGATCCGGTGACGCTGTTTTGGACCACGCCCATGATCATCACAAACAGGGCGACCATGAAGATTGGCATCACGATGCTGGCTTGCACCACCCGGCGGTCGCGCGCCATTTCGCGGAGTTCCTTTAAAAAGACGTGCTTGGTTCCCGTGCCCGTTGTCATGCCGCGCTCCCTGGATCGGAAATCAGTTGGAGGAACGCCAATTCGGCAGATTCTTGGCCGGTCGCCGCTTTGATTTCGGCTAATGTTCCGCTGCCGCGGACACGGCCCTGGTGGATCGCCGTCACACGGTCGGCCAACCGTTCGACTTCGTTCATGTTGTGAGTACTGAACACGATCGTCTTGCCATTTGAGCGGGCGGATTCCAGGAACTCGAGCACTGTTTGGGCAGCCAGGATGTCCAATCCGGCCGTTGGTTCATCGAATAACAGGACAGGCGGTCCATGGACGATGGCCCGGGCAATGGAGATCCGCTGTTTTTGACCCGTCGACATCCGGTCGCAAAGTTGGTCGGCAAACCCATGCGATTGCGTCTGCTCCAATGCGGATTGCACTCTGTCCCGGGATTCACTCCCAGCAAAACCGTACAGGCCGGCGAAATAGGCGAGCATCTCCCGGCCGGTCAAACGGCCGTAAAGGGCCGTCGAAGTGCTCAAAAATCCAATGGAGCTCCGAACCTGCGCCGCCTCCTGCAGAATGTCAAACCCGTTGAGGGCTGCAGTGCCGGAAGTCGGACGGATCACCGTCGAAAACATCCGGAGCAAGGTGGTCTTTCCCGCGCCGTTCACCCCGAGCAGCGCATGGATCTCGCCGGGATGCGCGGCAAAGTCCACGGCGTCCACCGCCAAGATCTCTTTGGCCCCATCCCGGAAACGCTTAGTGATCTGCTGGGTCTGAACCATCGGGCTCTCCCACGATACTCGGATCGCCGTGGAGTTTGACCGGCTTCCCGCGAGAAACCCGGATATTGAGGAGTTCGACAACCGTCGCGAAGGCCATGGCAAAGTAGGTGTAACCCTTGGGGATCTCCACGTGAAAACTCTCGGCAACCAAATTTATCCCGATCAAAATCAAAAACGCCAGGGCGAGCATTTTGATAGAAGGATGCCGCTCGACAAACGTGCCGATCGAATTGGCAAACGCCATCATGACCCCCACCGCAATGATGACGGCAGCCACCATCACCTCGATTTGTTTGGCCATGCCGACCGCGGTGATGACGCTATCCAGGCTGAAAACGATGTCCAAGACCATGATCTGCCCGATCACCGCAGCAAATCCCGCAGCCTTGATCGGCTTGGAACCGTCCTCATGGCCTTCCAGCTTGTGGTGGATTTCATGAACCGATTTCCACATGAGGAACAACCCCCCGCCTAGGAGAATCAGGTTTTTGCCTGTGCCCTCAAATGGTCCGACGTGGAACCACGGCACCGTCAGTTTCATCACCCAGCCAAGGCTGAGGAGCAAAACGACGCGGGTGATCAGCGCAGCCGCCAAACCCCACTGGCGAGCCTTTGCCCGTTGACCTTCTGGCAGTTTTCCGCTGAGGATCGAGATAAAAATGATGTTGTCGATGCCAAGGACAATTTCGAGGACAGCCAAGGTCAGCAACGAGATCCAAGTTTCGGGTTGGGCCAGCCATTCCATTGTCTACTCCCTGTTCTATTCGTTGCAGGAATGCCAGTCGATTCGCGCCTAGGCGGAAGTCCTGCCGAGTTTTAGTGCAGTGGGTGCGGGGAATGGGGGAGAATAGGGATATGCGACGACGAGATTTCTTGGCTGGCGCGGCAGCGGCCGGTTTTGGTGCCCTGACCGCGAACGCCCTCGGTCAATCCACTGCATCGGCCAAACAGTTGGCCCGGATCCCCGAACGGAAGGGCAAATCGGTTGCCGGGCTCCGGCACAAGCCGATGGAAAAAGTCCGGGTCGCGGTGATCGGTGTCGGTGCGCGGGGCAGCGGGCACGTCGTCCAACTCGCGGCCATCGAAGGGGTTGAGGTCAAGGCCATCTGCGACTTGTACAAGGACTGGGCGGACAACGCCGCCGCCAACGTCGTCAAAGCCGGACAGCCCGCGCCAACTTTGTACGTCGGCGACCCCTACGCCTACAAGGAGATGATGAAGCGCGACGACATCGATGCCGTTTTCATCGCTACCCCATGGCAGTGGCACACCCCAATGGCCTTGTGCGCCATGCAAAACGGCAAGCACGCCTTCACAGAAGTCCCGGCGGCCCTCACCCTCGATGAATGTTGGGCCTTGGTCGACACCGCCGAAGAAACCCAACTCCACTGCATGATGATGGAGAACGTCAACTACGGACGGGAAGAACTGATGGTGCTTAACATGGTCCGGATGGGGGCACTCGGCGAACTGTTGCACGGAGAGGCAGCCTACATCCATGACCTCCGAGGCCAGATGCACGAAGAACAGCGGGGAACCGGAAGCTGGCGAACTTTGGAATACATGAGCCGGAATGGGAATCTCTATCCCACCCACGGCCTGGGGCCGGTTTCGCAATATATGGACATCTGCCGTGGCGACCGGTTCGACTTCCTGAGTTCGGTGAGCTGCAACAGCCGGATGCGCGAGATCTACGCCCGCGAAAACTTCCCAGAAGGGCACAAATGGCGTCGCGGCAAGTTCGTCTGCGGCGATCTGAATACCTCCATCATCCGTACGGTCAAAGGCCGGACAGTCATGGTGCAATGGGACGAACAACTCCCACGTCCTTACACCCGCCACAACCTGATCCAGGGCACCAAGGGGTGCTGGGGCGGGTTCCCCGATCGGTTGACCATTGAAGGCAAATACAAAACGGCCGAGGGCAAGGTGGTCGGCACCGAGGATTGGATGGAAAATGGCGACCTGGATAAGGTGTATGCCGAATTCGACCATCCCCTCTACAAAAAGCAAGGGGAGCTGGCCAAAAAGATGGGCGGCCACGGGGGCATGGATTTCCTCATGCTCTGGCGGATCATCTATTGCCTCCGCAACGGCGAGCCGCTCGATCAGAATGTGTACGAATCGGTTTCTTGGAGCGCCGTCACCCCGCTCAGCGAATACAGTGTGGCTAACCGGGGGGCTTCGGTCGATTTCCCCGACTTCACACGCGGGAGCTGGAAAACCGACAAGCCTTTGGGGATCGTCGATCCGAAAGTTTAGGCTCCACCATTACTGCCGCAGCATCCACGGTAATTCCGGCTGAGTAGAGGCCCTGGTCTACCATTGACCAGGGCCGGCCAGTTCAGCGTTCTAAGGGCCGATTCACCGCCGACGGCGGCGGGCGAGGCACGCCAGAGGGGCGAGAAGAAGCAGGCTGACCGGCTCCGGGACGACGGTGCCCTCAATTTGGATCGTGTTGAGCAGCGCGGAATTCGACCATGTCGCGCCGCCATCGTTGGAGAAGACGTTTCCGGTTGCCGTTGCCCAACCCGAATACGCTTGGCTCGGCGAACTTGAAAGCCAATTCCAGCTGACATTAGACAAGGAGCGGGCTTCGATGAAGTACCGGGTGGAAGGCTGCATGACAAATACTGCGTCTGCCGTAAAGGTGTAGTCCGCCCGCCCATCGACAAACGCCGAAGTCGGTGTGAACGAGACGATCCAGTTTGTCGGGTGTCCGCCGAAATCCTCCCTCAATTCAAACACAACGTCGGATGCATTCGGCATCGAATTGGCGAAAAATTGCAGGTGCACTTGCAAGGAATCGATCCGCATCAGCTCCGACCCGGTGCTGAAGCCCACGGCCTTGTTTTGAGTCGTGGTGATCCCATTCCCGGAAATCTGGGATGTCTGGGGGTAGTTCGTCAAGATGATGTCGGCGTGGGACGATGCCCCAACGATCCCCAAGGCAACAACTGTCAGGATTCGGTTCATGATGCTCTCCAAATTGCCAATTGGCACTTAAACAGTATCACAATTGCCGGCCCAGCGGGGGAGAAATCTTTCACTCCGCCAACTGACGCGTAAACTTAACCTCGCACACCGTCCAACCAAGGCGGTTTTCGATTTTGAAAGTTCCGCCCAATGCGCCAGAAAGCGATCGGATGATCTGGAGTCCCAATTGCCCCCCTTGTACGGGGTCGAACTCTGCGGGGAGCGGGTCGCCATCGTTGCTGACCCAAATTCCGATTTCGCCATCTAGCTCTTCGATCGTGATGTGGATTTCGCCGCGGGCCGCTCGTTCGAACCCGTGTTCCACCGCGTTTTGGATCATCTCGTTGAGGATTAGGGCAACTTGCGTTGCTTGATTGGTGTTGAGGTGGACATCGTCGCCGCGCACGCTGAACCGGATCGATTTACCCGGCATGATGAACGACTGTTGCTGGTGGTGTCCCAAGGTTTCGGCAATATGCTTCAGGCTGACGTGGTCCAAGTCGTCCCGGCTCAGCAGCTCGTGAACGGCGGCAATGGCTTGGATGCGCGAGAGGGAATCCTGCAGGGCCTCTTCCATAGATTTGTAATGTGATTGCCGGAGTTGCAGGCGCAGGAGGGAAGCGACTTGTTGCAGGTTGTTTTTGACCCGGTGGTGCATCTCCTGCATCAGCGTGTTGCGAACCTGGAGCCGGGTGTGTTCGATGCTTACGGCCGCTTGCTTGGCCAATGTTTCCAAAATGGAAATCTCATCTTCTCCGAATTGGCGGATTTCGCCGGTGTAGCAACTCATCACGCCGACTGGGCGGTTTTGCACGATCAGTGGGATGCAGACCATGCTCCGGAGTCCCTGTTCTTCGGCCAGGTCGTGTCCGATGTAGTCCGCCTCATGCCGGACATCGTCGATAAAAACGGGTTTGCGCAACTGGATCGCCTTGCCGGCAATGCTCTCGCCCAGCTTGATGGCCCGCTTCCGCTGGTACGCCTTGTTTGTGGCCTGGGTGGCGCGCAAAATGAGTTCGCCTCGCTCTGCATCCAACAGGCGCACGGTCACCACCCGGTAGTTGAAGCGCTTTGCCGTCAGGTTCACCAACAACTGCAAAACCTCTTCCAGATAAGGCGATTCGGTAAGAGAGCGGGCTACCTCGCTGAGGGCATCCAGTTTGTTGAGGTGGGAACCGCTTGCAAACCCCGCTTGGAACCCGGCAAGGGCCGACATGGCCCTGTGGACTGCCAACTCCAATTCCGGATCCTCAAGGTCGTCTGCCGGCCAAAGACCCCGTTTGCGCAAAAAAACGACCCCGGAGTTGTCTTCGGAGGAACGGTAGGGGATGATCCGGGCAGAAACGAATTCCGGGAGGTCGAACTCCTCGACATGCCGGCTTTCATGGTGGGAAGGCAAGTCGCTTTCGATGTCGATCTTTCGGCCGCTCGTGTAGGCCCGGCCGGCCAACCCGACTCCTTTGGCAAGCCGGATACGCTCGATGAGCTCAGGGTCGAATGTGCTGGCGGCCAACACCAGCCCCCCACCTGGGGAAGCCGTCAAGATGTCGCAGGCATCGGCTTTGGCAAGCCCTTTCAAAAACTGGGCCGCATGCGCCAAACGTTCGCGCTCATTTGCGCACTCCGCCCAAGCCTCGAACAGCCGCTTCATGGCGGTAGTTTAGGCCGGGCCGATGGCGGTTGTGCGCATTTGGGCCGGATCGAACAGGCGTTGGGCCAGACCTTGAACCTGATCCCGGGTGACCGCGTTGATTTTTGCGACTGTCTCTTCGACCGGGATTTGACGGCCATAGACCAATTCGTTCTTAGCCATCCGTTGCATCCTGGCCGATGTGCTTTCCAGGCCTAACACCATGTTGCCAGCGATCTGGCGCTGGACCTTGGCCACCTCATCGGCAGAGGGCCCTTCGGACATCATCTTGTCCAGCTCGGTGCGGACGACATCTTGAACCTGTCCCCAGGTTTTCGGCCCCGTTCCGCCATAAATCGTGAAGGCTCCACCCGCCGTGTAACTCAGCATATAGCTGCCGATGGCGTAAACCAACCCCCGTTTCTCGCGGACTTCTTGGAACAGGCGGCTGCTCATCCCCCCGCCGAGGACTCCATCGAGCACCACGAGCGTGTAAAAGTCGTCGTCATAGTAGTTCATGCCGCTTGTGCCGATGCAGAAATGAACCTGCTCGACCTCTTTGGCGACATAGTTCGTTCCAGCATGGGGCTCGGGCCGGGCTTTAGGGGTTTCTTCCGAGGCCGGCTTTAAATGTCCCAGATTGACTCCTGCCCAGTTTGCAAACTCCTGGTGGTCGACTTTGCCGGCGGCCGCCACCATGACGGTGCCCGCGTGGTATCGCCGATCCATGTAGGTGGCAAGGTCGTCTCGGGTGAAAGCGCCGACCGACTCTTTGGTGCCAATGATGGAAAGGCCATATTCGCTTTGCGGCCACAAACCTTGGATGTGGAGATCGTGGACGTGGTCGCCGGGTTCGTCTTCGCCCCGCTTGATCTCCTCGATCACTACCCCCTTTTCGCGCTCCAGCTCTTCTGGGTCGAGCAGGGCATTGGCGACCATGTCGCTGAGGACGTCGAACCCGACCCCGCAATCGTCAGCCAGGACGCGGCAGTAGTAGCACGTTCGCTCTTTGTCCGTGAAGGCATTGAGCATCCCGCCGCGCCCCTCGATCGCCTCGGCGATTTGTTGGCTGGAGCGTTTGGGAGTGCCCTTGAAAAGCATGTGCTCGATAAAGTGGGTGATCCCCGCTTCGCCCTCTTGTTCATGGGTTGAACCGGTGGCGCACCAGATGCCGATGCTGGCGCTGCCGACATGCGGGAGGTTTTCGGTCAGGACGCGAACCCCGTTGGGAAGCACGGATTTTTGGATAGGTTCCATAAGAGTGATCAGCCGACGGTGCTGGTGACCGCCCCAAGGTTTTCAACAACCACCCGGATCTTGTCGCCGGGCTCCAACTGGCGGCCCAAGGGTGTGGACTCCAGGTCTGGCAAGGGAAGCGGGGGCCAAGCGACCACCTCGCCCGTGCCCATCGGGGACCGCAGGCTGGCCCGTTGCAACAGGTCGTAGAATTCCACGTCGAAAGCGTAGGCCACTTCTTCGACAATCGGGACGTTGTTCACATACAAGCTGTAAACAAATTGAAAAGCCGATTTGGTCTCGCGGACCAAATAGCCGCTCAGTTCCTCCGGCGTGACCAAGAAGGGGGAGAGCAATGCGCCGATATCGTGGCTTTCTGTCCATACCCCGGGGCTTAAACCGGCTTCTTGTTGAAGCGACCGGTCGGTGAAGCAGAGCAGGAAGGTGTAGCCCAACAGATACCGCTCGGCCTCGTTCCGATCGATCATCTGGTCGCCGTCTTGCAACACTCCGGCGATCCGGAGTTCAATCCCCAACTGCTCCACTTGGGGCGGCATGGAAAGCGATTCGTTCGTCCCCTTGAGCTGGGCGGGGTTCATAAAGAAGTAGCTCAAAATAAACTCGCCCGGGGAAACCTCGGTTTCTTCAAAGAGCCGGACGGCTGGCGGTTGGCCGATCGGCGAGAGGAAAACCACATTGGCCGGGTCGTGGATGCCGGCGGCCGAAGTGCCGTCGGTTTCGTAAATTTTGCCTTCGTGGTAGACGCCGGTGCGCGGATCGTCGGCCCGGTTGGCAACAAGGAAGCGGCAAAGTTTCACTTGACGGCCACCTTAATCGATCTGCACCATATCGTAGGCTTCGACGACGTCGCCTTCTTTGAACTCGTCCCAGTTCACAAACCGGAGTCCGCAATCTTGGCCGGCGAACATCTCGCGCACATCTTGTTTGACGTTGCGCAGAGATTCGACCGTCCCTTCGTAAACCAGTTCGCCGCCCCGGGTGACCCGCACCTTGTCGTTGCGCAAGATTTTGCCATCGGTGACGTGCGAACCTGCGACCTTGCCCGCCTTGGTGAGCTTGAACACGGCCCGGATTTCGACGGTGCCGTGGTAATCCTCTTCGAACTTGGGTTCGAGCATCCCCTTGACGGCAGCTTCGATATCCTCGATCAGTTCATAGATGATTGTGTAGGTTCGGATTTCGACCTTTTGGCGGTCGGCTTCGGTTTTGGCTTTGGGTTCCGGTTTGACGTTGAATCCCACGCAGATCGCATTTGCGGTGCTGGCGAGCAAGATGTCGGATTCGGTGACGCTCCCCACCCCGGCATGCAGGATTTTGACGTTCACTTCCTCGTTCTCGATTTTTTCGATAAGGCCCCGGACGGCTTCGACCGAGCCTTGGACGTCGGCCTTGATGATGAGATTGAGATCCTTAACGTCGCTCCCGGCCAAGTGTTTGCGCAAGTCGCGCAGGCTCAGCTTCTTTTTAGCGCCAGTGTTGAGGCGTGCCTTGGCTTGGTCGGCCCTTTCATTGGCGACTTCGCGGGCTTCCCGCTCATCATGGGCGTATTCAACCGGATCGCCAGCCCCCGGGACTTCATTCAGCCCCAGGATCTCGACCGGCTGGCTTGGGCCTGCTGATTTGACCCGCTCGCCGGCGTAGTCGGTCATGGCTTTGATCTTGCCCCAGGTCTGGCCGACGACGACCACGTCTCCGACCTTCAATGTGCCGTTTTCGACTAAGACGGTAGCCACCGGGCCGCGACCCTTTTCCAACTGGGCTTCGATGACGACACCGTGAAACTCCGCCTTGGGGTTGGCCTTGAGTTCCAGGACTTCGGCCTGGAGGAGAATCATTTCCAACAGATGGGGGACACCTTCGCCAGTGTGGGCGCTGACGGGGCAGACGATGACGTCGCCGCCATAGGCCTCGGGCACCAATTCATGCTGGGGCAGGGCCATCAAAACCTTGTCCACGTTGGCGGAAGGCTTGTCGATTTTGTTGACGGCGACGATGATTGGAACCTTCGCGTTTTTGGCGTGGGAAATCGCTTCTTGGGTTTGGGGCATGATGCCGTCGTCGGCGGCGACCACCAAAATCGCGATGTCCGTGACCTGGGCTCCCCGCGCCCGCATGGCCGTGAACGCGGCGTGGCCCGGAGTGTCCAAAAACGTGATCGTCCCTTCTGGCAAGTTCACCTGGTAGGCCCCAATATGCTGGGTGATCCCGCCGTGCTCTTTACTGACGACATTCGCCTTGCGGATGTAGTCGAGCAGGCTAGTTTTGCCGTGGTCGACATGGCCAAGAATGGTGACGACAGGGGGACGGATGATCTCCCCGTTAGAGTCGGCAGCCGGCTTGGCCGCCGAAGCGGACTTGGCTTTGGGGGCCGCATCTTCCCATCGGACGGACTTGCCGAATTCGGAAACGACCTGGGCGGTCAGGTCGTCGGCCAACACCGTGGTCAGGGTGGCCATCGTCTTGAACTTCTTGATGAGGGTCAAGACGACTTCTTTGTCGGGGACACCCAATGCGGCGGCGATATCGCGTGGCGTCCTGCCTCGGGGCATGGCGATGCCGTCGGCCGAATCAGCCGCGTGTTCGGAAACCGACTCTTTGATGAACTCGAGGGTTTCCCCGTCGGCTTCAAACGTGTTGTCTTCAACGGCGACCTCAAGATCCGCAAGAACCTCAAGCACGGCCGATGGGGACGCACCGAGTTCCTTGGCAAGCTCGTTGACGTTGATGGGCATTCGGATTGACTTTACCTCTGTTGGCATAACGTGGATTGAACTGCGGCTTCGAGCACTTCGCCCGAGACTGGTTGCCGGAGCGCCCGGCTGGCACTGCGTGCGTGCACCGCCCGGCGGCAATTCTCGCCCGGGCAAATGTAAAAACTCCTTCCTTGCGGCGATTTGGCGTTGAGCGCCAACCCCCCGTCAGGGCCGATGGAAAGCCGGAGCAGGTCCCTTTGGGGTCGCCGGCTCCGGCAAGCGATGCATGTCCTTATGGGCTCGGAGATGGGTCCCCGCTCCCCTGGGTTCGCGCCGCCGCTTTTTCTTGGTTGGCCTGCTCCTCGCTGCGGATGTCGATCTTCCATTCCGTTAGACGGGCAGCAAGCCGCACGTTTTGGCCGCCGCGACCGATGGCCAGGCTGAGTTGGTTGTCTGGCACCACGACGTAGGCGCTCTTTTCCTCTTCGTTCATGCGGATGGAGTTGACTTTTGCCGGGCTGAGGGCGTTGACGATGAAGGTCTTGGGCTCGCTGCTCCACGGCACGACGTCGATTTTTTCGGGCCGGAGTTCGTCCATCAGGACTTGGATCCGCGACCCGCGTTGGCCGACGCATGCGCCGACGGCGTCGATCCGCTCATCGTGGCTGATGACCGCGATTTTGCTCCGTTGGCCTGGCTCCCGGGCGATCGACATGATCTCGACGACGCCTTCGGCGATTTCGGGCACTTCCTGCTCAAGCAGCTTCCGCAAAAGGTTCGGGTGGCTCCGGCTGGCGATGACCTGGAAACCCCGGCGGTCTTCTTCAATTTTGAGGACGAGGACGCGCATGCGCTCTTGGGGGCGGTAATCGTCTGTCCCCACCTGTTCGCGCTTGGGCAATACGACCTCTTTGCGGTCGACCTGGAGCAAGACGTTGCCTTCTTCGCGGCGCATTACGATCCCGCTCATCACCTCGCCGACCCGGTCGCTGAACTGGTCGTGCAGCTTGCGCAACTCGGCTTCCCGGATCTTTTGCTGCAACACCTGTTTAAAGGTCTGCGCCGCGATCCGGCCAAAGGTGTTGGGGTCGACTTCCAGCGGCAGGAAGTCCCCGATTTGCGCATCGGCTTTGTATTTCTGCGCCACCTGGATGCTGACTTGAAGGCTGGGTTCCAGAACCTCGCCGACAACCTCTTTCTCGATCACCGCACCGCTCGGCACCGAATTGTCCAGCCGCAGGACCACCTCGCCTTGGACTGCCTTATACTTTTTGTATGCCACGGCCAGGGCTGTCTCAAGCTCGGTTCTGAGCTCTTCTGTTGAGAGGTCCCGTTCGTTTGCGATTTGTTGGAGCTGTTGAAGGATATCCATGGTGCGCCGTCCTTTTTTGACTCCCGGCCCGTGCCCCGCATAACAAAAAAGGCGACCTATGCGGCCACCCGTTTGATGCGGACTCCTGCCTGGTTGTAACCGTATTGTAGCATTTTCTTCTGGATTCCCCTGGTTCCCTTAATTAGGACCGGATTCCTTTGTACAATCTGCATATGAGGCTTCCTGCTCTTACCCCCCCTCATCGCCGTTCTCACTCCACCAGCGCTCGCTCTGAATTCGAATGGTGAATTTCCTTTGTTGCCAATGTCTCACTCTGGTTTGACTTCCGATGCCTCATGCAGTAGCCAGAAAGTAACTGCCGTCGGCCCGAGCGACATTTCGCCTGAACTCATGTTCAAGATGATCTCGCTGGATTACGATGCTGCAACTGAATCCACGCCCGCATGCCCAACGGATTGCACAGAGCAGACGTGGACTTGGAACGCCTGTATCAGAGTTCAAGATAATCCGTTACTCTGTGTTAAGTGGACGCATGGTGTTCATGTTTACTATTGTTCAGGTGCCACCTACTACAATTGCGACGGGTTTTCTTGGGTGAATACCGGTATTTACTGCGAGAACACTTCTCGACCTGGAGTCTTGGGGTGCAACCCGACCAATCCTAGCGAATTGCCTCAAGGTTGCGTTCCGCCTGTCCTCAGCGGGTGGGAATATTGTGATTAGCCTGAGAACCCTCAGTTCCAGCAATCCAAGAAGCAACTGGGTGACAAGGGTTTCCCTGGCGGTTTCCTGCTCGGCCTTGTCGATCTCACTCTTCGCCTATCTCGCCAAGGCGGTTCTCGATGTCCCCTTCCAAGTCATGGCTCGCAACGCGGCGGGGCTGAGACCCTTGCCGTTTCGGGAATCTTTCCAGTTTGCAACGGCATGGCAAGGGGCAACATGGAATGTGATGGCCTGGTGGCTGGCTTTGTGCATCGCCGGAAGCTCTATAACATTACTGATCGATCCGAGTCCATCCATAAAGAATGTCGCCAAGAGGATGGGATGGGCTTTCCTCATTTCGGCTAGTTGTTATTGGATTTATCCCTACGCGGTAAACCCGAAGCCTTGGCGAGTTGTTGGCGACTTGGGAACTGCTTATCACATCGTATACCACATGCCGCTCGTGCTGGCGACGGTTCTCGGCGCCCTTTTGGCCGGAACGTACTACTTAGGTTTTGAAAGGTTGATATGGAAAGAAGAGCTCTAACCCTCCCCGAACTCCTGGTCGTTGTGACAATCGTTGCCGTCCTTGCCAGGCTCCTGATGCCCGTATTCGCATCGGCCCGCAAACGGGCTCTGATCGGCGTTTCAACTTCGAACCTCAGGCAACTCGCGCAGGCTCAGAACTTGTATCTGGCTGATTCGGATGGCCGGGAACCAGTGGATTTGCAGGCCGTCGACCCTTATGTCAAGGAAGACCGCATTTATCTTTCACCCCTCGACCCTGAAATGGGTTTCAACATGAAGTTGACAAAGAAGTTTGGCAAACCGGTCTCCTATTTCTGGTCGAACAGCTACTTGGGGCACTTCGGCGGTGATTTATCCGATGTTGCCGTTTTTGTGGACGTTTTGATCGGGGAACAAGTGAGGACTCAAGCGCCAGGGCAGCTGGGCTCTTACAAAGGCAACGTCCTCCGGGCCATGCGCGATACGTCCGTCAAATCCAAACCGGTGCCCCACAAATGTGCCGATGCGGGCGGCGGCCAGCTTGTCGGACGGCCGTTTTGGGTTGTGTTCACCGACCGACCGTGCCCGCCGGGGATTTGCCCCGCAGGAAGCACCGATTGCGAACCTAGTCCTTAGATTTGACCGTGCTGGGGATTTGGACCATATCCCCGATTTGGATGAGGTTCTTCCTCAAAAATCCGGCTTTGAGCTCGATCGCATACTTCGCCATGCCATGCGAACTGTAATCGGTCGTCTCGTCCAAGGCTTTCATCGTGTAGGTGCTTAAAATCTTGCCCGATTCGCTGACATAGGCGATGTCGAGCGGCACCAAGGTGTTGCGCATCCAAAATCGCAGTTCCTGGCCCCGGCTGAACACAAAAATCATGCCTTGCTTCTCAGTCCAGTCTTCGTCCTTAAGGAACATCATCCCCTCGGCCCGCTTCATGTCCTCATCCATGACCCAACAGGTCACCGGGGTCTTTTCTCGGAACGTGATCTTGGTGGTGGCCAAATCCTTCAGCTGGAAATAGCGCTGCGAAACAAATCGCGGTTCTTGTCCCGTTTGACCGGCGGGCTGTCCTTGGGGGTTTTGGGCGAGGAAGAGGAGGAGGCTGGCGAACATGGGCATGGTCTATCCTTTACAGACGTGCGGCAGACCGCACTGGTTTTGTGGGTTCAACTGCGACTGGGGGCAAAGCTATCCCATTTTGACTCAAAAGTTGCAATTTCGTCGCAATAGTCCAAAGTCGTCCCCACCAAGTCCAGGCCGCGGAGGAGCTGGTCCTTGGTCGCCGCGTTGATTTCGAACGGCAGCTTTTCGCCGCCAGCAACCACCACCTGATTGGGCAAGTCGATCGTGACCTCTGTGCCTTGCGGCAGAGAAGCGACGGTTTGGTGCGCTGCCGCCGGCAGCTCGATCAGCAACAGGCCACAGTTGGCGGCATTTTGACGGAAGATGTCGCTGTATCCAGGCGAATCGGCATCCATCCGCGCGATTACGGCGATGAAACCCGCTTGCTGGATGGCCCACACCGCGTGCTCGCGGCTGGAACCGCATCCAAAATTCGTGCCGGTCACCAAAATGCCCGCCCCTTGCGCCGACGGTTGATCCAAAAAGAAATGGGGCTCTTGCTTGCGCACATCGGCAAACAGCAAATCGCCATAACCTGTTTTGGTGACCATGGTCAAAAACCGGGCCGGGATGATCCGGTCGGTGTCCACGTGGTCTTGCGGGTAAAGAGCGATTTTGCCGCTTGCAACGGTGAATCCGGACATAGCTTGGAAGGATTATGGATGATTGGCACCCCGCGTCAATCCCCCTCGCCGGCCCCTATGGGCCGGGAGACACAAAAAACCCCTTCCGGTGCCAACCGGAAGGGTAATTCAGGAGTTTCCAGCTCTTCGCTTGCGTTGCCTTGTTGAGAGAAAAATCAGTTGCGGCCTGCAACCATGCGCTGGCTGGCGGGGGCCACTTCCACGTAGGCATTGGCCGGAGCGAGCAAAAAGACGTTGTCGGCCACTTCTTCCCAGGTGCCTTCGGCGTTGTAGTTCACCCCGCACATGAAGTCCTTGATTTTTTCGCGGAGGTCTTCGGGGCACTTGCTGAGGTTAAGGAGTTGTTGTTCGCCCCGTTTGAGTCCATCGGCGGCCGCAACGGCATCTTGGAACGAGACAATTTGGCTGCGGACGGTCACGTGGTAGCGGTGGGCCGCATGGAGGCTCAGGCGGTTGTCGCGCTGGGCAGTCGAGCGGGTAGGCACGTGGTCGGTGTCGGACTCTTCGACTTCCTCACGTGTGAAAAAATCGCGGATGCGATCGATGACAGTGACGCGTTCCATAGCTTCTTCCATGATGCTTTCTTATCCCTTCCGTGGCGTTAACGGCTTCCAAAGAGCGCGGTTCCGACCCGGATGTGCGTCGCCCCTTCCTGGAGCGCGACCTCAAAGTCGTGGCTCATTCCCATGCTGAGCCACTCTCCGCCGATTCGCCGGTTTAATCCGGCCAATTTGCGGAAGGATTCCCTCGCCGCTTCGGGGTCTGGAGTCTGCCGGCCTATTGCCATTAAACCCCGGAACCGAACGTTATACGACTTTAGAACATGGGAAAGGACCGTGTCAAGGTCTTGAATAAAAATCCCTGATTTTTGTTGCTCTTCGTCAATATTGACCTGAATGAAAGCGTCAAGGGTCCGGTCCACCTTAGCGAATTCTGCGAGTTGGCGTTGGTTTTCCACGGTGTGGAGAACATCGGCGACAAAGGCGATCCGTTTGGCTTTGTTAGACTGGATTTTGCCGACAAAGTGCCAAACCGAGTCGTTTGGGACGCTGTGGACCTTTGATTCCAATTCCGCCAAGCGACTCTCGCCAAAATGGCGGACGCCCAGGGAGTAGGCGGCTTGGATTGCCTCCACTGGCAATGTTTTTGTCACCGCAACAAGCACCACCCCGGCCGGGTCCCGACCCACCGCGTCGCATGCCCGTCCAACCCGTCCCCACACATCTGCCAACCGGGGGGAGACCACTGATTCCCACCGTTCGGGCGAGTCTGCCATGCTTGCCAGGATAGACTAAGGGCGATGCACCCGATTGGGAGAGACGAATTCCTGAAACGCGCAAAGCCCGGTTTTGCCTGGCCATTGGTTCGCGAGCTCTTTGCTGACCTGGAAACCCCGCTGAGCGCGTATTGGAAGCTCGCCCACGATGAAACCGAGAGTTTCTTGTTGGAAAGTGTTAGCGGTGGGGAACAGGTGGCCCGGTATTCCATGGTCGGGGTAAGGCCCCGGGCCGTCGTGCGGGATTCCGCGATGCCGGGGCACGACCCGTTGGATGGGCTCGGCGGGCTCATGCCTCAGATCGATCCGGGTGCCGCCGGGGTTCTGGAAGGGTTGCCGGGTTTTGTCGGTGGCGCCGTCGGCATGGTCGGATACGACTACGTTCGGACGATTGAAGCGATCCCAGAAACAAATCCCGATGAACTCGGATTGCCCGATGTTGCGCTCATGGTTTGCGACACGGTCGCCGTGTTCGATCATGCCCGGGCCAAACTCCTCCTCATCGCGTTGGCCCAAGGAACGCCGGAAGGATACGACGCCGCCATCGCCGAATTGGAGCGGCTGGAGCACCGGCTGAAAGGCCCGCTGCCTGCCATGCCCCAAGGCACTTTCAGTCAGAGCGAGCCGGAATCGAATGTCGCCTCAGGCGATTTCATGGGGGCTGTCCGCCAGGTCAAAGAGTACATTGCCGCCGGCGATTGCATCCAAGTCGTCCTCTCCCAAAGGTATTCGCAACCGGTGGAGGCCCATCCGGTGACCATTTACCGCGCGTTAAGGGGCCTCAATCCATCGCCGTTCATGTACCTTTTGCGGTTCCGGGGGTTCGATATTGTCGGGGCATCGCCAGAACTGCTCGTCAGCTTGCACGGGCAGACGGCCAGGGTCCGGCCCATCGCCGGAACGCGACCCAGAGGGGCCGACCAGGAAGAAGACGCGCGATTGGCGGCGGAACTGCTTGCCGATGAAAAAGAACGCGCGGAACATGTGATGCTCGTCGACCTCGGCCGCAACGACCTGGGAAGGGTCTGCCGCCCGGGAACAGTGCAAGTGGAGCGGTTGATGCAGGTTGAGATGTATTCGCATGTCATGCACATCGTCAGTGACGTTGCCGGGGAACTGGCCCAGGGGCTTGGACCCATTGATTTGCTCCGGGCGGCGTTCCCAGCCGGAACCCTCAGCGGCGCCCAGAAAGTCAGGGCGATGGAAATCATCGAAGAGCTTGAAACTTCGCGGCGGGGGCTTTATGGCGGGGCCGTCGGCACGTTTTCCGCGAACGGCGACTTGAGCTTGGCTATCGCGATCCGGACGGTTCTCCTCAAGGATGGCTTGGCCCACGTCCAAGCGGGGGCGGGCATCGTTTACGACTCCAATCCAGAGACCGAATTTGCCGAATGCGCCCACAAAGCCAGAGCGGCCCTCAAGGCGATCGAGATGGCGCAATCCGGGCTCGATAGCTAATCGGCGAGCTCTCGGCCATAACCGTCGTGGCGGAGACCCCCCGCCAAAATATAGATGCCGTCGGCCCAAGACCACAGCAAGCCAAACCCGCACATTGAAGTGATTAACTGCAAAACGCCGATTGCCACATGCCCTAAGTACATCCGCCCCACGCCAGGAACGACATTCAGCAAAGCGGCCATCACCCGGTTCTTGTCCGACTTGGGCACCGAGTAAAGGGCGGGGTTCCAGGTTTGAGTCCCGTAGGGCGTCAGGGGGGCTGTGTAGCCAGATTCGATCCGCATCGGAGATTGGGGCACCGGCGTGCTTGGAGCGAGAGGAGATGGCCCCGCGGACGCGATAGGCGCGCCCATCCGGGAACCAGGAACCGGCGGTGGCGGCGGTTGGGTGTCGAGTTTGAAGAGGGGGATCAGCTGGGGGACTGATCCAGCCGGGGCCCAATCCGGCATCCCCGGACGCCAAACAAAGGTGTCGCGCTCAACCACGCAGTCCGCGATCAGTTCCGATAGGTTATCCAACGTCAGCGGTCCCAATTGACCGTAGTTGCCGACGTAATGCCATTCTGATTGACCCGTTTCGTCCATCCGCCCCTGCGCCTTGGTACATAGACAGTATGTCCCCGGGATCGGTTGCAAGGCACTCCAAAAGTCGGGGCCGGACTGGGAGTGCCGCCCATGCCGGGGTAGCCTGCCAACCTTGGCTATGCCGGTTCGCGTCCGATTCGCCCCCTCCCCCACCGGGCTCCTCCATATCGGGGCCTTGCGCACGGTTGTCTTCAACGATTTTTTTGCCAAGGGGAACCAAGGAACCCTGATTCTGCGGATCGAGGACACCGACCGGTCCCGCTATAACCCGGAAAGCGAGCAGGAATTCATCGACACGTTGGCCTGGGCCGGCATTGAATTCGACGAGGGGCCCCATGCCGGCGGGCCCCATGCCCCCTATCGACAAAGTGAGCGTAAGGAAGCTGGAATCTACGCCGAACACATCCAAACCCTCCTTGAAAATGGGGCTGCTTACAAGGCCTTCGACACCCCGGAAGACCTTGAGCAAATGCGGGAATTCCAGAGAATCAACAAAATGCCGACCGGCTATTTTGGCGGGGAGTGGCGCGATGCGACCCCGCAAAAGGTGGAGGAAGCCGAAAGTTCCGGCAAACCGTTTGTCATCCGCCTCAAAGTCCCCCACGGGACAAAGATCAAGGGGGTCGATGCTATCCGGGGGAATCTGGAATGGGATGGCGGCACCGTGGATGACCCCGTCCTCATCAAAGCAGACGGGATGCCGACCTACCACTTTGCCGCGATGGTCGATGACCACCTCATGGGGATCACGCACGTTTTCCGTGGTGAAGAATGGATCAGCAGTTACCCCAAACACATTGCCCTCTATGACGCATTTGGTTGGGAGATGCCGGTTTTTGTCCACTGCCCGGTTATCGTTGGCGCAGATGGCAAAAAGCTCAGCAAACGCCACGGGGCAACCCGAGTCTTGGATTACGCGGCCCAAGGGTTTTTGCCGCAACCTTTGCGAAACTTCATCGCCTTGATCGGGTGGAGCCCCGGTGACGACCGGGAGGCCATGACGGACGCCGAACTGGCCGAGGCTTTCGACATTAAGGGCATCCAGCCGTCTCCTGGCCGTTTCGACATGGAAAAGCTGCGGTGGATGAACGGACTCGCCATTCGGGCCATGGATCCGGAGGCTCTCTTTAGAGCCGTCTCCGATTATGTAGGCGACAGCATGGTCTGGAATTACTGGAACAACCTGGAGCCTGAAGAGGGACAGCCCCAACCAAGCGATTTCATCCCGGGATTGGAATCCCTCAAGACCATGATCCAAACCAATCCTGCTTACGTCAAGCAAGTTCTTCCCCTAGAGCAGGAACGGGTGGGAACACTTGCCGATTTTGGGCCCGCCTGCCACTTTTTCTTCATCGACGAGGTGGAGTTCGATGCCAAGGCAGTAGAGAAGGCATTCCGGTCCGACCATGTCGAACCCCTCTTCCGCCATTTGCACGAACGGGCGGGAGAAGACGACCTGCCTGCCCAATGGGAACAAAGCATCAAGGCTTGGGCAGAAGCCCAGGGGATCGAGAGAATGGGGCCTATCATCATGCCCATTCGGGTCGCCATGACCGGCAAACTCGCGGGGCCGGGCCTGTTTGACCTTTTGGCCGCATTGGGCCGTGACCGTGTCCGTGCCCGACTTGAGCGCGCGTTGGCCCAGCTATGAGCCTGTTGCGCCGATTCACATTCGGAGATCCAGAAAGCAGGTTCCTTTTTGAAAGGAGACCAGTTTTCGACCGAGCTCTGGCCGACACCGTTGCGCGCATCATTGATGATGTGGCCACAGAAGGGGAAGCGGCCGTCCTCCGGCATACGCGCCAATTTGACTCCCCCCTCATCGAGAAGCTTTGGCACGACGTCCCCGATGGAGTGCCAGAGGGGCTAGCCCCCGAAGACCAATCTGCATTGGAGTTGGCCGCCCGGAGGATCCAAGACTTCCACGAAGTCCAGCTATCCACCCATACCGACGGCTGGGAAGAACTGCCCAAAGGATGGGGGTGGCGCATGGACGCGATCGAAGACGGGGAAGACACCGGATTTGAGGGCCAACGGATGCTTCCGCTTGCCAGTGCCGGGGTCTATGTCCCTGGCGGGAAGGCCAGTTACCCCAGTTCGGTGCTCATGAACGCGATTCCGGCGTTGGTGGCCGGGGTCGGGAGGGTTGCCGTGTGCACACCGCCCAGGCCCGATGGTTCCCTGAATCCAGCCCTACTGTATGCATGCTATTTGGCGGGGGTCGATCGGGTTGCTCTGGCCGGCGGGGCTTCGGCAATCGCTTTGATGGCCTTGGGTTGCGAGGGGTTCGACCGTGTGGACAAGGTTGTCGGGCCGGGGAACACCTATGTCAACGAAGCCAAACGCCAGCTTTGGGGTTCGGTCGGGGTGGACTCTTATGCCGGGCCGAGCGAGGTCGCCGTGTTTGCCGATGGCTCTTGCGCCGCCCAAGCTTCGGCCCTTGACCTGCTGACCCAAGTGGAACACGCGGAAGACAACATCGGACTCCTGGTTTGCCAAGGGGAACGGGTGGCGGCGGCCATTGAAGAAGCCTGCGAAGCTCTTTTGCGGGGTTCGGAGCGGGAATCCGTGATGCGGGCGGCGCTGGCCACGCATGGCGCGTGCATCGTTGTGGATTCCCCCGACCAGGCCATCACCGTTTTAAACCAATTTGCGCCCGAGCATTGCTCGTTGCATTGCGTTAATGCCGGGTGGGTGGCGCAGCAGGTCGTGAACTGCGGGTGCGTGCTCATCGGCCCAGATTCGCCCCAATCGGTCGGCGACTATGTTTCCGGCCCGTCGCACACGTTGCCCACTTCGGGGGCGGCACGGTTTGCGTCCCCGGTCAGCGTGCTGGACTTTTTGAAGGTGCAGTCGGTGTCATCGCTGACCCGTTCGGATCTGGTTGCGCTGTCTCCGGCCGTCGAGCGGTTCGGATCCATGGAAGGGTTGCCGATGCACGGCCTGGGCGGCTCCGCACGCCTAGACTGAAACTTCTTTCGAAGTTTGGGGAGGTCTCAGGAGGGGTTGACCTCAAGAGAGTGCTTTGCAAGATGATAGCGGCAGGACACTGAGCAATTTGGTGCCTCACCTGGGTCGAGTAAGAGCTTCTTGGACAGCTTCAAATGTTTGGCATTGATACATGTTGCCCGTCGCATTGTCGTAAACATAGACCGTCGGGGTGCTGGATACTCCGAGGGAATTTGCAACGGAGCGCACTTTGGAGAGTGCAGTCCTTGGCTTTTCTCGCCAATTTGAAACTGAAGAGTCCAGTTTCAAAGTCCACTGCATCGCTAATGTAGCACATGAACCTTCGTTGCAGCTAAGTTCCTTGGCGTGGAAAGCATCGAGTTCGCGATCTTGCAAAGCCAAACTAATCAATGCAAGGTTGCTAGCATTGGAGTGCATTGAAAGCGGAAAATGACAACGATAGACTGCGATATCAAACCTTGTCTCAAGCTCCTCTAACTGTGGAACAAGTTTGCGGCATGGAGGACACTCGTAGTCGAAGAATTCGTACAATTCATATCTGGTGACTGAGCCACCTTGAGGCTGTGAATGGCACGACCTCAATGCGGTCAAGAAAGGGGCCACTTTTCCAGAAGCGACAATTAATGCAGAATTGGAAACAACCCTTCGAGAGGCAAAAATGGCTGCACTTAACAAGCAACTAATGAAAAAAATATATATGACAAACTTTTCGTGCTTATGCATGATAATTTTAAAAATTGACCGGAGGGTATAAAGTGCGGCATGCATCGGCAAAGTCAAACAGCTCAGCGTATCCCGCAAACTTTGTCTGACCACCGATGAACGTTGTCATCCATCTCTGCTTCATCGTTCTTGGTAACTGGCCATTGTCGTGCAAAAAGGAGTTTCTTTCGTAAAATACGGGACAATTTGCATCATATTCGGATAATGGCCCAGCGGCAAGATGATCAAGCGCAAAAGACAGGGAAGTTTCATATTGCCTATAGTCTTCTAACCCTTTGCCAACGGGGACAATGACCAGATCTTCCTTGTATCCATAGGGTTTCAACGCAACCTTTATGGAAGGAACAGTGCTCGATATAGCACAGCTTTGCGAGGTGCAAAAATCTGTGGCATAAGCTGTTCGGTCATCGTAATCAGTTGCATATAAGACGAAGGCACGATTCAGTTGCGACAAATTTGAGGCAACAACGGTTCTGAATCCGCCCCTTTTGGCACTGTTGTAGACTGGAAACACAATTGCGGTAAGGATCACAATGATTGCAATGATGGAAAGCAGTTCAACAGCTGTAAATGCTAGTGATTTGTCTTGGTAAGTCCTTTTGGCCATGATTTCATTTCTTCTGCCAGCTTTGGAAATGGTCCAACTTTAACCATTTGAATGTACGATTCGTGTTTGGCAGGACTCAGCATCCAGAGAGTCATCGCGGTTCCTTGCTGGTATTCCGCTATTGTGGCTTTGTTTAGGTTGGGTTCAATGTAAGAGGCCCACTGGCGTAGTACTCTTTTGGAAGTCCTCGCTAGATTGCCATGTAGACGGGACCCTGCGCTTGCTCCTTGCCGGTGTCAAGGACTCTTTTCAACACGGACAGATCCTTTGCATTCAACTGGGGGCTTTCCATGGTTGAAGCGCGGTTGATTATCGGAAGGGCTTCTGCCCACAAGTCTTCGGCGACTCCGCTTCTTTAACTGAAATCTCTAATACTCTTCTTGTGTTGCGCTACTTGTTTGGTCAACACATCTGCCACAAACATCGCAAGCCCAATCACCGCGATGATAACAGCCGAGATGATTGCTAATCGCATAGTGCCTGTTCCATTATGAGCAATCAGGCCAGTTGGGGTCAAATTTTCGATCACAGCACGAACGACATGCTTCTTGTCCACCAGATGTTAGGCAACTATCCGAACAACAGTCGACACAGGATTCGTAATCTGGTTTTTGCTTACAAGGCATTGCACAAGATGGCCAAATGACGGCGGCTATTGCATAGGTTACGATGAACGCGGAAAAACCTAGAACGAGTGAGAATCGGGTGAACTGGGACTTGTTCATCTCATGAGTATATTGTAAAAATGACTGACAGTGGGGGGGGCAAAAAGGAAAGAATATTATGCATAGTGTAGCTGAATTGTAACGTACTGAGGATATTATTACCAATATTGTTGGAAATCTAGGTAATCGCGCGATCCGGATTTGACGGTTCGTTAGAAGTTCCTCGATGCTCCAGCCGTGAATAACTTGATCCGGTGATGCTCAATGGCAGCGTTTTGCAGGGATCGCTCCCGCATGTATGTATTGAAAGTGGTGAGCCGCCTAACTCCATCCAATGTTTGATTGGGTGCCATCCGATCCGCTGGCTTAAATGATATCTTTCAATGAGTGGAATCATGCCATTATCGAGGCTGCATTTGGGCAATCCATCAGGCACAGGGAGCCTGAATCACCGAATCCTTCCCCGCATTTGTACTGGTTTTGCACCACCTGGCTGCTGACTTCGATTACACTAGAGAAACGTTTCGCGAAACGTTTCGCAAAGCGGGTTCAAGTCACTTGAACACCTTTCGAAGAGGAAAACATGACCATGAAATCCCACTCCCGCGCCGGGCTCCTTTGCCTTGCCCTCGTCGCCACGTCGTCTGCCTTTGGACAGCTCCTCAACCCGTCATTCGAATCGGGAACAGGGTCGTCCGCATCTAACTGGATCGCCTTTGGCAATGCGTTCCGCGAAAACGCTGGCGCCCACACCGGCGACTTTTCCATGAAGATGTTCGGCAATTTCTCCGGTTCGTTCAACGTTACCGGGGCCTTCCAAGATTTCGCCATCGGCGTCGGGCAATCCGCGTCGGCCAGCGTTTTTGCCCAAACCCTTTCGGGCGATAAGATGTCCGGTGGCAACCGGGCGTTGCTCAAGCTTATTTACCGCGACGCCGCCAACAACGACCTTCTGGCATCGGAATCGGCCTTCATCGATGCCAACACGGCTCCCGACACCTGGTTCGAACTGACGGCCAGCCTGGGCGCCGCCCCGGCCGGTACCGATCACGGTTCGGTCTTCCTGTTGTTCCTGCAAGAAGCCGACAATGCCGGCGGGAGCACGTTCTTCGACGATGCCTCTGTTTCGGTTGTGCCGGAGCCGGCGACCCTGGCGATCCTGGGCCTGGCCGGAGTTGCGGCCCTGCGGCGCAAGCGCAAGTAAAAAAGCCTTGCGCAAAGAGAAATCCCCCGGGTCGAGACCCGGGGGATTTTTGTTTACCTGCGGCTGCCGAATGTTAGTTCGGGCTCGGCGTGATGGTGAACCCTTGTTGAGCCAGCTCTTGACCGATGTGCCGGAGCTTTTTCATGGCCCGGAGTTCAATTTGACGAACGCGCTCTCGGGTGACGTTGAGGGCCGAACCGACTTCCTCGAGCGTGCGGGCCCGGCCATCATCCAAACCGAACCGCAGCCGAACCACGTCGCGCTCGCGGCTGGTCAGGCGCCCCAAAATCCCGTCGATCTCTTCGCGGCGGATCAGGTTGGTCGTGACGTCGCCGGGGTTGGGCATGCCGTGGCTGGGGATGAAGTCGCCGATCGAGGAATTGTCCTTTTCGCCGACCGGAGTTTCCAGGCTCAGGGGCTCCACGGCCACGCGCATCATCTCTTGCACGCGGTCGGCGGCCATGCCGACTTTTTCGGCCACTTCTTCTGGCGTCGGTTCCCGGTGAAGCTCCTGTTGGAGTTGGTTGGCGGTCTTCATCACTTTGTTGATGAGTTCGGCCACATAAACCGGGATCCGGACGGTCCGGCCCTGGTTAATGATTGCCCGGGCGATGGCGCGGCGGATCCACCACGTGGCGTAAGTCGAGAACCGGAAGCCTTTGCGCCAGTCAAACTTTTCGACGGCCCGGATGAGGCCCAAATTGCCTTCTTGGATCAAGTCGGCCAACGGGATTCCCCGGGCGTTGTACTTTTTGGCAATCGAGACAACAAGCCGGAGGTTGCTCTCAATCAGTTGCTGCTTGGCCAACGTGCCGATCTTCATCACGTCTTTGCGTTCAAAATCGTCAAAAACGTGGTCGCGGGGGAGGTTGAACAGTTCGGCAACGCGATCCCATTTGTCCTGTTCGGCTAAATCCTTGGCTTGGACCTTTTTGGCCAAATCTTCTTCTTGCCCGGGGGTGAGCAGGTGGGCGCGGCGGGTTTGCCGCATCCACATTTCAAGTTCTTCGCCTTCATCCCTCTGGGCAGGGGCCTCTTCTTCCTCTTCTTCCTCCTCCATCTCCAGCAAATCGTCGTCGATGGGTTCGGCATCGTCGAGCATGTGTTTGCTGGCATCGATGTAGGCGTGGCGGCTATGGGTGCGGACCGTGATCGCTTTGCCGCGCTTGACCTGGGAGGGCATTTTTTCTTCCACTAAATTCTCACTCAATTCGGATTGTTTCCTTGTGTTAATGACGCCCAAGCCGAGGGCTGGTGATTCAGCTCCCGAAAGAACGGAGTTTTTGGATGCGGGGTGATTCGCCGCGGGGACGCTGTTCCAATCTATCAGAGGGCGAGCGTTCCGTCAAGGGCGTCCGGACGAATTTCCTGCGCACCGTTGTGATAAGGGTCTCACAACTCGTGCCAAGGTGTCTGACGCAAGCCCTCTCCGGTAAGTTGCACGGGTCCTAAGGGGCAAGTTCGGGCCGGAGGCTGAAAACGGTCTCGCAGATCGCCGAGGAAAGGGCCGATGCCGACGAATCCGTGTTTCCGTGCCCAAAACTGATCCGGATCGTTGAGAGAGCTTCGGATTCCGTAAGTCCGAGCGAGGTCAGGACCGGGCTGGGATCCGTCGACCCGCTGGAGCAAGCCGGACCGCTGGAAATCGCAAACCCTTTCCGCGAAATCTCCTCAACCAAGGGCTGAGCGACGACACCGGGGATCGTGGCACTCAGGATGAAGGGTGATTGCATTGGGGAGTCGTTGAAGCAGATGCCAGAAATTGCCGACATTCCAGAAACGACCGTTCGACGGAGAGCTGCTGCCTCGTCGGCAAACGGGTGTTGCAATGCGAATTCCAAGGCAGCCGCCATGCCGACGATTCCCGGCACATTCAGAGTCCCCGCCCGGTGGCCGCCCTCCTGCCCGCCGCCTACCAATAGCGGCTGGACGGAAAACAACTCTAAAGGGTCGCGCAAGAACAGCGCGCCAACCCCCATCGGCCCGCCGAACTTATGGGCAGAAAAGGCTGCGCCGGAATAGTCGGTAAGGGAAACAGGCAACTTGCCGATGGCCTGGGTGGCATCGCAATACCAGTCGCCTGAATGATTGAAAATGGCCCCGGTTTCGTTGCAGCAGGCGGTAACGATGGCGGTTCGTTCTGGGTCGGCATGCAGCCGGAATCCTTGGTTGGGGATTAAGGGGATCCCGGCCCGGGACGCTGGCTCCCGGACTGCGGCATGTTCGAACGGCGAGACCTGCGACCGGCGGCCAGAGGCGAGCCTGACCATCGTGTTGCACGCTTCTGTTGCCCCCGACGTGAAAATGATCTGGCTCGGGTCTTCGGCGCCCAAAAGGGAAGCAATTAACTCCCGGGCTGATTCGACGGAATCCCGTGCCCGGGTTCCCCAGGAATGCAAGGAGTGGGCGTTGCCAAACAACGGTCCATACCAAGGCAGCATTGCTTCCTGGGCTGCTTCGCAGACGCGGGTGGTTGCGGCATGGTCGAAATAGTTGGCGGGATCCACCAGTTGGATTATGGCCGAGGCTGTTTGCCGGTCAGACGCCGACGGCAGCCAGCGATTCTTTGACCATTTGGGCAACCTGGCTGGTGGTGTCGGCGACTTTTGCCCCGGCATCCAAAAGCGCATCGACTTTGGATTGGGGAGTCCCCATTTTGCCGCTGATGATGGCGCCGGCATGTCCCATCCGCTTGCCCGGGGGGGCTGTGCGTCCAGAGATAAAGCTGACGACCGGTTTCGTCATATGCTCTTTGATGAAAGCGGCGCCGACTTCTTCGTCTGTCCCGCCGATTTCGCCGATCATCACAACCGCTTTGGTTGCCGGATCCGCCTCGAACAGCATCAGGGCATCGATAAACCGCGTGCCGATCACCGGGTCGCCGCCGATTCCGACGCATGTGGTTTGCCCGAGGTCGGCCCTTGTGAGTTCCCAGGCAACCTCATAGGTCAGGGTTCCAGAGCGGCTCACCATCCCCACCGGGCCCGATTTGAATATGTGCCCCGGCATGATTCCCATCTTGCATTCGCCCGGTGTGATGATCCCCGCGCAGTTGCCACCCAGCAGCCGAGACCGGCCGTTTGCTTTGATTTTGTTCACGGCTCGGATCATATCGTTGACCGGAACGCCCTCCGTGATGAGGGTGATGAACGGAATCCCTGCGTCTTCGGCCTCAAGAACCGAATCGGCCGCAAATGGGGCGGGGACAAAAATCAGCGCGGCATCGGCACCGGTTTGGGCCACGGCTTCATGCATCGTGTCGAAAACCGGGCGATCCAGATGGGAGGTGCCGCCCTTTCCCGGAGTCACGCCGGCCACCACCTGGGTGCCGTACTTGATCATCTGCTCGGCGTGGAAGCTCCCTTCCTTGCCGGTCATTCCGGCGACGACGACCTTTGTGTTCTTATCAACCAAAACCGACATGGGCCAATTGCTCGGAGAAGAGCATACCGGACCGGCTGGGCGGCTTGGGTCAGTTGATTTTGGCGGAGAGGATCAGGTCTCCCCGTTCACATTTTTCAACGACATCCCAGCCGGAGGTCACCTTGGCAAAGCATACGTACTTACCGTTCAACCGCTTGTTGTCCACCAGGTTGATGAAGAAATGGCTGCTGCCGCTGTTGTCGCCTGGGGATTCCAGGGCGATGCCCAATGTGCCTTTGAGATGGGGTAGGGGAGATTTCTCGAATTCGATGGTTGGCCCTTCCGTTTTTTCACCGAGTCCCTGGGTGCCGCCGTTCTCCCCTGGTTTTGCCCGCGCCTCTTCGGGAAGCATAGTTTTGGATTCCGGGTCTCCGGTTTGGAGCACGAACCCATTAACTTTCCGGTGCCACAGCATGCCGTCGTACATGCCGGCTTCGACATTCTTGGCAAAGTGGGCGCAGGTCTTGGGGGCGGATTTGTAATCCAGCGTGACGACAAAGGTTCCGCGCTGGTAAACCGAGAACGTGACGGTGTCGCGTTCAGGCACCAGCATGGCGGCAAGACTGAGGGCAAATGGCGTTAACATCGCTCGATTGTACTGTCAATGTCAGAGCGGCACGTTCAGGCCAGCTGGCCTTCAAGGACTTCCAACCGTTCGTGGATGTCGTCGGCCAACGCGTTGGCATCCTGGTCGGCGATCGCCTGTTCGACGACCTTGGCAAGCACAAAGCCGATCGCCACGCCGACCGCCAAGAAAACAAGGTTCTTCACGCCCTGATTTTACAGCGTTGCGCCATTGGCGGTTCCGGACTCAGAAAGGTTTGAGCGGCCCATCAGAAAGGAAATAGGAGTTGTCAAAGAACGGGAGCCCCAAAATCCTGGCGTAGCCGGCCCCGGTTTGGGCCATCCTTCCGGCCCCGGCGTTGACGGCTTGGCCAGGGCCCAGGGAAACATGCTCCGTTCCGATCACCAACAGAGGCTCTTTGCCCTGCTTCCAATACAGCACCAGGCGGTAAGTCACCGGTTCGCCAACCAAAGTTGACCGCATGAGATTGCGGTCGGCCAGCAAAACCGCGGCGTCCAAATCGGCCAATGACCCCCGAGTGATCTGCTTGAACAAGCCTTGCCCCTCGCGGCGGGTGTAAACCCGGGACTCGAGGTCGCACGTCATCCGTTCACTGGAAAGTTGGCCCCACAGCCCGGCAAAGAAGACGAGGGGCCCGGTCCAAATCAAAATCTCTGGCGACAGGAGCAAAAGGGGCCAACCAGCAATGGCCATTGCAAAAAGGGCCGCCCCGGTCGCAAGGCAACTATAGGTCAAGATGTCGTACCAGAGGGGAGGGGCAAAGATCAGGCGTGTCTCGCGCCACAAACGGCCAACAAGAGGAGTTTCTAATCCCCCTTTGCTCCGTGAGCGGGTGAGTTGCGGTCGTTCAGGGGTTGGCCTTTCGTGCATTGGCAGGGTGTTGTCAGTAAATACGGCCAGATTCTGCCAAAAGCGGTGCCTAAAGCCGCAATGGGGCATATCAAATGTGGGACGGCTATGCCAAACGCATTGGAACGCCTGGCCGCATCAAGGGTCAGAACAGACGGAGGGTTATCTCGGGATGGATGAATCAGCCCCCAAACGCGAACTTCAGTGCCTCGTCAAAGATGCTCCGCAAATGCTCGGTGCTATGGAAACCGGGGCCAGGATGCCACTGGTAGTCGTAATCTTTGAACCGGAGGGCGGCCGCCATTTCCTGGTTGGCCAGGAACCAATTGCCGAATTGGTTGTCCAAATCGTGGCTGCCATCTTGCAAGAAGATGCGGATCGGCTTTTTGTCCGACATCCGAATGAGAGGGGGATAATTGTGCCCCCCGGCGAGTCCAGATTCTCCCCGGGCCAGGTTTGTGAAACTCCCGACGGCGCTGATTGCGACCCCGAACTTGTCGGGTCTTTGCCAACAGGCGGTGAAGGCGCAGATCCCGCCGCTGCTCATGCCGATGCACGCCCGTTTGGAAGGGTCTTGGGATAGTTTAGCGAGTTTGGCGACTTCGGGCTCGATTTCTTCGAGCAAGAATCGTGTGTAGGCATCCGAGAGCGTGTCGTATTCCCGGCTCCGGTTCGAATAGTTCCCGGGCTTGTCTTGGCCCGGCTCGATGAAGACCCCGACGGTCGGCGGGATCAGCCCCCCACGGGCGGCATTCTCCAGGCCGTTGGCGATCCATTGCCTGTCCCACTGGGCATCGGTGGCAAACAACACGGGGTAATCCCGGTCAGCTTCAATGTTGGGCGGCAGGTAGACGTACCATTTGCGGACCGTGCCGGGAAAAACCGCGGATTTGAGCTCACCCATGTCGCGGAAGCTGCCTCTCATCCCTCCCGGCGGCAGTTGCACCAGCGGGTTGGCGGGGAAGAACTCGAAGTTGACCGGCCGGTCTGTTGCCTGGCCGCCGACATAATAGCGCACCACCGCCCCGGTCGGCGCCTCAAACTTCTGCCAGAAGTAAGAAACGCCACCTGCCTCAAGCATCGGCTGCCGATCCCCATGGTCAAAAGTGAGTTGGGCTCCAGACCCTTCTACTGCAAAGAGCACGGCATCGCCTTCCCGCCATGGGTTGGCGCCCAATTTGAGGTCTTCCGGTTTGTAATGGGCTCGGAGGATGGCCGCCTTTTCAGTGTCCGGTGCGGCGAGGAAACCTTGGAGAGTGGCGCTTCTTTGATCCATGGCGAAAAGGGCGATGCTGAGTCCGACCATGGCAAAAGGCTACCTTGGGGCTAGACCGAGTGCAGCGCGTCGAAGGCGGAACGTGATCGTCTAATTTTCCTACCTTGGAACCCCGAAACGGTTGCACCCGGCCCAACTGGTGACCCCGAAGTCACAAAACCGTGGAAAAGACCTCGGGAACAGAGCATCGCCCAGGGATACTGGTTTCGTCCTAATTGATTGCCGCCCCCCGCCGGGACGGCCCTTCTGTCGGTCTGCCATGCCTTCTCGCCCCTTTGTGCACCTCCATAACCACACCGAATACTCGCTGTTGGATGGGGCCAACCGGATCAAAGACATGGTGAAAAGGGCCAAGGAGCACAACATGCCGGCCCTGGCGATTACCGACCATGGCGTCATGTTTGGTTGCATGGAGTTCTACTTCGAATGCAAAAAGCAGGGCGTCAAACCCCTCATCGGCATGGAAGCCTACGTGGCTCCGGGCGGGCGGAAGGAAAAGCGACGGGGGGAAGAGAAGGACAGCTACCACCTGCTGCTACTGGCCAAGAACCAAGAGGGGTACCGGAACCTTTGCAAGCTGCATTCGGTCGCCGCCTTGGAAGGCTTTTATTACCGTCCCCGAATCGACCACGAGCTGTTGCAAAGCCACGCCAAGGGCCTGATTTCTTCCACAACATGCCTGGGCAGCGAAGTCAACCAAGCCCTGCTCAACAACGATTATGAATCGGCCCTCCGGATCGCCGGCTTCTACCGGGATCTGTTTGACCCGGACAGCTATTTTGTGGAGTTGCAAGACCACGGGTTGCCCGAGCAGCACCACTGCAACGAGGGGTTGCTCAAAATCGCCCGCGACCTAAAATTGCCGCTGGTTTGCACCAACGATGCCCACTACCTTTGCCGTGAGGATGCCGACCCCCACGACGTTCTGCTCTGCATTGGAACCGGCAGCCTCCGGGATGACAACAAGAGGTTCAAATTCACCGGCGAGGAGTTTTACGTCAAAACGCCGGAGGAGATGGCCAAGCTGTTCCCGAACCATCCCGAGGCCATGGAGAACAGCCTCAGGTTCGCGGAACTCTGCGACCTTGAGCTCGGTTCCAGCCGGGCCCTGATGCCGCAACCGGATCTGGAACCGGGTTTTGATCCGATGTCCTATCTAAGGCACTTGGCTGCCAAGGGGTTAGAAAACCGGGTTCGCGGGGCTGAAGACCGGTACTTTGAACGCCTCAACTACGAACTGGGCGTGATTGAGCAAACGGGCTATGCCGAATACTTTTTGCTGGTCAAAGAGTTTGCCCAATTCACCCGGGATCAAGACATCATGTTCGGGGTGCGAGGCTCGGCGGCCGGTTCGTTGGTCAGCTATACCGTCGGCATCACCGATGTCGATCCCGTCGAATACGATCTGACTTTTGAACGGTTCCTCAATCCGGAGCGCGTCAGCATGCCGGATGTCGACATGGACTTTGAGGACGCCCGCCGGGATGAGGTCATCCGGTGGGTGACCGAGAAATATGGCCAAGAACGCGTCGCGCAAATCATCACCTTCGGGACGCTAGGCCCTAAAGCGGCCATTCGTGATGCCGCGCGGGTGATGGGTTTTATGCCGGTCGAAGCCGATCGCATCGCCAAGACCATTCCTACGGGGCCGGGATGGAGCATCGACAAGGCTCTGGAAGAAGTTGCCGAGTTCCGGGCTGTTTATGATAACGAGCCCAAAATCCGGGGGCTTGTCGACACCGCCAAGCGGATCGAAGGGCTTGCCCGCCACGCGGGTGTCCATGCGGCGGGGGTTGTCATCTCTCAAGAGCCGCTCAGCGATTACGTGCCGCTTTACCGGGGTTCCGACGGCCAAGCCGTTACCGCCTACGAAATGGGAATCCTGGAAAAAATCGGGCTTCTCAAAATGGACTTTTTGGGCCTGAGCAACCTGACCGTCCTCGCCCGGACCATCGACCACATCCGGAAGACGCATGCCGGCCTCAATCCGGAGGAAATCGCCAAAAACCACCCTGTTTTGAGTCCAGATGGGCATCGGGCCATCCCGTTCGACGACCAAAAGACGTACGACATGCTCAGCCGGGGGGATACCGTCGGGGTCTTCCAGCTGGAATCCGGCGGCATGCGCCGCAACATTGTTGAACTCAAGCCCCAAAACGTTCGGGAGTTGGCCGCGATGGTCGCCCTCTACCGGCCTGGGCCCATGGATCACATCCCGCGGTTTGTCTCCAATAAATTCGGGCGCACTCCCATCGAATTGGCCACACCCGAGATGGAGCCGATCCTGCGGGAAACCTATGGGATCATCGTCTATCAGGATCAGGTGCTCAAGCTGGTGCAAGCCTTGGCCGGCTTCACGCTCGGCCGCGCCGACATCTTGCGGCGGGCGATGGGAAAGAAAGATGCCGAAATCATGGACGCCATGCAAGGCGAATTCATGGAAGGGGCAAAAGGCAACGGGATTTCTGAAAATGCTGCCGGGCAGGTTTGGGAACTCCTCAAACCGTTTGCCGGTTACGCGTTCAACAAAGCCCATGCGGTGTGCTATGCGATCCTTGCCTACCAAACCGCTTACCTAAAAGCGAATTATCCCGTCGAATATTTGGCCGGGTTGCTTGCGGTTTTCCGGGAAAAGGAAGACCGAGTCGCCGCGTTCATCGAAGAGTGCCGCCGGAGCAAGATCCCCGTTTTGCCGCCCGACGTCAATCGCTCCCAATTGGACTTCACAATCGAAGACCAAACGGTTGGGAAGGGAAAATCCGAGCGGTCTGTCCGTGCGATCCGGTTTGGACTGGGGGCCATCAAAGGTGTGGGAGAGGGGCTTGCCCGGAAAATCGTCGAGGAGCGCAGCGGCTCGCCGTTCGAGCACTTGTTCGACTTCTGCGACCGGCTCCGTCAAGCCGGGCTCAACAAAGGATCACTGGAAGCGTTGATTCGCGCCGGTGCCTTGGACAGCATCGACCGGAACCGGTGCAAGCTGCTCAACGCGGCGGAAGGCGCCCTTGTATTTGCCGACAACGCCAACCGGCAAAGGATCGTCGGGCAAGACTCCCTTTTTGGGGATACCGTCGAACTGGCCCTGGAACTCCCCGTCCTCCCCGAAGTTCCGGAGCCGAACCGGAGCGAGATCCTTTCGATGGAAAAGGAGACGATGGGAATCTACATTTCCGATCACCCGCTGCGGGGATATGAGTTCACGCTCCGGCAAGCGGGAACCCACACTTGCTCGGAGTTTTTGGAACTGGAACAGCCCCAACGGGTTTCCATTGCCGGAGTCCTCAGCCAGGTCAGCATCCGGCCGAGCCAAAGGACGGGCAGCCTTGTGGCCCGGGTGACCATTGAAGACTTCACCGGCCAAGTGGGGGGATTCGCCTTTGGCGAAACCGTCACCAAACTCAGCGGGGTTTTGGAGAAGGACAAGGTCGTGGCCGTCCACGGCCGGCTCAAATTTGATGAGCGCAGCCAAGCCACGGATCGGACACCGGAAATCCAGATTTTCGAGGTCGAAGAGTTGCCGCCGCCGGCCATCCAAGATTTCGACGACTCGGTTGCCGGGCGGGTGATGGTCATGATCAAATCGGCAAAGCTCAGCGAGCTGGAAAAGTTTCGGAACCTCGTGGAGGCAAATCCGGGCGATTTCGAAGTCATGCTCACGTTCTCTGGTGCCCCGGCCTCCCAGCCCATCATCCTCCTCAACCGTGTCGATCCAACCGAACATTTCCTCAGAACTGTCCGCCGCATGATCAGCCATGTTGAAGTCGAAGTGGTATCTTCAAACGGCGTGAACCCCGGGGCAGAATCCGCACCGGGCGAACTTGCAACCGCCAATCTGCGTTGAAAACAGCAACACCCAATCGATCCGCAATGAAAAACCGCGCTATCACCGCCGCTCTGCTCATCTTGGGCCCGACCATGTTGCTTGCCCAGAGTTTTGAGGAGAAGACAGCGAATGTTGATCTCCTCCGGGAGAAACCTGTCCAAACTGAACTTGGCATCACGGATGCGCTCCGCGACAAGATGAACAAAGTCGCTGACGAGTTCAACAAGAATTCAAACGAGTTGCTCGAAGCCTTCAAAAAGGATAACCCCAACGCCCAAGGGCCAGACGAGGCGCTTGTCAAGAAAATCAACACGTTCAAGTTGGATCTCAACCGCAAGATCTTGAAGCTTCTTTCGCCGGCGCAAGTCAAACGGCTCAGCGAGATCACCTTGCAAATCCTGGGCTACCAAGCCCTTCTCAGCGACGACGTCGCGAAGAAAATCGGGCTGGATGCCGCCCAATCCAAAAAGCTCCGCGACGGCTTTACCAGCCTGAACCGCCAAGTCCAAGAAGTTCAGCAAAAGGCGCTCAAGCCGATTTACGACAAGTACGGCAAGCAACAGCCAAAGAACGAGGAAGAAGCTAAAGCACTCCAAGAAAAGGCGAACAAAGAAGCCCAGGAAGTGGCCAAAAGTGCCGAGCCTGAGCTGACCAAGCTCCGGAACGAATGGCTGACTTTGGTCAAAAAAACCGTCAAGGCCATCCAACTCAACCGGTTCGAGGCCCTGCAGGGGCAACCTTTCAAGGCGTCGTAGGGCCCATCTTGTTGCCCTTGGCATAGAGCCAATAGGAATAGCCGACCGGCATCACCAACCCGGAGGTGGCGATGACGATCGCGATCACCACGCTCCCCCCTAGCAGAACGATTGCCGCCCCGATGGCCGCTGTTACGACCGCGGACCTGGCGGCAAAACGATGGGTTCGCTCCCAGTTCTCAGGAGACTCTAGGGTCCAGGGGGTGCGGATCCCGACGTAGTAGTTGGGAGTCACCTTTCCCAGCAGGTTCCCGAGGAACCCAAACAGCCCGCACATCAGCAAGCCGAAGGCAACACTGGAGAGCTTGGCATTGCCGGCGGCCGAAAGAGTCAAGACATTCATAATCGCCATGAATACCATCGTCCCGACCGCGATGAGATCGTATGTTTTGCGGAAGGGTTCGATCGCCTTCGTCTTGGGGCTGAGCAGCGGCAGGGCGGCAAACATGGCGGCCAATCCCGCCATGATTGCCACGGTGATCCAAGCCCCCGATCCCTTGGGTTGCCACCGGTCGGCCATGCCCGACGCATTGAAATGGACCGGAATCTGATCCGGCAACCCAGGATAGACCGAAGCCGTGTACAGGGCGGTTGCAACCGTCAATGCGGCGCAAATCAGCAGAAGCCGAAGGGAAGGGTTCATGATTGTTCTGCCTCACGTTGGAGGTCTGCCGAGGGCAAAAAGTCGAGGATTGCCGAGGCTACGTCTTGCATCACCGTGGTGTTGAGGCAATAGATGAGCTGCGTGCCGTTGCGGCGGACGCGGATCAGTTCGGCCTTTTTGAGTGCCGCAAGGTGATGGCTCAATGTCGGGGCCGTGAACTCGAAGTGGGCCCCGATTTCCCCGGCAGTGAGCTCGCCTTGGCCCAGAATCCGGAGGATTTTCCTCCGCCCAGGGTCGGAGAGGGCCTTGAACACCTCGGTCATCGCCTATTTAGACGATCTTCTAATTACTCTGGTTTCACCATGGGGCCTTCGGGTTTGCGGGCTGAATTCAGGACAGTCTTGGCCCAAGGCATGGCGATAATCGTGCTGGCAACCGCCATCAAGACCAATGCGGTGAAGGTATCCGAAGAGATGATTTGTTTATCAAGGAGGATGTTGGCAAAGATGATCATGATCAAGGCTTTGGTTTGCAACAGCAGTCCGATCAATAGGGATTCTCCTTTGGGCCACCTCAAGATCCGGCCAACAACCGCGACGCCGGCGAGCTTGCCGGCAACCGCGGCCAAGAACAGGATCCCTGCGGCGGCAAAAACCGCGGCCCCGCCCACGCTCCAGGTTGTCCGCAACCCGGTGGAAAGAAAGAAGACAGGCATGAAGGCCAAAAGCACTGCATTCCGGAAGCGGTCCAAGTGTTCTTGGCCATACCACTCAGAATCGGAAACCGCACCGGCAAGGAAAGCCCCGACCATAAAGTGCAAGCCACCCCAATCGGCACCAAACGAGACCAAGGCCAACCAAATCAGGGCCACCGGCCACCTATCTGACGGTGAAAGCTTGGGAACGACCTTGCGGTAAACCACTGCGGCCAAAGCGAAGAGGATCAAGAACACGGCCTGCTGGCCGAGCCGCGAATAATCCATGACGATCGCCGCCATAACCGCCCAAACCGCAATGTCGTCCAGGCTGGCATAACGCAAGATCCTTTGCCCCAGGCTAGTTCTCAGAATATCTAGCTTTTCCAAGAAGAGAACCAGGATGGGGAGCGCGGTGACGGCGCAGGCCATGCCGATCCCAATAGAGAATTGCCAGGGCATGGCCGCCGGGCCGATCCAGCCGGTGCCCATCAGGAACAAGGATGCGAAAAATCCTAACGCCAACGGCATACCTAAAGCGAGCCCGGCGGTCAGGAACGTTTCGCGGCGGTGCTTCCAAACCTGTCCCAAATCCAATTCCAACCCCGCGCCCCAAACAAACAAAATAAGCGCCCACAAGGCGACCCCATTGAGCATCGTCACCACATCTGGCTTGAAGATGAAGGAGTAGTAGCCTGGTGCGGCCCGTCCCAAAACCCCCGGGCCCAACAGGATCCCGGTCACGATCTGCACAACCACAAGGGGGGCCCAGCCGTCGGTGCGCCCCAACCGCCAGATGAGATAGGGGACGGTGAAAACCAGGGCCAATGCCAGCAGGTAGAGCTCGGGGATTTTCAACGTATCCATGCGATTGTGCGCCCTGATCCCTATGTTTTGGTGCCGATGGCCAAAAAAATCTGTCGACCCGGGATACCGCCAGCAAAGCATGAACGTCCGTTGGGGAAATGCCCCTTGCTTTTCTTGCCTTCGCGGCGCTGGCGTTACCCGCTGCGGATCAAAAGTTCGACCCCTCAGAAAACTACGGCAAGTCGGCGGATCAAGTCGTCGCGATGGGATTCCAGAATTGGTACGACTTCTTCATCGACAAAGCCGAGGGGGAAACTACGCTTTCCATGAGTGCCGCGAACTATTCGTTTGGGTGTGCGCTTTCTGACGTCAACGACAAGCGCCTGAAATCCTTGCCGGCCAAGCGAGCCCAACTGATCGATTCGATGAGGCCGCACATGGTCAAGTTCCGCGACCAAGGGGTCATGGTGGGGATGGGGCTCAGCGGAGGTGGATCTCTGTGGACGGTGGTCGGCGCCGCGACCTTGATGAGTGTCGAGGAAACGGTTGAGTACCTCATCAAACACGACGAAAAAAAGCCGAAGTCTCGGACTCAGGCCGAAGTGTGGGCGGTGCTCGTCAAAGTCGAAAAGAAGATCGAAGCATCCAAAACTGAGATCGACGAGGCGGGTGAATACACCGGGCTCAATTATGCCAAAACCTTGGGGAGCTACAAGGACATGCGGTTTGAATTTGCCGAAGCGCTCAAGATCATTTCCCAATTTCAGTCGGCCCAAGAAAGGGGCCGGATTTTGGCGGAATTCTACGATGCGGCCGAAACGGCTGAAGCCGCGGAGTACTTAGGCGCACCGCATGAGGCGGTAACGTGTGGCAATGACCCTGTCGGAGCGGTTTACATCCCTGCGCCAACGGAACGAAGCCGCCCTGATCCTGTTCGTGACGGCTGGGGATCCGACCCTGGAGGACCTTCCGGAAATCACGTCGGCCCTGCAAGGGGCTGGAGCAGACGTCATTGAAATTGGGATCCCGTTCACCGACCCGATCGCCGATGGGCCGGTGATCCAGGCCAGCAGCCAAAGGGCATTGGACCGAGGCGTCACACCGGGGATGGTTCTGGAGTCATTGGGTCGATGCACTCTGGATATCCCGGTGGTGCTGATGGGCTATTACAACCCGGCCTTGAGCTGGGGGCTCGGCCGGTTTGCCAATTCTGCCAAAGCAGCAGGGGCATCGGCCACCATCATGTGCGACCTCATCCCCGAAGAGGCCGGCGACTGGGTGGCGGCATCCTCTGAAGCCGGATTGGATACCGTCTTTTTGGCTGCCCCCACGTCCACTCCCCAAAGGAGGCAAGTGGTTTGCGAGGCTGCAACCGGGTTTATCTATGCTGTTTCGAGGATGGGGGTCACGGGGTCAGGGGTGGAAATGGGGGAGTCGACCGCCGGATTGGTCGCCGATCTCAAGTCGCGGACTTCGACGCCCGTTTGCGTGGGGTTCGGCATCTCGACACCGGATCATGTCCGCCAGGTTTCGGGGTATGCAGACGGGGCGATCATCGGATCCTGGCTCGTTGAGCGGCTCACCCGGGATTGGGCCGACCCCGTTTCCCGGAACGGCCTGCTTGAGGACGTCCGGAAGTTGAAAGAGGCGACGCGCCGGTGACCGGCAATTCCAAACGTGCCTTCCACGGAGGGGCCTCTTTTGGCGCAATCGGGGAGTCGTTGCAAACACTGGATCGTGCTAGCCACGTGATTTCCGCAGATGTGTTGGATGCCTGGTACGACCCGTCGCCCCAAGTTATCGAATCGATCCAGCGCTATCTCCCATTTCTTGTTAAAACAAGCCCGCCCACTCACGGCGAGGGTTTGAGGGAGGCCATTGCCCGCGAACGGTTCCTGCACGCCGAGAACATCTTGATCGGCCCGGGCACTTCCAGCCTGATGTTTTTGGCACTCCCACGATTGGTTGCACCGACCGACGAGGTGCTTGTCCTCGATCCAAGTTATGGTGAATACCAGCACATCGTCGAAAACGTCATCGGGGCCAGGCTTGTGCGGTTCGAACTGCCGCTGGATTCGTTCCAGCCCGACATCGGAGAACTGATCGCCGCCTGTCGCAAGGTGAAGTTGGCGATCTTGGTCAACCCCAACAGCCCGACCGGGGTCGGGATCGGGCCCAGCCAGGTGCGCGAGATCCTGGAAGCTTGCCCTTCCACCAATTTCTGGATCGATGAGACCTACATCGACTATTTTTCCCTGGAAGCCGGGGCTCCGATGACGGCCGAGGGTTTGGTTTCCCAAAACGACAATGTCATCGTGTGCAAGTCGATGAGCAAGTTCTATGGGTTGAGCGGGTTGCGGGTCGGCTACTTGGCCGCCCCGCAGCATCTTGTCGACGGGTGGGAACGCTTTTCGCCTCCTTGGTCGGTTGGGTTGATCGGGCAATTGGCCGCTGTTTTGGCCCTGCAAGATCACGACTATTACGCAGCGGTGGCGGCCGAAACCCGGATCTTGCGGCACGAACTCGCCACTGGCTTGTCGTCTTTGGGCTGGATTGTCACCCCTTCGGTGACAAACTTCCTGCTCGCCCGAGTCGAGGGCAGGAAGGCCGCCGAGATTGTGGCCAAACTGGCGGAACAGGAGATTTTCATCCGGGATGCCAATAACCTTTCACCGCGGTTCGGGGGCCAGTGGCTCCGAACCGCGGTGAAGAAGAGGGAAGAGCAGGATCGGCTGCTCAATGCTTTGGCGACTATTCGCTGATCGCTTTCTCGACTTCTTTCCGGAAGGCGGCGTAGCTTTCTTTGCTGTAACCCACGTGGACGCTCCGGACAAGGCCTTTGCGGTCGATCAGGACGCTGGTCGGGATGCCGCTGACGCCATAGGCCGTGAATGCTTCGCCGTTACCGGCATCGTAGATCACCGGCCAGTTGATCTTGAAGTCGTCGTTGAACCCTTTCATCCGGGCGAACTCGTCATCTTTGCTGAGTCCCTTTTCTTGGTTGTAGTAGCCGTAGTATTTGGTGACGCCGATGATCTCGAGTCCTTTCGGCTTGAGGGCGTCGTACATCTCCCGCATATCCGGGAAGGCGGCCTTGCACGGCGGGCACCAGTGGGCAAAAAAGTCGATGACCACGACTTTGCCTTTCAGCGCCTCCAAACTGGTGTAGCTACCATAGCCGCGTTCGCTGGCGATTGCCGGCGGGGCGTTGCCAACCAAGCCCATCCGCGTTTTGGTGAACGTGAGCGCGCGTTTATTGGCATCGGGGATCCGTGTATCGGCAAGGCCTGCGTCCAATGCGGCCATGCCTTCGTCTTTCCGACCGGCATCAATCAAGATCTCGGATTTCGTGCCGTAATAGCTTGCCAAGATGCTGGCCACGATTTTGGAATCGTTGTCGTTGGTGGCGGCAGGCATTTTTGCCAAAACGCCGTCCAGCAGCTTCACCGCTTCGTCGGCACCCTGCTTCTCCGCGATTGCCGGGGCAAACACGTTGGCCGCGTAGCTCATCATCATGTTGGCTTGGCTGACGTTGGTCGGCTTCATCATGCTGACCGTCATGGCACCATCCTCCATTTTGCCCAGCCGGTAATAGCTTTGCATGCAGTAGGATTCCGCATTGAACATCCCGTTTTCATCGGGATTCGATGTCATGTAGCGGTCGCAGAGGGCCTTGATGTCCTCATATTTTTCGGCCATGAAGAACAGCTGCATCCAAGCCATTCCTTCTTCGGGTTTGATTTCGCCCGGTTTGACCCCGTCGGTTGCGGCGGTTGCCTTATCTTTGACACCCTTGTTGAGGGCTGCGGCATCCAGGGTCTTGCCCGATGACCGGGCTTGGTTGATTTGATCGGTGCGCCACTGGTTGATTTCCTGCAAGGCGGCGTTCGGGTCGCCGGCACCCGGGAACATCAACAAGGCGGCTAGGCAGAGTTGGCTGACCATATATGAATAATACATGGTTGCCGGCCACAAAGTGCACCGGCAACCATTCAAGTGGATTTCCAAGCCGATCTTAGCGGGCGTAGAATTCGACGACTTGCTGTTCTTTGAAGAACTCGGGGAAGTCTTCCCGCTCGGGCAAGGCAATGATCTTGCCGCTCATGCCTTGGATGTCCGGCTCGATATAGACCGGGACAGGAGCCCCTTCATAATGGTTTTTTCGGGCGATATTCTTGCTGGCTTCGCGGTCGCGGACAGCGATGACATCGCCGACGCGGCACGTGTAGCTGGGGATGTCAACCAGTTTGCCGTTGACTGTCACATGCTGGTGGGTGACAAACTGGCGCGCTTGGAAGATCGTCCGGGCATAACCCATGCGGTAAACCTGGGTTTGCAGGCGCATTTCCAACAACCGCAAGAAGTTCAAACCGTTGTTGCCATGCATCTTGCGGGCTTTTTCAAACGTTTTGCGGAATTGCTTTTCCAGCATCCCGTAATAGCGGCGAATGACCTGTTTGGCTAAGAGTTGCTCGCCATATTCGGACATGCGGCCGTCGCGCATGTTGGGCCCGTGCTGGCCGGGGGGGTAGGGTCGTTTGGTGCTCGGGCATTTGGCCTGGCCCCAGATGTTGAAGCCGACTTTGCGGCAGATGTCTTTCTTTCGTCCTCGATAGGTCGCCATGCTTGTTTCCTAAGCCTTTTCCAGTTGGTTTCATCCTCAGCCGGGCGGCTGGGACGGGCGTGAACGCCTATGATGGCCGATAAGCGCTCAACCGCGTTGGGACCAAACCCTCCGGACCAATACACCAACAAATTAGCGATCTTGTGCGGAATTGCGCAAGTCTCATCAATCGATATTGAATAGGTCGCCCAATGATTGTAGTAGCAAGGAATCTGAAATGTTGAGGGCGATGCTGAACGAATCGTTGGTGGTTGTGAGGGCGACCGACAACGCGGAGTACAGGGGGACTGTCCGGGAGGCAGAATTCCCGCTGATGGTTTTGGTGCTGGATGCCCCATCCGATCTGAAGGCGGGTGAAGAAGTTGCTTGCGAAGTATTGATGAAGGGCAACTTGGTCGAAGTTGAGGCCACAGTCGTCTTTGCTGAAGGACTTTATTGCGGTTTGTGTTTGAAAGCCGAACATTTCGCCTCGGGGGAAGAGAGGGCCCCCCGGGCGGTCGCACCCGGGACAACGATCACCGTCGAATCTCAAGGCGAGTCGGCAGTGGGTTCTGTCTGTGACGTCTCCGAATCGGGATTGAGGATCCGGATCCTCGGTTCCTATGGCCAGGGCCAGGTCTTGCACCTGCACATCAACTCTGACATTGGGCCGATCACCTTCACTGGCATCGTTGCCCGGGTCATCCGCGAATTGGAAAACGATGCGTCTGACATCGGCATCAAGATCGATGACATGGGAAAGCTCGAAAGGGCCCGTTACCAACACTTTGTCGAAAGCCTCATCCACCGGACAAAAAAAGCTTCCTGACCCTCCGACTGCCCGGGCCGGTCAATACCGGCCCAATTACTTTTGTTGCGTCATCTTTCAGCCACGCATGATCGATGTGACTGCAATCACGATGACTGCGACAAACCCCAACCGGACAAGCCGGAGTTGGTTGAAAACCTGATTCCGTTCTTTGCCCCGGCTGGAAAAAAAAGCCAAAAACGCGCCCGGAAAGTAAATCGCCGAGCCGACAAACACCGGCCAAGGGAACACTCCGACTGGCACAACCGCCGGAACAAGGCTGAGCACTGAGACCGCAAGTCCGGCAATGCAAATCCCCATGCCGGTTTTGACCATGCTAACCTTGCCCCTTTCTGACGATGGCATGGGGATATTCTGAGGGAGGGGTAGCCTGACCAGCGGGCATTATGAACCTTGAACCAGTTTGGGAAGAGTGTCGGCGGCAGGGGATTGAACGCGATGGATCCCAAAAAAGTGCCCTTTCCGCTTTCCTTGATGCGCTCTACCGAGAAAACGCCCACACCAACCTGACGCGCGTATCTCCAGAAGAAGCCCCGGTGCGCCACATCGTCGATTCGCTGCTGGTTTTGCCGTACCTCCCCCAACGGGGCCGGGTGCTGGACGTTGGCAGCGGGCCCGGGCTCCCCGGTTGGGTGATCGCTTGGGCTAACCCCGGACTGATCGTTGAGGCTCTCGATGCCACGGTCAAAATGCAGCGGTTCATCGCCACCCAACCCCTCCCCAACTTGAGGCAACGCATCCAAAGGGCCGAGGAAGATGTCGAATACGAGATGTTCGATGCGGCAACTGGGCGCGCATTTGCCCCATTTGGGATTCAGGCCGAGGTCACGGCACCCTGGCTCAGGGTAGGCGGACGCTTCATCCCCTTCCGCACCCAGGCCGAGCGCCAAGAAATCGAAACGGCCAACGCCGGGATGCTGGGATTGAAGCTCATGGATATCCACGAAGTCCCTTTGCCAATGGATATGGGCATAAGGTTGTTCCCAGTCTTCGAGAAAACGCGGTCGACCCCGCCAGAATTCCCTCGGACATGGGCGAGGATCAAGGCGAAGCCGCTTTTTTCCCGGTGACTTCCTGATAGAACGTGCGGGCGGGTTCATATTCCGCATCGGCCAAAAGGGCTTTGAGTGCCTCTTCCTTTGCCCCCGCCGCATCTCCCCGCGATTGGAGGATCCGCCCCAGCATGACGTGCGCTTGGGAAGACGTGTCTTCAATCAATATGGCTGTCCTCAATGCTCGTTCAGCAGCGGCCGAATCGTTGTTGCGCAGGTGCAGATCTGCCATTTCGACGTACAGGTCGCTGCGGATGGTCCGTTCGATCGGGGTGTCGTTGGGTTTGGTTTTGGCGATGCCATCCAAATAGGAGTCCATCGCCTGCTGGGGCTCATCCAACGCCAAATGGATCTTTCCAGCCATGGCGTAGGAGTTGATCGTGATTGGGTCGTAGGCCGTGATCTTTTTAAGGACCGGCAACGCCTTGCGGAGGTTTTCCTTGTCTTGCTCAGAAAGGGCTTCCTTCGCCAAAAACTTACGCAGGGGCTCTTTGGTCAGAGTTTCCAACTCGCGGTTGGCTTCTTCCGCTTGCTGGGGCGTGTAGATGACATTCGGATCCATCCCCGTGCATCCCCCGGCCAGCAGCACGGCGAATAAGCTAATTCGCCACGATGTTGACCAATTTGCCTGGGACAACGATCACCTTCCTGATGGTTTTTCCGTCGATGAACGCGGCGACTTTGCCGCTTGCCCGGGCCGCCGATTCGAGGTCGGCATTGCTGGCCCCGGCCGGTAGGGTCAAGGTGTCCCGCAACTTGCCGTTGACCTGGATGGCCACCGTGACCTCGTCTTCCGCTGCCAATTCCGGGTCGGCCTCGGGCCAATCCAGCCCATAGGTGAAGCCGGATTGGCCCAGCCCGTTCCAAAGCTCGTCGGCCGAGTGCGGGGCGGCCGGGGCCAGAACGGTAATGAAGAACTCCACCGCTTCGCTCATGGCAAGCCGTTCCGATTCCGTAGGCGATTCGATACCCTTCACCAGGTCGGTGAGCGTGTTGAGGGTCGTCATCATGGCCGCAACATAGGTGTTGAAAGCAAAGCGGTCGATGTCCCCGGTGGCCTTGGCGACCAGTTGGTGCGTGGCACGGCGGATCTCTCGCGACCGGCCGTCGGCTTGCGTGACTCCGATGACCGTCCGCCAATCGGGGTGCCAATAGGGCTGGAGGTCGCTGACCAGCCGGAAAACTCGGCTGAGGAAACGGGACGCCCCCTGCATCCCCTCGTTGCTCCAGTTGACACTCTGTTCAAAGGGCGCAACAAAAAGTTCATAGATCCGCAAGGCATCGGCGCCATATTGGTCGACCGCTTCTTCCGGTGTGACGACGTTCCCCTTGGATTTGGACATCCTCACCCACCGCCACATCAGCTCCTCTTCAGGGAGTGATGCCGCTTCTTCGAAACTGACCAGGATCCCTTCTTCGCCGACTCCCAGGATTTCGCCTTCCCGCGGGTGGCGGTAGGGCGTGTAACCCAAAACCTGGCCTTGGTTCATCAGCCGCTGGAACGGCTCCTTCACTGAAACAAGGCCAGCGTCATAGAGCACCTTCGTCCAAAACCGCGCGTAGAGCAAGTGCATGACGGCATGTTCGGCACCGCCGACATAGCAGTCAACAGGCATCCAGTAATCGACCTGCTCCCTATCCCACGGTTTCTCATCATTCCAGGGGTCGCAAAACCGGAGGAAGTACCAGCTGGAACAGGCAAACCCGCCGAGCGTGTCGGTTTCGCGCCGCCCAAGGGAACCATCGCGGGTTGTTGTGTTCACAAAGTCGGGGATCCGGCTCAAGGGGCTCGACCCGTCGTCGCTGGGCTCGTAGTTGTCAACTTCAGGCAGTTCGACCGGCAAGAGGTCGTCGATGACCGTTTCGATGTTGCCGTCGCGGTCGTAGACGACCGGGATCGGGCAACCCCAATATCGTTGGCGGGAGATCAGCCAATCCCGCAGTTTGTAGTTGACTTTCCGTTCGCCGATCCCAAGGGCCTCGATCCATTCGCCCATTGCGGCCGCACCCTCGGAATACGACATCCCGGAATATTCGCCGCTGTTGACCAAGATGCCATCTTTGGTGCTGAAAACTGTTTTGAATCGCTTGGGGTCGGCAAGGTATTCGGCTTCTGTTGCTTCGTATTGGGCAAGGTAAGCGGCATCCGGCTTGAAAACCGGGACGACATCCAACCCGAACCGCACGGCAAAATCAAAATCGCGCTGGTCGTGCGCGGGCACGGCCATGATCGCACCTGTCCCATAACCCATCATCACGTAATCGGCAATAAAAATCGGAACTGGTTTGCCGGTGGCGGGGTTGATGGCGAACGCCCCGGTCTCCACCCCGGTTTTTTCGCGGCTGTCGGCCTGTCGGTCGATGTCGCTGAGGGCTTTGGCCGATGCTTGGTAAGCCTCAATCGCCAGAACTCGGTCTTCCGACACCCGCTTCTTGATGGTCTCAACCAGGGGGTGTTCTGGCGCCAAAACGCAGAATGTCATCCCGAAAATCGTGTCGATCCGGGTGGTGAAGACCCGGAACGTGGCGGGCTTGGTTTTGACGACCAAGTCATCGGGGTGCGCTTCCGGCTCTGTGCCGCCGAACTGCACCTTCATTTCGAACTCGACCCCTTCCGACCGACCGATCCAGTTCCGTTGCTGATTCTTGATCCCTTCCGGCCAATCGAGCCCGTCCAGGTCGTCGATCAGCCTTTGGGCATAATCGGTGATCTTAAAGAACCATTGAGGGATGGCCCGGCGTTCGACCGGTGTCCCGCACCGCTCGCAAAGGCCGCCGACAACCTCTTCGTTGGCAAGGGCGGTCTTATCCTTGGGGCACCAGTTGACTTCGGCGTTGGATCGGTAGGCCAATCCCCGGTCGAACAAGAGTTTGAAAATCCATTGTGTCCATCTGTAATATCCGGGGTCGCTGGATTTGAACCCCCTCGACCAGTCATAGCCGATGCCGATCAGTTCCATCTGCTGCCGGTAGCGGGCCGCGTATTGGTCGATCATCGGAGCGGGGTGGATCTGCCGTTTGATCGCCTCGTTTTCTGCGGGGAGGCCGAACGCGTCGAAACCCATGGGGTGCAAGACATTGAAGCCTTGCATGTACTTCATCCGGCAAATCACATCGGTGGGGATGTAATTCCGGCAGTGGCCGACACTGAGCCCCGCCCCGCTCGGATAAGGGAAAAAGTCCAGGCCGTAGAACTTTTCGCGCCCTTCTTCTTGCCGCGTCCGGAACAAGCCAGTCTCAAGCCACCTCTGCCGCCAGGCGGCTTCGAATTCTTGGGGCTCGTATCGGTCGCGCATCGGCCTATTTTAGCCAAACCGGTGCGCGGGGCCGGGTCAGGGGATTGCCAGCGGAGGGGTTCCCCCGCCGCCGCGCCCGCCGCGCCCACCGGGGCCACCCCGGCCCCCGGGGGCGCCTTGGGCTCGACCCTGGGCGCTGTTGGCCCGGGTAGCGATTTCCTGAGCTTGCTTTTCAATCCGGGTCGTCACATCGGATGGCAACCGGTCATACGTGGCAAACGAGCTGGCCTCCAACGTGCCGCTGACGGTGCGGCTGAACGATGTCCCGTCGGCAAACCGGATCGTAAACGTGTAGGTTTGGGTTCGCGTCGTGCCAAACAGGTTGTTCGTCAAACTCAAGCCGCCGTCGCGGTATTGCACATTGCTGGACAGCTGGCTTGCCCGGAAGTAGGCGAGTTCGCCCTCGGACATCGTCGATTGGGCCGAACCATCTTGGGACCGGACGATGAACACCGGGCGGTTGTTGGCTGTGACCTCGATTTGCCCAGCTGCGGGTAAACCCATCGCATACATCTCCGTTCGCTCGCGAGGCTGGGTGAACCCCCTGAATTGTTGCGCACCCTGGAACTGAACGCCCGCAACGGGGATCTCCGTCAACATCGCAACGCCGTTCCCCCCGTTGGGTTGAGGCACGGAGCGCGAGCCCCCTTGGGCGGCCTGTTGCGGCGCCGGATTTGGGTCGACCGGGGAATTGAAGACCGTGAAACTCACGAAGTTCCGTTGGAGTGAGTCGATCGGCAAGACCTCGCTCTGGCCGGAGAGCCTTTCCCGCAACCCGTTGTAAATCGCGAGGCCCTCAATCTGCGAACCGCTGATTCGTCCGAGTTCGCGAACCGCCGAATTCCCGAGTGTGCGGCGGGCAAACCCGTATTCCCAAGAATTTGTCGTGAACCAAGTCGACACGGATTTGGCGTAGTCGGCCTGGTCGTCCAATGAAAGGATCCCGGTTCGGGCAAGCTTGTTCGCCAAAATGCCAAGGGCTTTACGGTCGCGCCGCGTGTCCCAATTGTACGATTTGAGTTCGGGGGTGATTACCACCCACCCGTCGCCATCCTTGAATGCCGAAACGCCGGTTCCACCCAAACCGGATGGGCCTTGGAATTGGAGGGCCGTCGAAATGCGGTCGAACGACTCATCCGGGATGCAAGCCACAAAGTTCTGTCCGGCTGGGGCCGAATCAAACAAGGCCGGACCGATGGCCAGGGCGATGGGTTCATGAGCCACCGGATCCAGGAGGCACTCACGCAATGGCGAAAAGCTGTTGCGGTCGGCCGCCGGGCCCGATGTTCCTGTGGTCAGCTTCAAGAGCTCGCGCGAAGGGGCGTTTTCCGGTAGCTTCCATCCGGCCAAAGCGTCGGCAGAGCCGGATACCGGATCAATGGCATAACCGCTGGTGTAGGAGAACCGGGCAGCGCCGTTAGCGTCCAAAGCCTGCAGGCTTGCGGAATAAGTGGTGAGGCTATTCCGGCGGAAGATAAGGATGATCTTGGCTGGAGCAGCCTTTTGAGAATCAATGATGGCCCGAAACTGCTCGCTCGGCCGGTTTTTGTACATTGCTTCCATGGCGTCGATGCGCCGCTGTTGGTCGGCGGCAACCAGGTTCCGCGCTTTTGACTGGGCCTCGGTTGGGAGCAGGATCTGGTTCCGGTTGTTCCGGTCGGCAAAAACGACCCGGTTCCCGATCCCGATCCCTGCCAGAGATTCGGTGGGGAGGGAAGCGACAATGGCATCGACCTCGCTGTTTCGGGCCGGGTCGGGCTGCCAGTTCTGCCATCCGGCCAGCGTGGCTTGGTAAAGGGTTTGGCCCGCATTCTGGTCATCTTGGAACGATCGCGATAGCCGGTATCCCCCGCTGTCTTGGGTCCAGGTTAGCCCGGTTGCATCCCCGATTTTCTTCAGGAGGGTCGTGGCATCCACGTTATTGGCCCGTAGGACGACGACCTCATTTGCGACATCGGCGTTGACATAAAGAGTCAGGCCCGTTTCTTTCGCCAGCTTGGGGAAGAGGCTCCCCAACGTCTCGCCCCGGGTTTCAAAATCCAAGGCAAGGGCAGGGAAGGCGGCGGCCAGCCCGGCGACGAGCAGGATCGCGCGGCTATTCATAGGGGTTCAAGACGGAAAACCGGGACAAATGTTCACATTCCGGTAACATGGAGGGGTGGAATGGATTGCGGCCGAGAAGGAGCGGCTGGACAGGTTCCTGTGCCGCCAATTCCCCCAAGCGAGCCGGGCCAAGGTTGCGGCCCACGTCCAGGCCGGATTCGTCACCGTGGATGGGGTCGTTGCCACCAAAGCCGGGACGCAGCTGAAACCAGGGATGTCCATCACGGCCGACCCGATTGCCGACACGGCCCCGCACCCGCTCATCCCGGTTCCCATGGATCTCGAAATCCGGTTTGAAGATGAGCACCTGCTGGTTGTCGACAAGCCGCGGGGGCTGGCCGTCCACCCGGCGAACTCGTTGACCGGGACCACATTGGTTCATGGCTTGTTGGCGCGGTCGCATTCCCTCAGCACATTTGCCGGGGAATGGCGTCCGGGAATTGTGCATCGCCTGGACAAAGAAACAACCGGACTGCTCATCGTCGCCAAAAGCGACCAAGCCCATGCCAAGCTGGCCGCGTTGGTCCAAAAGCGGGAAATCCATCGCCGCTACGTCGCCGTGGTCAATGGCGACCTTCCCAATCCCCGGTTCACCATCGATGCCCCTTTGGCCCGGCACCCCCGGAACCCCTTGCTGAGAGCGGTCGTGCCCGGCGGAAAAGCGGCGCGAACTCACATCCAACAACTCAAGCGGATCAATAGCGGCTTGCTGGTTGCTTGCCGCTTGGAAAGCGGCCGCACCCACCAGATCCGCGTGCATTTGGCCCATTTTGGTTGGCCGGTGATCGGCGACGACCTTTATGCGCCGCCCAAGCTCCAGCCTGGCCCGATGCAACTCCATGCGGCAAGCCTGCAGTTTGTCCATCCGTTCACCGGGGAACCAGTCAGGATTTTTGCCGCGCCCCCGACGGACTTCCTTGGCCGGGATGACGTCACCCAAGAGGGGGTGGACGGTTGGGAATAGAAGGATCTGGGGTCACAGCCCGAATCCAACAAATGGGCATCGGCTCGGTTCATTTGCATGACCTCCTGGCGGTCGTGCTCAGCCGAACTGAGGAAGACGTCGCGTTCCGGGAAGATCCGGCGGCCGAGCTCGTGCGGCGCTATCCTGGCCGGCGCATTGTGGACCTCAGCCAGAGTGAACTGCATGCGATCGCTGGATTTGAACCGTTCGAGTCCCTCCGGGTTGTTGCCGCCATCGAAATCGGCAGAAGGGCTGGCCAAAGCCGCCTCCAGACGATTGAAAGCATCGAGGGCGTTGAAGACGCCTTCAAGCTATTCGCGTGGTTGGCCCACGAATCACAAGAAAATTTCTGCGCTGCTTTCCTTAACTCGAAAGGCGGCATCCTCAGCACAAAGGTCATCCACATCGGCACATTGAACATGTCGGTGGTGGGGGCACGGGAAGTTTTCCGCGAGGCCGTCCGGGAAAATGCGGCGTCGGTGATCGTAGCCCACAACCATCCAAGCGGCGACCCAGAGCCATCCGAGGAAGATATCGCGATCACTGAAAAACTCAGGGAAGCCGGAGACCTCCTCGATATCCGGCTCCTCGACCATGTCGTCATCGGTTCGAACCGATGTGTCAGCTTGATGCGGGAAGGGCTGGTTTAGCCTTCCATCGGAGCGGGCTGGTGGACGGCGAAGTGTGCGCCGCCATTGTCGTGGACAATCGCGATGCGGCCGACCCCGGGGATATCCATCGGACCATGCACCGTCTTCCCACCTGCCGCATCGATTTTTGAAAGAGTTGCGTCGATGTCGGCTGTATGGAAGTAGATCAACCAATGTGGCGGCACGCCCTCCATGTCGGGGCTCTTGAGGCTCATCATGCCAGCGTGGAAAGGCTTGTCGCCCGATTTGAGCATCGGGTACATGAAGTCTCCCATGTCTATGTCTTCGCTGGACCAGCCGAACACGTCGGCATAGAATTTTTTGCCCGATTCAGTATCCGGGCTGTAGACTTCGAACCAAGTGTGGACGTTGTTTTCCATGAGTTTTCTCCTAACGCGAGGCGAACCGCCCCAGGGCTACCCGCAATCAAGCTGGGTAGACACCAGTATATATGGTTGGCCTTCAGATTTGTTCCTCCATTTTCTGGTTTTTCGCTTGGATGAAGGCCGCTGTTTGCTGGGAATCAGGGATCGAAGGCACCGCCCCCGCGCGGGTTACGCTGAGGCTGGCGGCGTCCACGGCGTAGGCGACGGCGGATTCAATGTCGTCACCCAGACTCAACCGGGCAATCATCGCCCCATTGAAAACATCGCCGGCGGCCGTCGTATCCACCGCATCGACCGCCGGAGCCTGGAAATGCCGGGAAACTGATGCGTTCTTAAAGAACACCCCGCGCTCCCCAAGCGTGACCACCACATTGGCAACCCCGGATTCCAACAGCGAATCGGCACATCGCTGCAATCCCTCTTCCGTGGAAGGGGAGTGCCCGGTGATGGATTCCGCCTCTGATTCGTTTGGGGTCAAGGCAAAACACCGGGGAAGAACCTCCTTCGGGAAGGCCCTGTATGGGGCGGGGTTAAACACGAACCTCCCCCGCGCCGATGCGGCCAAAACGACTTCGTCCGGCACTTCCAACTGGCAAAGCACATAGTCGTTCGGGGCAATCGGTGCGTTTTCGATTGCCAAGGCGGGAAGGGCCATGTTGGATCCCGGGTAGACGATGATCTGGTTCATCCCATTTGGCGTCAGCGCGATGGCCGCCTGGCCGGTTGGGAGGCCATCGGCGCGGAGAACCCCCTCCATTCCCAGGCCTTCGGCTTCGAACAACCCGGCAAACCGGTCGCCTGCCGGGTCGTGGCCCAAACACGCGAAAATTTCGGTCGCCGCCCCATGCCGGGCGCAGGCGACGGCTTGGTTGACGCCCTTTCCGCCGAGGAACTGGTCGAAGCTGCGGGCCAAAACGCTTTCTCCTGCCTTTGGCAACCTGTCCACCGCCAAAACGTTGTCCAGCACCGCGCTTCCCACAATCCAACACCGGGAATCCATGCGGTGGACTTTACTTGAATTGGAAATTCCAAACTTTCACCGCAAGGATTGGCTAAAATCGCCCCCATGTCAAAGGCGATGCCGCTCCACAACAAGATCCTCATCGGTTTGGGATTGGGGGCAGTAGCCGGGGTTGCCGCCAACCTTGCGGCTCAAGGCAACCCGGCCGTCCAGGACTTTGTCAAAACGGCCAACGAAAAAGTGGTTTCCGTCGTCGGGGATTCCTTTTTGGCGATGATTTTTATGATCGTCGTTCCGCTGCTGTTCTCCGCCCTCGTGCTCGGGATTAGCGAAATCGGTGATGTTGCCAAAGTCGGGCGGATCGGTGTCCGGTCTTTGGTGATGACAGTTGTCTTTTCCGGCATCGCGGTGGCAATTGCACTTGTCCTGGTAAACACGCTGCAACCGGGGAGGGCCGTCTCCGAACAAAAGCGCATCGAACTGCAGAACCAATACGAGAAGGAAGGGCTGAAAAAAGAAGGTTTCAGCGACTCGCAGATCGAGCAGATCTTCAAAGAGCGGTCGGAAAGCCCAGACGGCACGAGCAAGACCGAAAGAGAGAATGTCGCGCCCAAAGGGGGCACGGAAGCCGACCCTGCCGTCATTGGCGTCGTCCCCAAGAACCCGTTGCTGGAAGCGACCAGGGCCCTCAGCGGGGGGATCCTCCCGTTCATGTTTTTCGCCTTGGTCTTTGGGCTTGCCCTTGCCAAATCGGATACCGAGGTCGTCGCCCCAGTGCGCCAGTTTATGGAGGGTCTTTTCGAAATCAGCCAAAAGGTGATCGAAATGGCCATGTCGCTGGCACCCTACGGTGTTTTCGCGCTGATTTTCAAAACTGCCTCCACCTTGGGCCTCGGGATCTTTGTGACGCTCGGTGCTTATGCCGGCACGGTGCTGCTCGGCCTTGGAATCCACCTGTTCTTGGTGTATTCGATCTTGATCAAGGTGGTCGCCAAGCGCAACCCTTGGGATTTCTTCCGCCGAATCCGCAACGTGATGCTCACTGCTTTTGCCACCAGTTCTAGCAACGCGACCCTGCCCGTGGCCCTCAAATCGGCTGAGGAAGACCTTGGGCTGCCAAAAAACATCTCGAGTTTCGTGCTGACCGTGGGGGCAACCGCAAACCAGAACGGGACGGCTCTGTTCGAAGGGATCACGGTGATCTTCTTCTGCCAGCTGTTCGGGATTCCGCTCGATTTGCAAAAGCAGCTGATGGTTCTCGGGCTCTCGATCGTCGCCGGGATCGGAACGGCCGGCGTCCCGGGTGGATCCTGGCCGGTGATCGGGTCGATCGTCAAAGGTTTGGGGGTTCCGGCTGGCGCAATCGGCATGGCCATCGGGGTCGACAGGATCTTGGACATGAGCCGCACGGTGCTCAACGTCACCGGCGACATCGCCATTGCCGCGTGTGTCGCCGAGTGGGAAGGCCAAGGCTCGGCGATCCCAGAAGAGGCTATGGGATAGGTTCCCAGTAGGCCCCATTCACGTAACGGGATTGAACGAGAGACGTCTCCGTTCATGTAACATGGAACTGAGGATCGCCTTGAGCCCGAACCAGCCGCCTATGAGCGACCGTTCCAAAATCTTGCCGGCCGGGATTGCCCCCGATTCCGACGAGGCGTTGGTTTGGAAGGCGCGCAATGGCGACTATTCCGCATTCGAACGCCTGTTTGAACGGCACCGCGACCTCGTTTACCGCTACGCCTACCAGATGGCGCCACGACGCGACGATGCCGAAGATATTGTTCAGGAGGCGTTCATCAAGGCGTACCAGAATCTGCAACGGTATCGGGACGAAGCCAAGTTCACCACTTGGCTGCTGCGGATCACCGCCAACCTTGGCACCGACCGCGCCCGGATGTCCAACCGGCGCCAAACCCTTGAACAAAGGGAGTCTGGCGGCGCGCTTGTGTGGATGACCGTTGGGAACTCTCACCAGGATCCGGTGGACAACCTGGAACAAGAGCAAAGAAGAGCCCTGTTGAGGGAAGCGATCGACCAGTTGCCCGACCACCACCGGAATGCCATTGTTTTCCGAGACATCCAAGAGATGGAATACGACGACATCGCCGAGTTTTTCGGGTGCTCGGTGGGGGGCGCAAAGCTGAGGGTTCTGCGGGCCCGCCGGGCTCTGCGCGACCGGCTGGCACCCCACATCCAAGAGGGCAGCCATGAATAACAAAATGAACAACGAACAATTGGATGCCTTGTTCCGCAAGGTTTTCGACGAGGCAGAACCTGGCGATGCCACCCATCTCTCGGTGGCGGCACAGGCAGAACTCGATCGTGAAGAAGCTGTTTTGACCTCCATCCGGTCCGGCTTGCAAGACCTTGCCGACATCCCGGAATGTCAGCTGGGCGCAGACCGCTTGCGGGAGGCGATTTTGAACCGGGGCGCGCTCCCGGCTAAGGGCCCGCTGTTCCCGAATTGGTTCCGGGCGGCTTTGCCGGTTGCGGCCTGTGCCGTCATCGGTGCTTTTTTCCTCCTCAACAAGCCCGCTTCCTTCTCGGGGGCGGAAATGGGTGGGGAACCAGCCACCAGCGTGGCCCAGAGTCCAAATGTCGTCGAGCCTGACGCGCCAGGGCAATCCGCGCCATCTGCAACACGGGAACCATCGGCCGAACCGAACACAACGGGGTCTGCCGATGCTGCCGTCAAGGTTTCTATCCCCAAGGGTATCAAAGCCCGGTTCGTCGCCAAGAAGTCTGTCGGGAACAGCTCTGTGTTGGCCTATGCCAAGCCAATGGCACAAGCCCCAACACTGACGGGGGCCGGTGCGGAACAAATCGCGAATTCGGTAGGGAACGCTCGGACAAGCGGTTCGGTTTCTGATTCGGCAACTGGGGCGTTGAAAGGATTTGCCGACCGTGGCAATGAAAGCCCGACCATGTCCCCCGATGCCATGCCGAGCCAATCCGAACCCAAGGTCGTGATCGTCACCGCCGGTACCGACCCGCAAACCCGTGCCAGCAGCGCCACCGAGGTCGACAAAAAGAATGTCGTTTTTGGCGGCTAGCCTCCTGGTTGCCCAGCAGTTGCTGGTTCAAGAAAGAGGTTTGGGTGGCAACACACTGCAGCCAAATTCGCCCTACCAGAACGCCGCTTGGGCCTCTGTCGTGGATGCTCTGGCGGTGCTGCCGGATATCAATGGCAAGCCGTTCGGCGTCGCCGTCCTCATCGACGACAGGGGCTACTTTGTCGCGCATTCGTCTAGTCTGGTTTACGAACCCCTCGTTGCAAAAATGAGCGGCGGCGCCGAAGTCAAGCTCGGGCGAATCGGATACGACAAAGAAACCCAACTCGTTCTCTTCGGCGCCCACAACTGGGAGCCGGGCAAGCGGCAGCCGGTTCGAGTTGCGCCACAGGTCAAACCGGGCGAACTCATGGTCGCCACGGTCAAGGGCCCGGTCAGAGGGATGCTCACAAGCGACAACCGCCCCGGATTGTTCTTGCCGAGCCAAAGGTTCGTCCCCCTTGCCGAAATCCAATTTGAGACAAAAGATGTCCCCGTCGGTGGCGCCATCGTTTTCGATAATTCGGGCGGTCTCGTCGGAATTCTGGGTGCGATCCTCAAACCCGACCACCCCAACCAGGGCGACGATTTCGGCAACCCGATGGGGGGCACGGGCGGCAACGCCCAGCCAGCCAAAAACGCATTTGGACCTCAGGGCCTGACCGTTGCCTATGCTCTCGGGCCAAAGATTTTGAACCGGGTCGTAGAAGGATTTAAGAGGGACGACCACCAGGTGGAACACCCAAGTGTCGGACTCTTTTTCAAAGATGGGCCCGGACCGGGGCAAGTCGTTGTCGACGAAGTCACCCCAGGTAGTCCTTGTGCGTTGGCCGGGGTCAAGGCAGACGATTTGATCATGGCGGCTAACGACGTCCCGGTCGGGAACTCTATCGACTTGGCCGCACTGCTCTTTGGCTTGGAACCGGGAAGCCAACTGGAACTCTTGATTTTCCGGGCCGGTCGCCGGATCACGGTTTCCATGACGGTTGGCGTCAACAAAGACTAACCTTCGGCCAACCGGAAGTCGCGCACCACCGATTTCAGCCTGACGTTGCCGTTGAAAACGTCTTCTTCAAGTTCGCAGATGAGATCCAAGACCGTGCCGATCCGAGTTGCGGCAAGCGCTTCACCTAGCCCAAAGGCCATCGCCGTGATATGCCGGCCCCCCGATTCCAACATCACCCGCGAGTGGGCGGGATTCCGGGTCGGGTTGTTGGCCGCGAGTTTGAGCCCGCGCATCAAAAATGCGGGCTGCGGATTTGCCTCGCCGAACGGCTCCAAGGCGGCAATCGCCTGGGCGGATTGAAGGGTGGCATCGGTGACCGATGCTTCTAGGTCTGCGACGACCCGCGGCAAAAAGTCTTCTGGAGACAAGCGGGCCGAGGCATATGACTCCAAAGCGTCCGAAAACGAAGGGATTTTGACCGTTTCCATGGTCACTCCGGCGGCGGCGGCGTGACCGCCCCCTTTGATCAGCAAGGCCCGGTTTGCTTCAATCGCCTCAAACAGGTTGAACGCAGGGATCGATCGGGCCGAGCCGCTGGCCGTGTCGCCGTGGATCCCTAAAACAAAGGCTGGGCGACGGAACCGCTCCACAACCTTGCCGGCTACGATCCCCACAATCCCTTTGGGCCACCCTTCGGCTGCGATGACGATGGCCGACCTCGTGTCGAGGCCCTCGGCGGCAATCCGGTCGCATGCTTCGGTGACGATTCTGTCTTGCATCGACCGGCGTTCTTGGTTCTTGGTATCCAAGAATTGAGCCAACTGGTTCGCTTCGGCTTGGTCAGCGGTCGTTAGCAGCCGGAAGGCCACATCGGCATCGTCGATCCGGCCGACCGCATTGATCCTCGGGCCGAGCTGATAGCCGATGTGGCGGGTTGTGAGCTTCATGCCAGGGTCATCCAATTTGCTCACGCCGAGAAGCGAGCGCAGACCCCTCTTTTGGGTTGCTTGGATGGCCGGCAGGCCAAACCGGGCGATGACCCGGTTGTTGTCGCGGAGGGGCATTACGTCCGCCACGGTGCCCATCACCGCCAAGTCCAAAAAGTTTTGGTAGAAGTACTTTTCCTCAAGGCCCAACTCACGGCACAGGCCGAGGCAGACGAGGAAGGCGATTCCGGCTCCCGAAAGCTCCTTTCCAGGCCCATCGAATCCGCGTCGGTGGGGGTTGACCACGGCTTCGGCCGGCGGCAGTTCTTCCGGGCATTCGTGGTGGTCGGTGACCACGACCTTCATGCCAAGTTCATAGGCCGCCGCTAACTGGGTGTGGGCGGATGACCCACAGTCGCAGGTGAGCAAAAGTTTGGCCCCGGCGGAATGGGCCCTGCGCACTGTGTCGATGTGGATGCCATACCCTTCGGTTTCCCGGTGCGGCACATGGCCGATAACCTGGAACCCGGCCTTGGAAAGGAACCGGAACAAGATCGCGGCACTGGTGACCCCGTCGACGTCGTAGTCGCCATGGATGTAAATGAGGTCGCCTGATTCCCTTGCAGCGAGCAACGTGCCGACGGCTTGACGGAAATCTGGCAAGTCCTCTGGCCGAGAGAGGTGATCCAAAGACGGGTTCAAAAAGCGGTCGGCTTGGCCAGGATCGCAAAAGCCCCTCTGTGCAAGCAGAGAAGCCACGAGGGGATGGACACCCAATTCCTGCTCGAGCCGGGCAGACGCTTCCGGGTTGCGCGGCAAGAGTTCCCAAATCGAAGAGGGTCCATCGGGCACCATAGCATTCACTATGGCTGAACCGCAGGCCTAACCAATCCGGTCGATCCCCAGGTCTTCCCCATGCCAAGTCAACTGATATCGCTGAAGACGGCCCGAAGTTCTTCAGCCCGGGCGGTGGGGACCATTGCAACAATCATGTCGCCGGCGAGGAACCGCGTGTCGCCGTTGACCGGCATCCCGACTCCGTCGCGGAAAAGGTAAACGATGAACGAACCTTGCGGCAAGGCTATTTCCCGGACGGCGACCCCGAGCAATTTGCTTTTTTCGCTGAGGATGCTCTCGACGATTTCCACGGCCCCTTTGTGGAGGTGGCCCACCGGGATCAATTCGTCGGAGGCGATTTGCTGGTCGATCAGGCTGAAAATGATCCCCGTCGCAGATACCGTGTCGTCGATCCCGATCTCCCGGAAAACCGATTCGTGGGTGGGGTCGTTCACACGCGCCACAACCCGTTTGACATCCCAGACTTCTTTGGCGAGTTGGCAGCAGATCAAGTTGTCTTCGTCTTCGCCGGTCACGCTCACAACGATGTCGGCCCGTTTGAAACCAGCGGCTTTTTGCACCAGGATGTCGCATCCGTCGCCGTGCATGATGTGTTCGTCGCCCAGGAGGTTGCCCAGCTTTTGGGCTTGCCCCCCATCCTTTTCAAGCAAGAGGACTTCATGGCCGCGGGCGAGCAACTTTTTCGAGAGTTGCTGGCCCACGTTCCCGCCGCCCACAATGACAACGTACATGCTCACAGTTCAAACCCCTCGGCAACCGTGCCAGCGTTGTATTGGTCGATGGGTTGGAATTCGGCACCGACCATCCAATCGCGGCACATGCCGGCCAGGAGGGCCGCCGCGTTGATGGTGAACAGCCCGAGTTTGCGATACGCTTCGGCCCGCAAGGGGTCGGCGACTTTTACCGCCACTCGTTCCACTTTAAAGTTCCGCTTGACGATTTGGGCCGCCATCAGGTTGGTGTTGTCGCCGCGGGTCATGGCGAAAAAGACCTCGCAGGTGCGCACATCCGCTCTTTCCAACGTGTCCAAATCAAGGCCGCTCCCCAGCACAATGCGGCAAGGGTAAGTTTTGCCAAGGCGGCGCAAGGATTCTGGGTTCTTTTCAACGACCGTCACCTCGTGTCCGGCAGCCGAAAGTTGGAGGGCGAGAGAGGCACCGGAGCGGCCGCATCCCAGGATGACGACTTTCATGTCCAGGCCGAACTATACCAGTGCCCCGGCTCTGTCCCAAGGCTTGATCGTTAAGGTTCGCCACCAGAAAATGCTGACCTCAATGCTCGGGTGTCCACCGGGCGCCCGCTCGGGTCATAAACGTAAAAGCCGGCGCTGGCCGAGCCGGCCCATTGACCGAGCCGCGCGGAAAGGATGCTCAGGCCCTGCTGGCTGATGACGCGCGACAACCGGAACGCGAGGCCTCGGCCTTTGGGGGCGCGAATTTCTAGAATGACGGGATCCCGCTCCAAAATCTCCAATGTGAAGAACTGTTGCTGGCGGGATGGGTCCTTGCTTCGTTGCCGCAGCAAGTCATCCACGGCGAATTCCCCCAGCAAGACTGATCGGAGATCCTGACTGATGGACCGCCTCTGCCGCTGGTCGACCGGCCGCCCAGCCTTGGAAAGCAGGAACGTGTCGATGATGCCCGCCGGCTCGCCGGTAGAGGTCGAACAGCGGAGGTTTTGGATGGACAAGTTGTGGGAGTAGAACACACCCAAGATCTCCGGAAGGATCCCAGGGCGATCCCGCATGGCAACCGTGACCTCTGTCAGGCCCAAGTCGCGGTGGTCTTGGAAATCCAAAAGCACTTCGCCCTCGGCAATCTCGGAAAACAGTCGGCTATGTTGTACGATCGATTCGCCAGGCGTGCTCAGAAGGTAATGGGCCGGCATGGCATCCAAAAACGCGGCCAAATCCCCCATCTCACTGTTTGGCGCGTTCCTCAAAACCCGCCTCGCCGCGTCCGATTCCAAAACGTCGGGGAAGTCTTGGTTCTGCATCAGGTGCTGGGCGCGTTCAAACAATGTCAATAGGTAAGTTTCTTGGACGGGTGTCCAGATGTCTGGCCCAACGCTTTGCACGTCGCAATAGGTGAGCAGGGTCAATGCGCAAAGGGCCTCTTGGTCCGGAATGCCGTCAATGAACTCCATCACCGTCTCGGGGAGGTCGATGTCCCGGGTACGGATGGTTTGACTCATCGTGAGATGCTCCCGAACCAGCCAGACGACGGTTTGGATGAGGGCTTCATCCAATTCCCAACGCTGCATGGTTTCGAGCGCGATTCGGGCCCCAGATTCCGAATGGCTTGTCTCAAGGACGGCTTTGCCCAGGTCGTGGAACAGCAACGCCAGGATCAAAGCGGCCGGGTCGGTCAATTGTTGTTTGACTTCCCACATCGCCGAACCGGGGGCAATTGATTCGAATTGCTCCAGAGCTTTGAGCGTGTGTTCATAAACAGAATACTGGTGCGAAGCGTCCCGCGGCATTAAAAATTCACATGCCGACAACTCTGGGAAAGCGACCCGGAATATCCCGGTTGCCCCAAGCGCGCGGATTGTTTTGGCCCCCGATGTCAAGGCTGTCACGAACTCAGGCCCGGCATCTGGCTTCAGCGGCGGGAGCGATGTGGGAAGTTCCAGCCCGATCCTGGTTGCATCGGCCAGAACTACGGCAGCCATGCCCGCCGGTGAACCTGGCTCTAGCCGGGCTTCGCCCCGCACGGCATGGGCAAACGGTCCGAGCCGGTACCGGTTTTCGGTCAAGCGCTTCTGGCTCAGCCGGTTCTGGTGGTAAATCCTCGCCATGGCGCTGGCAATTTGCGATCCCAACTCAAAACTATCCAGACCCAAAATACGGGCGACTTCCTCCCTCCGGGCATAGTTCAGCTCGTCCAGTTGCTTGCCTGCCGCCAAATGCAGAAGGTTGCGGATCTTGAGGATGAAATCGAACTCTGGCGGGGCAGATGCCGGACGTTCCCCAATCGCGAGTCCGATCCAATTTGATGAATGAAAATCCCTCAATCCGCCTGCACCGAGTTTGAGGTGGGGTTGGGTCACCAATGGCGTACCGTGGGTTTTGTGGTACTCCTGCCGCCTCTCTTCCAGTTTTGCATTCAAAAAGTCGCTTGTCGGGAAGGCCGCCCACATGGCCCCGGCAAGGGATTGGAACGGACCGCTCGGGCCGGCGACATGGCGGCCATCAAGGAGGTTGCTGAGGCTGACGCTATCTAAGCCAGGAAGGTCGGAAGCCAGCCGGTAGACATAGCTCAGCCGCACGTTCAGCGACTTGCCAAAGACCTCGTGGGCGGTCAAGAACATCCACCGGATCGCTGATTCGAGTTCAGAACCGGCTTCTACCGGGACAAAGGCGATGTCCACATCGGAATGGGGGGCTGATTCTTGGCGGCCATAACTCCCGGTGGCAACAATCGAACAATCGGGAATGCCGACATACCGGTTGCGAGCCTCAAGCCATATCTCCCTCCACAGGTTGTCGTACACGGAAGACAACCGCCGGCACCACTCATCCCCTCGGGGATCTGATGCCAGTGACTCCATCAGGAGGGCCCTCTCCCGTTGCGCCTCGGAGACGGCGGTGGCGATGCGGTCGCTCATCGGTTGATATAGTATGCCGTTTCGTTGAGGGCCACTTTCTTCAAATCCTGGTTCAGGCGGTCATCCAGATAGATACAGAGCGGGGTCAAGAGCACCGCCCCGAACAGACTTGCCAGGGCCGCCTGGGCCAATCCATGCCGGGCAACCAGCAGGCAAAAGCGTCCAGCCGGCCGCTTGAGCCGGTAGGAAGTCACCTGGCACAGGATCAGGAACATCCCCACAACCAACAAGCCGGAACCGATGATGGGCCAATCGCCTTCGGACCACCAACCGGCCGGCAGATACTGGGCCAACGAAACAAACGGAGTCGAGTGCACGATCCCGAAACAAGCGACCAAACCGGCGAACAAAATGGCACAGGTTGTGCCCGCTGCCAGCGCGGCTCTTGGGATTTTGAGCGTCGGTGAAGTGAGGCTAACCGGCGGGTGAATTGCGAACAAAGCCACCGTGACCAGGATCCACAGGCTCACCAACACATTTTGCGTGGCCAGGTACGTGCCGATCGCAATCGCCAGTGCGGAGCCCGCCGGGATCATCGGGTGGAGGGGTTCGCCAAGCCGGTGCACCGGGGCGGCGAATACAGCCAACAACAATACGGCGCACGTGGCTGAGGCCAAGAGGAGCGATCCGGGGGCGGTTGAAAGGAGCACCGATTGTCCGCGCCGGCGGCTGGAATCCTTTTCGGCTTGCGAGGTAAAGACCAAGGCCCGATACGCTTCATTCTCCTTGAGGATCTTCGAGGCCGAGTCGCCCTCTTGCTCCATGCCCGCGCGGATAAGTTCGGTGGGGAACTCCTCCCGGCGGAAAGTTTTGGCTTTTTGCGACCCGGCAGAGGTGAAGGGTCCGGTTGCCGCCGTTTCGCCAAGCCGGTAGCCGAACCACGAGCCGATTCGGCTGCGGGCGTTGTCACGCAGGAGCGCCGCATTGGACAGGGTTTGGTACCGGCACTTGAGACTCGGGTCATTGCTGAGCTTGGCAAGCCCAAATGAGGTGATCGCCCGGTCTGCCGCGACACACCGGAGGTCAGAAGCGACGGCCGAATGCCAGCTCATGGATGCCCCGGATTCGGATTGCAAATCCAGAAGAAACCGTTCGATCTGCGTGGACTGGAAGTCGTTCCACTGATCTCGGTTTGCCGCCCGTTGCCAAGCGGTGTCTGCCGCTTCGGTGTTCCCCAAAGCATCCTGGAAGACAGCCTCACTCTGGCGCCAAAAGGCGTTTTGGGGATCTTGCACGGCGGCCGAACGGCAAAGTTCGGCAAGTAGCAAGGCGTTATTGTCATCCAATTTTTGGCCGCTTGCCATGCGTTCAAACGCCGCTTGCACAAACAAAGAAAGCCGGTCATCCGTGTCGGGAGGCGGCACTTTGCGTAGCGTTCTTGCCAAATGGGGCGATGAGGAGACGCTCGGGCTCGGCCCAAAGCCACGGAACCCGTAGTTCAACCAGGGCCGGGAAAGGGGGTGCAGGTAGAGCGCGATGACCGCGCCTCCCAACGCACCGAGGAATGCCCGGAGGGCCCTTGTCATTTGGCGAGCGGTTCGCGGAGGGAAGGGAAGTCCACTGGGCTTTGGTTTTCCAGCCGGGCCTCAGCCCTGGGTTTCCCAAAGGCCGCGGGTGAAACCGGGGCAGTCAGAACCTGGATCAGGGCCAAGATTCCGACGGCTGCGGCCACGGCGGCAAAGGCCGTCGGGGCCCAATAACCGGCCGAACGCCGAATCCGATCCGCCCTCCACAGGGCCACAACTCCAGAGTCGAATCCCAGACTGGCTTCAATCGGCGCCAGTCCCAGGGCACCGTGCATCGCGGATTTTTGATCGACGTACACCTCCATCCAGTCCGGATGGGATTCGACGGCCGATTCAAAATTTGAGACTTCGTTTTCAGATGCTTCAAGGTCGAACACGCGATCGGCCAAGGCAAAAAATTCGGACTGGTTCACTTGAACGTCCCCCCGACCGCATCCAAATAAACCGCTCGGAACTTTTCGCGGGCGGCATGGAGCCGAGATCGGACGGTTCCAACGGGTATGCCCAAAGCGTCGGCGACTTCGTCGTAGCTCAGTTGCTCAATTTCCCTCAGGATCAAGGTTTGCCGTTGATCCTCGGGGAGGCATTCCAAGAGTTCGTGGACGAGGATCTTGGTTTCAACCCGGTTGTCCGTGCCGCCTTCTCCAAGTTCCTGCGATTCAGAGGTTGGCTTCCGGCTCCGGATCCGATCCATGCAGAGCCGTACGCAGATTTTGTAGATGTATCCACTGAACGCGCGGTCGTCCCGGAGTTTGCCGATTTCGCGGAAGGCCTTGATGAACGATTCTTGGGCGATGTCCTCGGCTTCGTGTCGGTCATGGAGCAGGTTGGCGGCTACCCGGATCAAACGATCCCGGTGGCGGGCAACAACCATGTTCATCGCCGCATCGTCGCCCGTCCGCAGCCGACCGATGCATGTGAGCTCGTCGAGCTTGAGGTCAGCCGCTTGCTGCAAAGTCCATTCTTCTGCCATGCCTACTTCCCCTAGACGGTTAGGATACTTCTTAGACACCCAGATCATGGTGAAACGTTCAGTATCTACGTGGATTTACCGGGAACGGTAGACTCGCCCTCCGGCATCAAATGCTCCCGATCACGCCCCTGTACCAAGACCCTCCGATAACTCCGCCGGCCGTTGTGCGCCCGGCACGTCGCACCCAACAGGTCGATGGCACGCTGAGCATCGAGGCAGCTACTTGGTATGAAGACCTGGAAACCGGCATGACGGTCTTTGAAGGTGGGGTCAAGGCAACTTACGGGCCGACGGTTTTGACCGCGCAAAAGGTGACGGTAGATAAAGCCGCCGGCGTTCTGCACGCCGAAGGGGAAACCCGGATCGAAGACCCCGAGGGCAAGGTTTTGGCCGACGATGCGGAAATTCACTGGCGCGATGGCTTTGGGACGGCTTCCAACGTCCGGGTGGAAGTCGGCTACGTGAGGATCTCCGGTAGGCAATTGGAAACCTACTCCGGGGATAACCCTAAGTGGCTCGTCCGGGACGCATCGGTGACCCTGAGCGACCTTTCGGCAGGAGGAACCCGGTTCATGGCCGATGAATTGGAGATTCAACCGGGCAAGCGCGCCGTGGCACGGCGCATCTTTTATGTCGTGTTGGGGCAAAGGCTAGGGCCGTTCCCCAGCCAAACATTCAACTTGGATCGCCGGGTCACCGGATTCAAATTCCCTTCGATCACCAACAAGCGCGGGGTTGGGCTCGGAGTCTCATGGGATTCGAGCTTTTTGCTCGACGACCACACGGCCGGAACGGCGCTCTGGAACGCTTTTGCGGGCCAGCCTCAGGAATATCAGCTTCAATTCACCCGGTCGTTCATTGATGCGGGCAAGCAATCGACAAGGATATCGCCCCGATCCGACCTTGGGGAACGGGCCAGCGATTCTTGGTTCGGGAATATCTCCGTTGCCACCCCCGACTTGGAATCCAGCCGGATCCGGGATCGGAAGTCCAGCCTGACCCTAGGGACGCATTGGAACACGTCGACCAATGGTCGGTTCACTAACGGGAACGAGGTTAGCAAAGCCTGGGATCTGGCCTATGAACTCGGCGGGCCGCTGGGCGGCGGGGGATTTGTCTTTACGGGCCGGGTGGAGCGGATCCGGGCAAGCGGGTCTTCGCCTTGGGTTGACCGGGCATACCTCGACATGGCCGTCCTCATGCCGCCGGTCGAGTTGGGAGGGCAATTACAATCCCATATCCGGGCCGATTTGGTCGGATCGTTCAGCAAACAGAATACGTTTGGGGCTGGGAGGGCAGAAATCGGCCTGCTCTACGGGCTGGCCGACGGACTGACCGTCGGGGCGTCCTACATTCATGCAGTTCAGGCGGGGGATGCCGATTTCATTTTCGACCAGTTGGCGTTTGGCAGTGGCTACGTGGTGCGCGCCGATTACCAACGCGGGCCCTACACCCTGCGGTTTTTGAACAAGTACGACATCGGAACCAAGTCTTGGTACGACCAAGAGTGGGAGATCGCCATTGCCGCCGGTTCGCTGGAGCCGTTCATGACCCGCCGGAGTTTCCCCAGCGACTACCGCATCGGAGTCCGATTCCGGATCGATGGCTTCACCAATCGGTTGCTAGACCGAAACCTGAACCGCAAATAAAAACCGCCTGGCGGCAAGCGCCAGGCGGCGGAGAGTGAATGGAAACCCGGAGGCTTAGGCAGCAGTCCGGTATTGATATTCGGCAGCCTTGTATTCAAGGATGCGGTCCAGCCGCACTTCACCCGAGTCGGTGATCATGCACGGCCCATAAAGCGGGATGAATGCCACATCGTAGATCTCGGTGACTTCGGTGTACTCCTGCCCGGTGCGATCCGTGTAAGTCAGTGCGATGGTTTGGCCGATGAGGGTTTTAGCTTCGGAAATCAACATGGTTTTTGCCCTTGTCATTGAATTCAGCCGATCGGAACCGGCTTCAACATCCTGTTTCTTCCTCAATGGCTCCAGCCCTCAGCCTGGCAATTCTCCGCGTCCCGGCCAGAACCGGTAGCGGTACCGGCTGTCACAGTTGCGGTCAGCATTTGCACGATGGGCCAATCGGTTCTCCGAGTAGACTCAATGACCGTGCCGGCCCGGATCAGACGCATCAAGAGTGAAATCTGCCGCAACTATGCCCGGGCATCCCGGCTCGAATGGATCCTGACAAACGGGATTGGCGGGTTCGCTATGGGAACCGTCGCCGGCAACAATGCCCGCCGGTACCACGGGCACCTGGTTGCCGCCACCAAGCCACCAGAAATCCGGACGGTGCTCCTTTCGGGATTAGAGGCCTACATATCGATTCAGGGCGAAACCCACGGCCTGAGCAGCAACCAATATGTCGGTACGGTGCACCCAGAAGGGTACAAGTTTTTGGAAGGGTTCGGTTACGGCGACCACGTCGAATGGATCTGGGATTTCGGCGGTCAGCGCATCCGAAAGCAATTGGGGATCCACACGGGGCATAATGCGGTCACTGTCCGGTATTCCAACCTTGGCGCAGAACCGGCCACGCTCAGCCTGCGCCCGCTTGTCTCGCACAAGTTCTATCACAACAACTTCCGAGTCACGGATTTTTATCCAGAGTTGTTGATGTTCCCCGATGACCGGACCGCCCTCACCCACCAAGGGGTTTCGCTGACTTTGGATCACCCTGGGGCCAGCCGGACGCCTGCCACCGGGTGGTATTACCGGTTCGAGCACCAGCGCGAGTCCGAGCGCGGTTTGGATCCAATCGACGACCTGTTTTGCCCCTGTGAGCTCCGCTACTTCCTGGGATCCGGCGAATCGGTGTCATTGGTGGCGGCAGAAGGGGAGCCGCCGCCGGCCCTGGAATTTGGGGAGGCCGCCATGTCGGACGGCGAACCGGTCGATCATACGCTCCAAGCAGGAGCCCGGCACTTCATCGTCCGATCTCCGCAGCGCACAGGAGTGATCGCGGGATACCCCTGGTTCACCGATTGGGGTCGCGACACCATGATCTCGCTACCAGGAATCTGCTTGGAAACCGGTCACATTGAAGATGCCAAGTCGATCCTGCGCGGCTATGCCGGCCAAATGAAACAGGGCCTGATCCCAAACCGGTTTGTTGACAAGGGCGACTCTCCCGATTACAACACAGTCGATGCGTCGCTCTGGTTTGGCAATGCCGTTTATGCCACTTTGGAAGCCGATTGGGACGGCGATTTTGCCCTGGAAGCGTTGGGGTGGCTTGCCGAGGTGGTGGAATGGCACCTAAAGGGCACCCTTTATGGGATCCATGTCGACCCGGATGACGGATTGGTTTCTCAAGGCGAGCCGGGTCTGCAACTGACCTGGATGGATGCCAAGGTCGGGGAATGGGTTGTGACGCCGCGGCATGGCAAGCCGGTTGAAGTTAACGGGCTTTGGGTCAACCTTTTGAGGGTGGCCGCCCATTTGGCCAGAAAGTTGGGCAGCCCTTCTACCGCATATGAGAATCTTGCCGACAAAGCAGAGATTTCGATGCGGGCGAAGTTTTGGCATCCCCGGATCGGGCACTTTTTGGACACCATCGAACCAGACGATGCCTCGTTGCGGCCGAACCAATTGATCGCCATGGCATTGCCGTTTGCCCCGCTGGGCGGGGATGAGGCGGCCATTGCGCTCGGCAAGATCGAACGGGAACTCCTTACGCCGATGGGTTTGCGCACCCTGGGCCCAAAAGAAGCGGCCTATGTCGGCCGGTTCGATGGGCCGCTCGACAAGCGGGACGCGGCCTACCACCAGGGCACCGTGTGGCCCTGGCTTTTGGGGCCATATGTGAGTGCCGTGCTGCGGGTGACCGGGGACAAAAAGAGGGCCCAGGCGGCGCTGACCCACATTGTGGGTAGCCTGGATAGCTACGGTTTGGACGGCATTGCGGAAGTTTATGACGGCGACCCGCCGCAGTTCCCGGGCGGTTGCCCTTGGCAGGCCTGGAGCGTTGGGGAAGTTCTACGGGCTTGGCGGGAATGCAACCGGTAGTGTAAAAAAGAAACCACCCCGCCGAGACGGGGTGATCCTACTTGGAATTTGTTCTCTTAACCCATGGCCATCGGCATGACAACGCAGAACGTGTCGTCGCTGTCCGTGGGGCGGAGGATGGCAGGGCGGCTGGATTCGGTCATTTCGGCACGGACACCTTCGCCTTCCAGGGCACCGAGGGCTTCGATGACATAGCGGCCGTTGAAGGCGATGTCCACATCGCCGTTTTTGGCGACCATCGCGACTTCCTCTTTGGCTTCGCCTTTGTCTTCGCTGCGGGCGGAGATCACAATCTTCTCGCCTTGTCCGCTGAAGCGGATGCGGTTGGCGCTGTCGCGGGCCAAGATCATTGCGCGCTTGACATTGATGCTCAGTTCGTCGCGATCCATGGTCCACACCCGGGTGTATTCGGCCGGCACGACGCGCTCCCAGTTGGGATATTGCCCCACAAGGAGCTGCGAAACCAGTTTTGCCGAACCGATATCGACAACCAGGCGATTTTCGCTCATGCCCAATGTGATCTCGTCATCCATCCCAAGCCCCAAGCTGCGGACAACCCGCAGGGCTTTTTCTGGGACGATAGCGGTGACTTGGTTGCCGATGCCTTCTTGGGCGACCTTGTGCACGGCCATCCGGTGGGTGTCGGTTGCGACCAAGGTCAGGTTGCTGCCGTCGTAGGTGAACAAAACCCCGGTCAACACGGGCCGGCTGGTGTCGTCGCTTACGGCAAACATGACGCTGGACAAACCTTTGATGAGCTGGCCGAACTTTAGGGTGAGCGTGCCGGTTGCCTCAACGTCGGGAACAGGGGGGAATTCGTCGGCCGGATAGGCCATGAGTTTCCATTCGGAGGCACCGATCCGGAGGAAGACTTGGGTTCCTTCCAGACTGATTTCGACCTCGCCGTCGGGGAGTTGGGCGGCGATATCGGAAAGGAGCTTCTGCTGGACGCAGACAAACCCTTCGGATTCCACTTGGGCCGGGCAGGTCGCCTGCGCCCACATTTCTCCATCACACCCGGTGAGCGTGACGCCGCTCCCTACTGCCGCGATCTTAATCGATGCGAGAACGGGGAGGGCCGTCCGGACGGACGACGCTCCCGCTGCGATGTTGAGCGCATCGCTCAGTTCCTTTTTACTTACCGTTACTTTCATCTGCCACTTCGTGTGAACTTAGGGTTGGATTCGGCGGGTGCCAGTCACATGGGCAACTGGTACTGTCCCGGGTTGCGTTCGGCTTCGGCGAATTCGATTTCTGCCCCCGCCGTCTGCATCCGGAAGATGATCCGCAAATAGTCTTGCTCGTTGAACTCCGGGGCAGGCTCGCTGCGTAAAAGTTCAACGGTTTGCTTGAGGGTCGCCATGTCCGTGGCGAGGGACTCGTCGTGGGCGGCGGCCTGGTTCAGGTCGTCGACCATTTCTTCGGGCAGTTCACCGCCCGCGTAAAGATCCACCAATTTTCGATAAAGGTCACTCATTTCAGTTTCTCCAACGAGCCACCCAGTTTCTCGCGCAGTGCCTTCCGGCCGCGGTAGAGCCGCGACTTGAGCGCAGGCACGCTGATGCCCAGGGTCTCGGCCGCTTCCTTGGCCGAAATGTCCTCGAGGTCGCAAAGAATCAAAGGTTCGCGGTAATCCATCGGGAGTTCGTTCAGAGCGTTCTGAACCGTCACCCTCAGGGCTGCCCGTTCCTCAGTCCCAGTGTACGACCGTTCCCCCGAAATCTCAAGCAGTTTCGGTTGGCGCATTTTGTCGATGCACAGGTTGCGGGCGATCCGGAACAGCCACGTTTTGAAGGCCCCGTCGGCGCGGAGGTCGTTTGCCCTCCGCAGGACCCGCAAAAATGTTTCTGCCGTCGCGTCTTCAGCATCCGACCGGTTTCCTAGCATCCGGTAGGTATAGCGAAAGATCTTTTCGCCATAAAGCTGATACAACCCGTTCATCGCCGACGAATCCCCTTTTGCAAGGGCATTCAGCCAACGTTTCTCTGCTAGAGAATCTTCGCGAGGATTGCTCGACATAAAGGACGGGGGAAGCTCCGGAGAAGCCGCAAAAAATTATAGCCTAGGCCGGGTTGGAACCCGGCTGGCTTATGCACATCCTGCTCAAAGTTTGCCCGGAAGTTCGATGAACGTGACTTTCGCCTGACGGGCCGGAACCGGATCTTGGTCGATCCCGCTGACGAGCACCAGATAAACCGCGCCTGCCTTCAAGTTTTGGGTCACGGTCACAAACACGCCGTCGGTTCCTTGCCTTTGGACATCGAAGGTTTGGTTGCCTGAATCCACGGTGATCACGGCATTGCCGCCCGGATCGATAGCCGGGGTCGTGTAGAGGGAGTTTTGCCCCGGCGATTTGAACACGATTTGGGGAGTCGTCAATCCGGCTCCGAGTTCCAATCCGTGGTAGACGATCAGCTTGGCCTTGTTGCCGTTCGGGGACTTTCGGTCAAAGGTGAACGTGTTGAACCGCAATCGCTTGAGAGGTTCGCCGGCCGGGTAGTTTAAGATTCCGTGGGCAATTACCAAGTTGTCGGTGTCGCGGTTGAAGACGATGGCTTGGCGGTCGATCTCGGCGTTGCCGGGGTTCGTGTGGAGCGAAACATCCCAACCGTCTACATCCGGGCCTTTGAAATCGATCGCAGAAAGGGAGGCATTCGTGACCGTGTAGGCCAAGCCCGTCGCAAACGCCGAGTCGTCGAGCCGGAAATCAAGGTCGCCGGCATCTGCCGAGGCATTGATGAACAGCACCGTTGGGCGTGTGTCCGAACTGCCTCCGCCGCCGCCACAACCGAACAGCAGGAACAGGGCACCAATGATTGCGAGAAGGCACAGCCTCTTGACCATCGCGGTTAAGATACCTGATGGCCGGCTTGTCCGCCGCCCCCGGCTATTGCCGGGGTTGATTCCAAGTAAGCCTCCATGATAAACGCATAGCAGGCCGGGCACCCCATCAAGCTTGTGGCGGTCGCTTCAGAGGCCGTCCACCCGCACGCGGGGCAGGCTTCGGCCACTTCGGAGCCGAAAAACGAATCCAACACCTGCCGGAGAGCCGGGTAAGCGGTTGAACGGCCCAACTCTCGGCCATCGACGACGGCCTGGCTTCCGAACGGGTCTGTCAGGGAGTACCGTAGGGTCTTTTGTTGGCGCACGTCAGACGGTCACCGCCCCGATGGGCACGCCATGTTTGGTTTCTTCGCGGAACAGGGTGATGATGTGCCGCGTCTTGGCGCCCGGTGCCCCATCGCCGATCGGACGGTTGTCCAAAGAGACCATGGGGATGACCTCGGCCGCCGTACCGGTCAGGAAGGCTTCATCGGCGCTCAAGATGTCATATCGGGTCATGACTTCCTCGACCACCTCGATCCCGGCGTTCCGGGCCAGCTCGATGACGGTGTTGCGGGTGATTCCGCACAGCAGACCCTGGCTTGGGTGGGGGGTTTTGAGGACGCCATCTTTGAAGATGAAAATGTTGTCGCCCGTGCATTCAGCCACATACCCTTCGTGGTTGAGCATCAATCCTTCGCCGGCGCCGGCCCGGTTCGCTTCCTCCTTGGCCAAGATGTGATAGGCGTAGCGGCCAATGCATTTGAGCCGTTGGTCTAACGTGCTCGGCGGGGCGACGCGATAGCTGGTGGTGATGACGTTCAGGCCCGTTTCATACATGTCCGGGGTGTACAAAGCCAGGGTCGAAACCATGATCATCACGTTGGGCGGCGTTTTCACGGCTTTGGGATCCAACCCAAGGGCCGTCCCCCTCGTCACGTTCAGTCGGATGTACCCGTCTTCGATCCCGGACTGCCGGCACACGTCCAAAATCTGCGCCCGCAACGAAGGCTGATCCATTTCCATGCGGAAATTGAGGAACTTGCACCCGTGATAAAGGCGCTCCAAGTGCTCGTCCAGCTTAAAGACTTTGCCGCCATAGATCCGGATCCCCTCAAAAAGGCCGTCGCCGTAAAGATGAGCGTGGTCGGCAGCTGGGACGGTCGCGGATTCCAGCGGAGAGACCTCGCCATTGAACCAAACGAGCTTTTGCATTCTCACGATGATACCGATGGGGGCGGGTGAGGCTCGGCATCGGGAGGAGCTTTTGGCCCCCCCCTCCGTCATAATCAGTATCGGAGCAATCATGAAGACGGGAGTGCGCATAACCCTATGGTGTTTTTTGGGTCTGGCCGCCACGGGCGGCGCGGCACTCGGCATCCTTTTTGCAACTTATGACCCCCAGGTTGTGCCTGGGCAGTATGTCGGGGAAACCGAATTGCGCGGAAACCGGGCCGCAGTCCGGACGCAACTGGCGGCGTGGTGGAGTGATTTTTCAAACCGGAAAGTCAAACTCAGCCACAAACAACTGGGCGAAACGCCATTTGAGACGACTCTTGCTGAAATCGGGGAAGAGTTCGACCCACGGGAGTTCAATCCCAAATATCGGGAGTTCATCCCCAACTTGCTGGGGGATTATGACCGCCAGCCGCCAACCAAAACCGAACTGCGCCCGCAGCTCGCCGGAAAGCCGGCCCGATTAGACGAAGCAAAATCTTACTTTGCCGCCCACAAGCCAGAAATTGGGCCCGCCAAAGCCGTTTTCAAGGACGGGAAAGTCCAGCTCGATTATGAATCCACCTCCATCGATTTTGATTCGGAAATGTTGGCGACTGCCGTTGCCATGGCCGCTTGGAACGGCGGCAGCGGCGAGTTCCCGGTAAAAGAAGGGGACAAAAAGGTTCCGGACAAAGAACTGGAAAAAATCAGGGTCGTCATGTCCGAATTCAAAACGTCGTTCAGTGCCGGCAACGTTTCCCGGTCGTCCAACATCCGGCTTGCGGCCCGGCTGATCGATGGAACCGTCCTCATGCCGGGAGAGACATTTAGCTTCAACGGTTTTTTGGGCCAACGGACGACGGCTAAGGGGTTCAAAGTCGCCGGTGTTTATGTTTCGGGGAGGCACGACATCGATGTCGGTGGCGGCATTTGCCAGGTGAGCACGACCTTGTACAACGCGTCGATCCGATCGGCACTCAAAATACAAGAGCGATCCCCCCACTCCTTGCCGGTGCCTTATGTCCCCCTGGGGCAAGATGCCGCGGTCAGCTACCCCAACCCGGATCTCAAGTTGACCAACCCGTATGACTTCCCGATCGCCCTTTCGGCCACACCCGAGACGTCCACCATCACATTCCGAATCCTTGGTGCCGAAAAGCCGCAATTCACTTACAAGTTTCAGTCCAGCCTAATTTCCAGCTGGTCGCGCGGAGAAAAGGTTGTCCATGACCCATCTTTGGGATACGGGGTGCGCAAGGTTGTGGATCACGGCGGTTCTGGCCGCAAAGTGAGGACATGGCGGATCACCTACGAAGGCGGCAAAGAAGTCAAACGCGAGGTGCTAGGAGACAGCACGTACTCCGGTGGGCCCCGCATTGTGGCGGTGAACACAAAAGCCAGGCCGGTTGCCCCCAAACCGGATTCGCCTGAACCCGTGGAAACGCCCCCAGCCGATGCCGGCAATTAGTTAAGCGTGCTTTTGTCCACCCGGATCAACCGGAACTGGCGACCCTCGAAAACTACTTCACCGTAACCGGAAAGGTCCCCGCTCGGCAGACCGGTAAAGGTTTGTGGCAAAGGCTGGATCAGGTAGTCGGCTTGGCTTTCCTTGATGAATGCCTTGACTTGCTCGGGGGGCAATGGCCTGAAAATGCCTTCGGCTACCTTTCGCCGGTTCGCATAGTCGGGTGTTTCACTCCAATGTCCGGCGTACGTATAGGCGCCGGTAAAGCCGGAAACAACCGGGTTGAGGTCAGGGAGGTAAGGGGCGCCCCAAGGGTCTTCAGGTGACCGGCCGGGAACTCCCGGCCGCGCCACCAGGACTTTGCGGCCCGGAACCGAATCCAGATAGCGGAGGATCCCCGGGACATCCGAAGGGAGGAAAACGGGTTGGACGGTTGTGGACGTCACATCGTTGCGGATGAACAGGGTCTCGCGTTGAAACCAATACAGGCTGGTGGCGCAACTGAGAAGGAAAACCAACCCGGTGGCAACGTTTCGCCGGATCCGGAACGACTCTTCCGGCCCAGACCCCGAACGGAGTTTTTGGCAAGCCCATTCGAAACCATAGGCGGCCAAAAACCCCCAAGGGATCGCCATTCCCATGGCCAACTTGCGTTGGAACAACTGGGGAAAATACGGCAAGACGAGGCTGACCGCCGCCCATGAAGCCAAAAATTGCCAATTGCTGTCCTTGCGGGTCAGCCCCAAGGGGACGGTTACGCCCGCCAGCGCAACCACCCAAAGCACCGCCGGAAGGTAATAGCCTTTGTCCGGATCGTATCCCGTCCCGCCAACGAAGAGGCCACCGACCACGAGGGCCAGCAACGCCGGGCCATACCACTTCTTCACATCCGGGTGCCCGCCCCGGAACGACAACACACCCAAAGAAAAGAGTGGCAGGATCCCGAAAAGCAATTGGCGGTATGTGCCGCTATAGGTCAATGTTGCGGCCCGGGCCTGAAACACGGGATCGACTTTGAGGACGTGCATAAACCACAAGGCGGGTGGGATTGCGGCAGCCCCAATCACAGCGGCCCGCAAAGCCCAATTCCAGTCCATCTCCTTTCGCACCAGGCAAACACCGGCAAAAGCAGCTAGGCTGAACGCCACGATCAGAACATCGTAGCTGTGGATGTTCATGAGCAAGGCCATTGCGGCGGCCCCAGTTGCGACCGGCCGCCACCCTTGACGGGCCTGCCACACGGCGGTGAACACGGTGATGATCAGGCAGAGGCTCACCATGAATAACCCGTTGACCAACGCCGATGGGAACACAAACGCCTCTGGTTGCCAAACGTCAATCGGTGAGCGCTTTTCCAGCAGACCTAGGAAAGGATCCGATTCCCCGATCTGCCCAAAGGCCTGCCAGGCCATGAAGCCCAATCCCGCCCCGAACGACGATAGGATCAGGCCGGTTTTGGCGACAAAAATCGGGAGTTCCAACTTCCGCGCAAACCGTCCCAAAAGCACGACGAACAGGAACGTGAACGCGAGACGCGCCAAATTGGAGACCAGCGGGATCGCCACCCAAGAGCCTAACCCTTTGAGCGGGACGCAAAGGATCCCCAGCACCCAGAAGTAAAGGTGGATCGTCAGTCCGGGCTGAGATTCGATGGCAAATCGGTTGTCAAACAAGAACCGGCCCTCCATCGCTTGGTGCATCCAGGCCGCGTAGACCATTTGGTCGTCGGAGCTGAATTGACTGCCGATGTAAACACTGCCGGGAGGGGTCGAAGCCAAAGCGATCAGCCACGGGATGGCCGCGACACACGTCAAAACGCAGGCCAACCGGAAGCAGAACCGCTTGATATTTTGTTCGTAAGAGAGGGAAGCGTCGTTGCTCATGGGGAAACGGGTTACCGGGACAAACTTACCGGATCGAACCCAGGTCGTAGGTTGCTGGTTCGCGGCCAAGGGATTTGTAGATGGTCAAAATCGTATTCTCCCATTCGCGGGCGGTTTCGTTGTCGGGATCCATTTCCAACACTTGCCGGAAAAGAGCCAAAGACAGCGGGTACTTCTCGCCTGGCATCAGGGCCGGCGAATTCACCGCGACTTCCCCATAGTGCAAGGCGGCTTCTTTTAACCCAGAGCGGCTTTTGCGGGCATCGATATAGGCCTGCCTGGCCGCGGAAAGCTCCCCTTGGGCATTGGCTAGGGCGTCTTCTGGCGGCGTAGTTCCTGCCTGGTTGGCGGCAAACACCGCCGCGGCAACTAAGATAGAGACCATCAGGGGGATTCTATCCTCTTACCGCGGCGCCCGGCGTGCTTTCTCTTGGAACTCAATATCCCTCAAATGCGATTCCAACGACTGGGCAATGTTCACGGCAATCTTTGGGTCAACCTCGTGGCCTTGCAACCGGATGATTTGCGCCATGAGCATCTGGGCGTCAGCCGGCATCCGGGCGATAATCTCTTGTTCCGAAAGGCCGACCGAGAGTCGCAATGCCGACCGGACGCGGTCGACGGCCGCCGACCTGAGGATGAGCAACGCATGATCGTGGCGTCGAGCTCGGCTGAGCGTATCCCCCATCGCAAACATGAGCTCCTTGGCCCCTCGGGCTTGGGTTAATTCTCGGCTCGGCAGGCCAAACCGCCGACCCAAAGTGACGACAACCACCGCGAAGAGCAAAATGGCCTGCCAGAAGGCTGTCGTCGCCCACTTGCCGATTTCATCCAAAGCCGACCTCGTTTCAGCGTTCCCCGATGTCGCTTCGGCAAAAACCATCCGCCCACCTGGTGGCAAGTACCTTTGGGCCAGCCACAGGGCGAGATCCGCATTTTGAGCTTCGGCGATGAAACGGTTGCGTAAAAATGTTGCATCGGTGACTTCCAGCGTGACCCCACCATCTTGGGGCACCAGGAATGCAAAAGGCTGGCCACCCGATTCTAAGAGGACAACGGCATTTTCAGTAGGGTTAGCCTCGCGCAGCAGGGGAGCCTCAGCCACCCTGATGGAAAACTTCTTTGCCCCGCCAAATGTTTGCACGGCCAGTGGTTCACCTTTGGGGCGCATCTCTGGCATGTTGCCGGGCATGCCCAGCAACAAGACCCTCCCTCCCTGTGCCAAGTGCCGTTGGACGGACATTTGCATTTGGCTTGGTCGCTGGGCCGGTTTTTCCAATTCGTCTGAGTACTCTTCGCGGTCTGGGTCGGCTGGGCGGGAGCCCTCGGAGCGGTTGGATCCGAGCCCCTGCCGGGCATCAAAGTCCGTCATGACCAGGACATCGTTTTTGCCCAGGTGCAAAACCGGTGAGCGGTCGGATTCAACCTCGACACCGTTCTTCCGCAGGAGTTCGGCATAGGCCGCGAGCCCAAGGCCACGCGTGTTGACCGTGCTGGGGTTGACAACGGAATTTTCGCCGCCAAAAACGAACAGCACCGAGGCGGCAATCAGCAAGAGGCAGGCGACTCCGGCCACCCGGTTGAGGTTTTTGTTCACCGGGCTACCCCTTTAATCCCATCCATCAGACGCCGATATTCGGTCTTGAACCATTCAAGGTCGTCTGGGCCTTGGGGGACAAGTCCGTACCAGGCTTGGTCGAACCTCTGGGTCGGGGGTCTCAGGTCAAATCCCCCGGGCTTGGCGACGACGCTTTGATACCGGCCAAGGTGCTCCCAATTGGTTTCGTGCCTCTCCATTCGCAAAACGTTTGCCTCGTCGAGCCGGGTGAGGCAGGCCAGGTAGAGACACCGCACGGCGGATCGGTAGTCTCCATCCTTGGCCAAGCGGTCGGCATGGACGAGCCATTCGTCGGCGGTCCGGCCGATTTCTTCTTCGTCGATCAGGCCTTCACCCCCCTCCCCGGTTGACTTAGATTTGAACCGCACTTTGGAAAGTGCAAAAACAATGAACCCGAGTAATACGGCGCAAAGCAGTCCGATGACGACATAGGTGATGACATCTCCGAACGGGAGCCCGACTGCGGGTTGCTGCCGGCGCTTGCTCTTATCTTCAAAAAGCTTGGCGATCCGCTCCCCAATTTTCCGGAACGCATCCGCCAGCCATGAATCTCCACCACTGGTCGACGGCTCGTCGTGGTACAGCGGGTTGGAGAGGATCTGCTTGGCGTCCGCTTGAGGGTTGGCCGACGGGGTGCGTGCCGCCCCTGTTGGTATGGGTTTGGACGGGGCCGGGGCTTTCCCAATCATTTGATCACGGAGTTGGGCCACGTTGGGCGCCCCTTGCCCAAAAGAAAATCCCGCCAGCAACCCAGCGCAAAGCAGAGCTAACGCTTTCACTCGCGCACCTCCAGAACGTCTTTGGCCAACATGCGGATATCGAAGCCTTCCACCCGGACGCGGCGGTCATAGTAGAGCGTTGTGCTAAGAGCGGCCCAAAACGGAGTGAGTAGCCATAAAAGTATATAGCCCGGGGCCATCCAAATCGCTGACCGGATTAACGACCCGAATATGGCGCCGTTCAACCAGGAATCCACCGGGCCAGCCCCGACAATGAGGCTCGTTGCCAGTTGGATCATCATGAGCAATCCGGCAGAGACGAATCCGAAAACGATCACCGCCTGCATCGCCGTCTCCCACACACCGCTGACCATTTGGTGCCGCTTGGCCAAATATGTCCCCCGGCGGAACGCCTGCAATCCGGTGCCCCCTTCTACCACCGCAACAACGGGAACCAAGGAATAACGCAACAGGAGAGCGGGGACTGCGACGAACGACCCGAGGATGCCAAAACTCCCGAACAAGGCCGAGATCTCCGCAAAACCAGAATCCGGCATCAGGCCATCGGCGAAGGCACCGCCCAGGAAAACCACCGCCGAAGCGACGATCGGCCCGAATGCGATGGCCGTGACTGCGGTCAACAGCAAGGTGTAGCGGAACAGGTTGGGAGAGAGTTTGCGCCCGGTCGGGGGTTCGCCCGGCAACCGGTCGCCGGTGGCGTAGTCGTTCACCGCATCTACCGAAACCGCGTAGGACTGACCCAAGCCCAAGACAAACAAAGGCATCGCTACAAAGAAAGTGAGGGCGCCCGATGCAGCAAGGCGTGAAAGTTCGCCCGCTAGTTGATCCCGCCCCGAAACGACGAAAAGCCCGGGCAAGAGGAACGTGCCCGCAAAAACCAAGGCGACATAACAATAGAGGGCGGGCAAGGCCGTCCGGGGCAAGATGTCACGGGCTGAGATTTGGTAAATCCGGGCTGCCCGCTCCAAAAGTTCGCTGGAACCCATCGGGCGCAAAAATTGGCGTCGGTCAAGCGAATTGACCCGTTCCAAATGCAGTTCGATGGGGTCTTTGAGCTCCATTTCTCCCGGCCAGCCACGTGGAATCGTACCTTCCGGCCCAATCGGCGATCCGCCCGGCGGCCATAACCGTCTGTAGGGAAGCGGGTATCTCCCGCGACCGGAGAACAGAACTGGCATGAGCTTGACGGCAACTTTCTTGGCGACAACCCTTCTTGGGCAATCCAATTCCATTAGCTCTTACTGGCAATCGGGATTGAAAGATGCGACTTTTACCGCGAGGGTCGGCAAGGCATCGCAGCGAGAGCTGCAAAAGATCAATAAAGACTTTGCCCAGTCATACCGGTTCGACTACACCGATGTGAAAATGAAGGAGCCGTTCATGCTCCGGCTGGAATCCAAAGTCGACGACCAGTCGATCTGGTACATCATCAATGGCCCCAACCGGTTGCTGAGTATCCCCAAAAGCGGGATCCGGAATCGCGAAAACCTGAGCAAGTCGCCCGGCAAACGGCAAACCATTTTTGATTTCGGTCTTATCGCCCCGTCGTTGTTCGACGGATTTATGCAGGCGGCTTTCATCCGCGTGGACAGGGCAACTAACGAACCCGTTTTTGATGTCACTTACGAGTCCAGGCTGGGGGACGACTCCCGGCACCGGATTTGGGTCGACCCCAGCAAGCATTACGTCACCAAGCGCGAATGGTATAGCCAAAACGGCAGCAAGCCGCTTTTGGCGGTCTTCAAATATAAAAACCCGAAGCAGGTGAGCGGGGTGTGGGTGCCGACGGTTTTGGAGGTCTACAACTCCCAGAATACTTTGGCCGGCACCACCTATTACGAAAACATTTCCGTGAACACGGGGCTCAGCTCCAGCCTGTTCGCCACAAACTGATCCGTCGGGGGTGGATTTTGCCTTGCGGGGCAGGATCCCCCTTTTCGATTGAGTTGCCGAGGCTCAGCCCTTGAGCTTGCGTGTCATTTCCGGGACTGCCTCGAACAGGTCGGCGACCAATCCATAATCGGCGGATTCAAAGATCGGCGCGTCGGGGTCGTTGTTGATCGCCACGATCACCTTAGAATCTTTGATTCCGGCCATGTGCTGGGTGGAGCCGCTGATCCCCGCGGCAATGTAGAGGTCGGGAGCGACGACTTTGCCCGTCTGGCCGACCTGGAGTTCGTTCGCCGCGATCCCGCTGTCCACTGCGGCCCGGGTGGCCCCGACTCCGCCCCCCAAAGCATCGGCTAACCCGCCGATCACCCGTTCGAATGTCTCCGCATCTTTCAGCGGCCGCCCACCGCTGACAATAACCTTGGCTGTTGCCAGGTCGGGCCGGCCGGCGGATCGGATGCTTTGGCTGGCCCGTTTGGATGTTCCGCGCCACTCGGGCCGGGACGCATCCACTTGGCTCGATCCCGACCTTTCAGCCGGTGGGAATCCGGCGGGTCGGAATGTCAACAGGAACTTAGGGGCCGCGACCCGCACCGTGGCGAGGACAGAACCCGCCAAGACCGGACGCACGAATGTGCAGTCATCAACGATGGAAACAACGTCGGTGACCATGGGCCAATCCAGCAGTCCCGCAAGCCGGGGCAACCCGTCTTTCCCTTGCATGGAACTGACGGCCACCACCCGGTCATAGCCCTTGGCCAACGGCTCCAGTGCATTCGCCAGGTAGTCGGCCGGGGGGAGGCTGGGAAGCCCCCATGCGAACACGGTGCCGGCTCCGGCGTCGGTTACCGGGTGGCCCGTCAACTGCACAATATCGAACCCCATGCCCGCCGATTGAGGCAGGGCCGCGCTAACTGCGGCATCGCTCGCGTCAAAAGCGATGCACAAGGCCTTCACGGAAGCACCCCCTTGGCCTTCAATTCGGCTAGAAGCTCATCGACATCTGACACCCGTTTGCCCGCAGTCCTCGCCGCTGGCGCGGCATAGCTGAGGGTTTCGATGAGGGCCGGCCCGCCGCTGGATCGGCTGCGCTTGTGCAAGGGTTTGGATCGGGCTTTGATGATTCCCGGGAGGGGGATGAACCGGGGCTCGTTGAGACGGAGATCTGTGGTGACCAAAGCGGGAAGGGGCAAGATCAAGACCTCTTCGCCGGCGTCGGTTTCCCGGGTGACGGTGGCTTTTCCGCCTTCCAATTCCAGTTTGCTGGCAAATGTCGCCTGAGGCCAGCCCAGGCGGGCAGCCAGCATCTGACCGGTTTGATTGTTGTCGTTGTCGGTGGCCTGTTTCCCCATCAGGATGAGGGCGGGTTCGGTTTCCAGGACTACGGTTTCGAGTTCCTTGGCAACGGAGAGAGGATCGAGTTCATCGGCTGTTTCAATGTGGATCGCCTCGTCGGCTCCCATCGCCAAGGCTTTTCGCAGTTGGTCTTCGACCTCTTGGGGACCAATAGAAACCACGGTGATCCGGATATCTCCATCTTTCTCCTTTTGGCGGACGGCTTCTTCAACTGCGATCTCATCGAACGGGTTGATCTCGAACTTAACTCCGCTTAAGCTAAGAGCGGTGCCGTCTTCCAGGGGTTTGACCTTGGCGTAGGGGTCGATGACGCGCTTGATTGGGACGAGGATATCCATGGGCTAGTTGCGGAGGGGCTTGCCGCTTTCGAGCATGTGCTTCATGCGGGCGAGGCTGAGCCCTTCATGGCAGAGCTCGACAAACGATTTCCGTTCGCGGTCATTGGCTTCGTCCCAATCCGCGGAATCCGCAAAGACGTGTTTGACCTTGTCGCTGATTGCCTGATCGTGGCGGCTGAGGGCGCCTTCTTTGAACAGCTCTTGTTGCATCCGGTCGATCATGCCTTTGAGCGGCCCCCCGACTTCCTGCCACACGGGCCGCTCCAACGGCTCTGCCGCAAGCGCGAGCCTCTTGGCTTCGGTCAACAGCCGGTCGGGGTGGTAAACGGTCACGTCTTCGTCGCGTAGGTATCCCAACCGCCGGGCATCGTCGGCGTTGGCCGAAAGAGTCCCCTGGGCAATCAGTTGGCACGCCTCCACCAGCCCCTTGGCCCCTCGGGCCTGGTTGCGGAGCCGCATGACGGCATTGCCACACCCTCCCGGGATAAGCCCAACAAGCGATTCGGGCAAGCCGATTTGAGTTTCGGGAGATGCCGCGATCAGGGTGCATCCGGCCGCTAACTCAAACCCTCCGCCGATGCAAAAACCCCATACCGCGGCGACGCTCGGGATCTTTCCAATTGAGGAATTGAGGTTTTGGAAGGCGGCAATCGCCGCTTCCACACCTTCGAAATCCCCGGCTTCAATCCGTTCCACAAAGAATTTGAGGTCGAACCCGGCGGAAAACACCTTGGCTTCACTGGTCAGCACCAGGCGCTTTGCTTGGCCAGATTCCAAAAAGTTGGTCAGGCTCTTGACCAAACCAGGACCGACCACTCCCATTTTCGAAGTCAACGAAACGGCGGAGACGCCGTCTCCGAGGTCGCGCACGTTGAACCCGTCGCCTGTTTCGACAACGGGAAAGTCCCCGATTTGCTTGAATTCAGGCTCTGGTGCCGGTGCGAAATACCGGCCGTCGAAGCCTTTGACCTCGAGGCCTTGGTAATAGGGGCTGTCTTCCATGCCAAGGTTTGCGGCCCCGATCGCATCGATTGTGGCAAACGGCCCGTGCTCCCACCCAAAACCCCACATCATCACCCGGTCGAAGTCGCGGACGTCGTGGGAGATTTCTGCGGCAATCGTGGTCGCATATTTGAGGGCCGGACGGAGGTACAGCCGGAGGAATTCGCCGACTTCGCTCTTGTCTTCCAGGGCGGCTCGCAAACGCTCGCCAAACGGCAACCGCCCGAGGCTTTCCAAGGCGGGGAGATCGGGTTCTTGGCGCTCGCGGTAGGCGAAGGTTTTGAGATCGAACGAGACGAACTGGTTGCCTTCCTTTTTGAAATACCCTTGGCCGGCCTTGTTGCCGATCCACCCTTTTTCCAGCAGGTGGGCGATGCTGGCCGGGGTCGCCAGGTGCTTGGTCTCTGGATCGTGGGGGCACCGCTCGATCAAGTTAGAGGCGATGTCTTGCATGATGTCCAGCCCGACGATGTCATTGAGCCGGAAGCTGGCACTCTTGGGCCGGCCGATGAACGGCCCGGTGATCGCATCGACTTCTTCAACTGTCAACCCGAGTTTTTCTGCCACGTGGACGGCATGAAACATGCACCACATGCCATAGCGATTGGCAATGAATCCGGGGGTGTCTTTGACGGTGACGCAACGGCGTGCCCCAAATTCGTGGAAAAAGCGGACATACCCATCGATGACGGCCGGATCGGTCTCGCCGGTCGGGATGAGTTCCATGAGCTTGAGGTACCGCGGCGGGTTGAAAAAGTGGGTTCCGACCAGTTTCTGGCGGAAAGAGTCGCTCCGCCCTTCGACGAGCAGGCCGATTTCCAAACCGCTGGTGTTGGTGCTGACGCTGGCATCAAGCCCGATGAGAGGGTCGATCAATTCGAACAGGGCTTTCTTGGCATCCAGCTTTTCGATGATCGCTTCGCAAACCCAATCGGCCTCCCGGACGGCATCCAGACTGTCGGCGATCGACCCGGTTTTGATGGTTTTGACCGTGCCAGGGAGGTAGAAGTGGGGCGGCTTGAGCCTTGCGGCAGCGGCAAGCTTTTCATCCGCCATTTCTTTGGTTTGTTCCAACACCGTGACGTCGAAACCCAGGTTGGCGAAGTGAGCGGCGATCCCCGAACCCATTGTCCCCGCACCGATGACGCAGATCCGACGGCACTGTTGACGCATAAGCGGAACGATCTTACCCAGGGCCCCGGAAGCGGGAACCGGTACAGTAGCCCCCGATTTTGACTCTAAGGGCCTGTTTGACAGGTGAAACCAACCGACGATATAATCAATGACCAACATGAGAAAAATAACAGGATCGCCTGAGGTGCCCGCCTATCAATAAATTCCGAAGGGGGAGGCCCCGGCCAGAGCCCGGGCCGATGATTAACCGGCGCCTGCTGAAGTATGAGCAGCTCCGGGTGATCGACTCCGAAGGCACCCAATTAGGAATCCTGGACACGCGTGATGCCCTTTCGCGCGCAGAAGCGGTGGGGCTGGATCTTGTCTTGGTTGCGCCCAACGCTGACCCGCCGGTTGCAAAAATCGTCGACCACGGCAAGTACAAATATGAGCAAGACAAGCTCAAAAAGGACCAAAAGCGCAAGACCCAAGAAGTAAAGGGTATAAAGATCAGCCCGGTTATCGCGGAAAACGACCTCATGACTGCCCTGAGGAAAGGAAGGAAATTCCTGGAAGAAGGCGACAAAGTCAGGGTCGTGTGCCGATTCCGGCAACGGCAACTCGCTCACCCCCAAATCGGGGAGGAAAAGTTGTTGTGGCTGGCAAAAGAGCTGGAAGATTTAGGCAAGCCCGACCGGGCCCCCGTTTTGAACGGCAGGGAAATGGTCATCGTGCTGAGCCCGAAACCGCAAACTGGCGGGAGCAAAAACAAGAATGCCAAAGCTGAAGACACACAAGACAGCAGCGAAGAGGTTTAAGATCTCAGGCTCTGGGAAGATCATGCGCCGCAGTTCCGGCAACAACCACATGTTCTTCCACAAAAGCGGAGCCCAAAAACGCCGGCTGGATCAAGCACAACAGCTCAGCAACACCGAGTTGCCGCGCGTCAAGCGCCTGCTCGCCCTGAAGTAATCGGGAACTGCTGGCACCGACCTCTACCGCCACCGCCGACCAATCGGCTGGGAACCGGTTAGAAACAACATAAACGAGGAAACGAACAAACAATGGCAAGAATCAAACGCGGCCTGATGCGCCACAAACGGCACAAGAAAGTCTTGAGCCGCGCCAAAGGCTACTACGGTCGCAAGAAAAACGTCTTTAAGAACGCCCACGAACAGGTCATGAAGAGTGGGCAATATGCCTTCCGCGACCGACGGGCCAAGAAGCGCGATTTTCGCCGCCTGTGGATCGCAAGGATTTCCGCCGCATGCCGCGCCGAAGGGGTGCGCTATGGTGAATTGATCCATGCGATGACCGCCAAGGGCATCCAAGTCAACCGGAAGATGCTCAGCGAACTCGCAATCCACGATCCGGCAGCTTTCAAAGCTCTCGTGGGCACCGTCATCGGTTAAAACCGAAGGCAGAAACCTTTTCCAATCCCCTGAACTCCGGTTCAGGGGATCGGCATTTTTGGGGTCAGTCTTTTCCGCTTTGCCAAATCAAGAAGCGGTTTCCGTCCGGGTCGGCGTAGGTTGTGTGGCGCAATGTCCCGGGGCCGCCGGGCCCGCTGGGATCAGGGAGGTCGATGCCGTTTGCCCTCAATTCGGCCACATCGGTTTCGATATCCTGAGATTCAAAGGCCGCCATCGGGACGGGCATGGAGTCGGAGCCCGGCTTCTGCTGGATGAATCCGACCCGTCCCCCGCCGGGAGTTGCCAGGAGCACCCAACTTTCGCCAAAGGATTCAACAACTTCCCACCCGAAGCCGGAAACCATCCTTTGGGCAGATCCCGAGGGGTTTGGAGAGGGGTAAACGATTTCGCTGAAAGCCAATGTCATCGTGCAGTCTTGTTTACCTGGCTTGAGCGGGGAACTGCGTCAGTAGTTTTTTCGAGGTGTGCCGCCCATTGCCTCGTGGCCCAGGCACCTAGCCAAGACCAGTGGCATTACCCTGCAGAAGGCTTTTGGCGGTTACCGGCCAGCTTCTGTGTGCCAAATGGATCGATGAAGCCCGCCCTGAAGTGGGCAAGGTCGCGTCCGATGAAATCTACACCAAGGGACAAATAGTGGGACTCCCGGTTTATCACGGCCGCGCCCCCGCCAACGATTTGGAACCTGGCCCCGCCCGCCCGCAGGTTGGCGAGCGATTCGACCAACTTGTCGACCTCGGCCAGGTTATCATCCAATGGGGAGCTGAAAAGAACCGCGTCAGGCTGATGGTTGGCCACGGCGCTCAAAAATGAATCGATGGGCACGTTGGCCCCCAGATAAAAAGTTGACCACCCGCTCAGCCGCATCACATCGCTTACCATGCGCAATCCCAGGGTGTGCCAGTTCCCCGGAGGGCAGCCCAATACAGCCCGGAACGACCCGGGCGCGGCGGGCGGCATCCGGTGGACTGACCGGGCCATCAACCGTTCCACAATCGCCGAAGCCAGATGCTCTTGGCCGGTGTCGATGGCCCCGACCTCCCACCAAGTGCCGACCAATTGCATCGAACGGCCGAAAAGGCCTTCATAGATGTCGGCCAACGGCTCCTTTTGGGCCGTCAGTTGGTCTGTAATCGCTTCGCAGCCGGCTTCATCGCCAGCCACAGCATGGCGGCAAAACACCTTGACCAGCTCGCCATCGAGGATCATCTTCTCCAAACCCGGCATGCCGGAATCGGTCAATGTGGCCAAGTGCTCAGCGATTTGAGGGGAGCCCAACGAATAAAAAACCTGCCGCCCGACCTTGGCCGCGCGAACCAAACCTTTGGCGCGCATCCGCGAAAGGTGGTTGCTGACATTGGGCTGCTTAAGACCCGTGTGGCCAACCAAGTCCCCCACGGATTTCGGCCCTGACTTCAGGTGGATCAGGATAGAGCGCTTCGACGCTTCGCCAAGTTCGCTGATGAGCTTGTCCATGAGCAGAGAGGTTCGATCCTGTGGCGGCTGGGCCGCTGTTCCAATAGTCTAACGAGAGTTTGGCCCGATAGTCGGCATCTTTGCCCAACTTGCCAACCGCAAAGGGATCAAACCAGTAGAATCGGATCGTATGTCGCAGACCTTGATGGATCCGGCCTTTGCCGCCGTGATCCCGAACATCAACGATGATGAAGCGGCGTTCATTCAGAACGTTCGCGACTTTGTGGCCCGGGAGGTTTTGCCCAACACCCGCAAATGGGAGGAAGAGACCGCCCTTCCCGATGACATTTGGGAGAAGATGGGGGCAATCGGCATTTTCGACACGGTCGTCCCAAAAGAAATGGGTGGCTCCGGCCGCAGTTGCCGGGCATATGTTGAAATGTGCCTAGAGTTGGCAAAAGGCGACCCTGCGCTTGCCATGAACGTTGCCGCCTGCAATGCCCTGGTCATTGGCCACCTGGTGCACTTTGCCAGCCAAGAGCAGCGCGATAAGTACCTCAAGCCGGCCATGGAAGGGAAGTTGAAGCTGGCCTGGGGGCTGACCGAACCCGACGCGGGCTCAGATGCCCGGCGGGTCAAAACCGCCGCCACCCCGATCGAAGGGGAAGAGGGTTGGTGGCGCATCAACGGCGAGAAGATGTTCATCACAAACGGCGGCAAAGCCGACCTGATCATCGTCGTCGCCCGAACGGGGGAAAAGGAACTCTCGGCGTTCTTGATGGAAACCGACCAACCCGGGTTTGCCCTCACAGACCGGATCCACACCATCGGGGTTCGGGCCAGTAACACGACCCGGTTCAAACTGACGGACGCCCGGGCTTGGCACACGCCGTGTACGTTTGAAGAAGCGATCTCCCTGCTCTACCGCGGCAGGCTCGGCATTGCCGCAATGGCCTGCGGAATCGCGGAAAAGGCCTTTGAATTGGCTTTGGAATACTCGCAGCAACGGGAACAGTTCAACCGGCGGCTGTGCGACATGCAGTCAGTTCAAAACATGCTCGCCGATTCGGCCATGGAAGTGGAAGCGGCAAAACTCTTGCTTTACAAAGGTGCCGCCAAGCACGACCGCGGAGAACCCGTGGTGCTCGAATCCAGCTACGCCAAGCTTTATGCCAGCGAAACGGCCAACCGCGTCACAAACCGCGCGATCCAAATCCACGGCGGTCGCGGCATGACGTTTGAATACCTCGTTGAAAAACTTTGGCGCGACGCGAAACTTACCGAAATCGGCGAGGGGTGCAGCGAAATCCAACGGCTGGTGATCTCGAAGCAACTTTTGAAGTAACCAGGCGTCAAAATAGCTGAAACCATGTTAAGCGCCCTCGTTGCAACGGCGGTCTTGGCCGATGGCCCCCGCGAGCTATACCGGTCGTTCGAAAAGGGAAAGACGTTTTCCTATTCGGTTCGGACCCACTTGCAGTCCGACACCCGCCAAGGCGAACTCAATACGTTCATCCCTTCAGAGGTCGACCTCAACTATGATTTCACCTACCAAATAACCGACGTCAAATCGTCCGGGTTAGCAAAGGTGCTCTACCAAAGGCCGGCCATCACCCAAATCGATGGGGAAACGGCAGATAGGGGCCCCGTGGAAACCAAAATCCCGCTGAAATGGAAGATGGAGCTGGATTTGTCGCCGGTGAACGCCGTGACAGGGATCAAGGATCTTTCCCCGAAAACGGACAAAAGATTATTCACGTTTCCAAAAGGGTTCAAGAACTTCTACACGATGACTCCGGCCATGCGCCAAGACATCGTTTCCCAATTCGCCGGGGAACTCCAGCGTCTTGCCCTTTTCATCGGGGGTTTGGACAGCTCTTTGGACTTCGCTCCAAAACTGCCAGTCGGCGAAGTGGAAGTCGGGGACACTTGGCGCCAGACCATGAGCTACCAGCCCATGGAACTCAAAGGGTCTGGCGGCAAGTTCGAAGTTCAGCGGCTCGACATGGATCTCACCTATAAGGGGCCAGGCGAGTACAACGGGAAACCGGCGGAATTGGTGGAAGGCGTCATCCACTTGGACAGTGACGCGGCCCAATACATCAACCAGGCCATGCGCATGACCGCCAACGAATCCGGCCTTTCCAAACTCCCGCTCCAGTTGGACTCCAAAATCACGTTCTATCTCGATCCAAAGGGGTTGCACACACTCCGGGCCGATGCCCGAACGACTGGAGGGTGGTCCATCTATTTGACCAGAGTTGAAAAGCCCATGATCGAGGAGAAGATCAAGGGCCGGGCCTCCATTACGCTCCAATCCATCAAGTAGCCGGTATCATGGCGGGGTGATGAACGCCAAGGTCGACAGAGCCCGATTGGGGTTCGGCCTTGGCATTTTTGCTCTCTGTTTATTTGTGCGGTTCATCGGCATCGGCTGGGGGTTGCCGTCCGCCGAACGGCACCACAGCCTTCACCCGGATGAGGAGCTGATCCTCGCGTACTCGCAACTGATCCAGCCCGCACAGGGGAAATTCACGCCCGGCTTTTACAACTACGGCACCCTGTACCTGACGATCCAGAAAGTGGCGACCGACATGGCTTCTTCCTATGGGGCGGCCGAGGTTGGGCAAGATGGATCCAATTATTGGGCCAGGAACCGCGACTTTTTGATGGCCGGGCGGGTCGTCAGTGCGGTGGCGGGAGCTCTAGCGGCCCTGGCGGTCTATTTGTCCTTGATCCGGCACACGGGCCTCATCGGCGGGGTGATGGGGGGGCTCGCCATGGGTTTGACCCCAGCGTTCGTCATGCATAGCCGGTTCCAGACCGTCGACGTGTTGGCGACGTGCTTTTTGGCTTGGTGCTTCTACCACTGTTCGCGCATGGTTCCGACTGGCGACGAGGAGGTTGACCTCAAAGTTCTGCAGCGGGCAGCGATTTGGGCAGGGGTGTTTGCCGGGCTTTCGGCCGGAACCAAATACACGGGCGTCCTTGCCATTCTGGCGATAGGGACAACGCTATTCCTGGTTCTTGGAAAGGGCCGGTTGCCGGAAGTCGGAAGGCTGGTCGCAATTGCCCTGGCCGCAATGCTCGGTGTCTTTGTCTTGGTCACGCCAGGGGCAGTCCTGGATTCAGCAAAATTCTTGCAAGATTTCCAATTTGAGCTCACGCACACTTCAACCGGGCATGGGATGGTTTTTGCGGGGACTGCCCCGGGATTCGTCTACCACATCTCCAACATCATCGTGGGCTATGGCGGAGCCTTGTTGCTGTTCAGCCTTGCCGGTTTAGGACGGGGGGTTTATCGCAAGCAGGCCTGGCTCATCGGGCCCTTGGTGTTCGCGCTGGTCGAATACCTTCTTATCGGCCGGGCCGAAGTCAAGTTCATGCGCTACATCTTTCCGCTGATCCCGGTGTTGGCAATGGGGTACGGGTGGGCCATCGGCCAGGCCCATAAAAACGGATCGATGCAAATGAAGGCCTTCGTCGCCTTTGCCATTTTCGGGATCGCCGGTTTCGGCGGGGGGCTGGTATCCACCGCGATGCTGACCAAGTGGATGACAGAGCCCGACGTGCGCGACCAAATGGCCGCTTTCGTCCGCGAAAACGTCCCCGAAGGTTCCTCGGTCGGGCTGGTCAGCGACCCCTGGTTCTACACGCCCACCTTGCACGCCGAAATCCAAGCGGGGCCGGCCAACATGAGAATCGGGGATCGGATCGGATTGCTGGAGACGGTTCCGGGATTGAAAGTCATCCGGTATGCCCCCGACGGCCTGGATCAAAGGCAAGACTGGGATCCCCGACTGATCTCTGAGGCCCAACCCGACTTCATCCTGTTTAGCAGTTACGAGGCCGAAGGGTACGTCAAGCTTTACGGTCAAAAGGACATTGATCCCCAATTCAAGGGCCAAGTCGATCGGTATTCCGATTTCATCAAACTGCTCACGGAACGCTATGCCATGGTCGATGTGAGAGATTTTGCAGGCGTGAAGACGAAATTGTTAGGGTTGGATGGCCTTTGGTATACGGCGGGGATCCATGACATGGCTTACATCCGTCCTCAAGAATGGATTTGGATTCGAAAAGATTTGAAATCGGGATCGGGCAGTTCATCGACTCCCTCCAATTCGAACGGGGGGCGTCCGGACACACCGTCGGATCCTACGAAGGAGACCTCAAGCGGGCCGCCGAATTCTTCGCCGGGCGTGGGCGCACCGACTGGCGGGAACTGACGGCGGAGGATTTGCTGCTGTTCCAAACGGCGGCGCGACAAGGTGTTGCCCCTTCCACCGCACGCCGGCGTGTGAGTGCGCTCCGGTCACTGCTCAAATATCTCAAGCGTCACGGCCAAGGCCCAAGTGCGGATTTGCCGAGTGCCTCCGGGATCAGGCTTCCCAAAAGGATTCCCAAAGCTCTCAATCCCGAGGTTCTCCACCGGCTACTCGAGTCTCCGGATCTTTCGACCGCAGAAGGATTGCGGGATCGGGCGCTGATGGAACTGGTTTATGGCACCGGCCTGAGGGCCAGCGAGGCCGTTGGTCTCCGGATGGAAGAAGTCGATTTGGATCAGGCGGCTTTCCGGGTGACGGGGAAGCGGGGTAAGACGCGGTGGGTTCCGGTGCCGATGCACACCATCCCCTGGGTGGAGAGGTACTTGGCCGAATCCCGACCCAAACTGGTGCGCAAACCGGTTGCCGAACTCTTTTTGGGCTCACGGGGAGGGCCCCTCAGCCGACAGTCCGCTTATGCGATTCTGGAGCGGCATCGGGTGAATGCCGGTATTGAATCGGCGGTGAGTCCCCACACGTTGCGGCACACCTATGCCGTTCATTTGATCCGGGGTGGGGCCGATCTGCGCGTTGTCCAAGAACTGCTTGGCCACAGTAGCATCAACACAACCCAGGTTTACACCCAGCTGGATCTCGACCATGTGGAACAGGTTTATGCCAAAGCCCATCCCCGCCGGTGACCCGGATTGCGGAGCCTATTCAGCTACTCGGATCTCAAGGTTGCCAAAGCGCGTGTCTCCGGCCAAAATCACCGCACGCCGCACAACGACACTGCCGTTGCGGGATTCGGCTTTTGCCGAGCCGGTCGCGTTTTTCATGGCATCGCTCTTGGTGCCGACCCGGGCCGAGTTCGTGGAGGCGATGATCGTCCCCGAATTGTCTGCAATGCTGACTTCTTGAAGCTCTCCGGCCTTTGCCATGTCCACCAAGATCCGCTGAAGCTTTTCCGGTGATTGCGAGAGGACTGATGGTTCCAGAGCTTCGCTCATGGCGTCGGTCATGCGCTCCAACTCCGAGAACTTGGCCTGCCGGACGCGCATGTTTGCCCCAAAGTCAACGGCGGCCAAAAGGGCCACCACCAGGACGGCCATGGCAACACCCCGCAACCGGGGGTCGAGGGGTTTGATCCCATCGCTGGTCTCGCTTGGCGCTGCACCGTCATCCGGCATAACTCTATTGTAGCGGAGTCTGGGCGAACCCCGCATTGGGCAGGCATTCCAGATCCCAGTTGGACCGTTCGCCCCTTCGAAGCCGGAGCGATCCCGCGAGCCCGATCATGGCGGCGTTGTCGGTGCAAAGCGGGGGTGGGGCCAAAAAAAGCCTAAATCCCCGCCGGGCACATTCCCTTTGTAGCCGTTCCCGCAGGGACTCATTAGCGCTGACCCCACCGACAAGGCTCAGGGCCCCGATCCCGGTGGCTTCGCAGGCGGCAATTGCTTTGTCGGCCAAGACGTCCACAACTGCTTGCTGTAGGCTGGCGGCGGCATCGGCGACGTTCAGCCGATCGCCTTCCGTTTGGACAAGGCGGAGCATGGCGGTTTTCAATCCGCTGAAGCTGAATGCAGCAGGGTCGTCTTTCAACGCCCGGGGCAAACGGTACCGGCCAGAGTCACCGGCTTTGGCCGCTTCCTGAATTGCCCTTCCGCCCGGATAGCCTAGTCCCAGGAGCCGTGCCCCTTTATCAAACGCCTCTCCGGCGGCGTCGTCCCTGGTTTCGCCGATGATCTGGAACTCGCCTGGAGCTCGGACCAAGACCAATTCCGTATGCCCGCCGCTTGCGATCAGCGAAATATGGGGGAAGGCAATCTTCAAATCCGGGTCGCCCAATGGGGACATCATGTGCCCCTCCAGGTGGTGAACCCCCAGCAAGGGGCAACCCAACCGGTGGGCCATCGCCTTTGCCGCGGAAACGCCCACGCTGAGCGCCCCGACCAGGCCGGGGCGGTTGGTGACGCAGACCGCCGTGAGAGGTGGCCTCCCTGCCGCTTCCATGGCCTCTTCATAAACGGGGATCAGGTTTTCGATGTGGGCCCTTGCCGCCGCTTCCGGCACCACCCCGCCCCACTTGATATGCATCTCGGTCTGGCTGGCTACGACGTTTGATAGGATCTGCCGGCCGTCCAGCACCGCAAACGAGGTTTCGTCGCAACTGGTTTCGATGGCGATCAAGGGCCCCGGCCAGAATTCCAGGCTCACCGATCCCATTCTTGCAATCCGTAAAGCCACATGATCACCGCATCCTCTTTGTTGTCAGGGTAATAGTTGCGGCGGCGGCCACAATCGGCGAATCCGAGCTTTTCATACAGCGCCTGTGCGGCTGCATTGCTGGCCCGCACTTCCAAAGTGGCGCAAGATGCCCCTTTCGCTTTGGCGGTGAGCAAGAGTTCCACGATGAGCTTTTCGGCGAATCCCTGCCTGCGGTGGGGTTCTGCCACCGCCACCGTGATGATGTGCGCTTCATCGACGATGATCCACTGGCCCGCGAACCCAACAACTTCAGACCCGAGTTCGCCGACGATAAAGACTCCCCGCTCGTGGGCGATTTCGTTGCGGAACGAGGATTCTGACCACGGGCAAGACTGCGAGGCCTTCTCGATTGCGACCACGGCCGCAATGTGCCGTTCCTCTAACGGTGAGATGCGCAGGTTTGCCACGGTTAGCCGCCGAGATAGGCTTCTTTGACTTTGGGGTTGGTCAGCAGAGCCTTGCCGGTGTCACTAAGGACGATGTTGCCGGTTTCTAGCACATACGCCCGATCGGCGACTTCCAGGGCCCGGACCGCGTTTTGCTCAACGAGCAGGATCGTGACCCCTTCTTGGTGCAGGTCTTTGACGACATTGAAAATCTCTTTGACCAGGTTAGGCGCCAGCCCCATGCTCGGTTCGTCAAGCAGCAACAGTCTCGGCCGGCACATTAGGGCCCGGCACATAGCCAGCATCTGCTGCTCCCCGCCCGAAAGCGTCCCGGCATTTTGTTTGAGCCGCTCGCGAACCCGAGGGAAGCGATCCAGGAATCGGTCCATATCTTTCTGAACCTCGGAATCCCGCCGCGTGAACGCCCCGAGCTGGAGGTTCTCATGGACGGTCATATTGGTAAAGATCCGCCGACCTTCGGGGCTTTGGCTGATCCCCATTTGCACGATCTTGTCCGGGCTCACGCCGCAAAGGTCAGTCCCTTCAAAATCAACCCGGCCCGAGCGTGCCCGGACCAATCCGGAAACCGTCCGGAGGAGCGTGCTCTTCCCGGCGCCGTTGGATCCGATGATCGAAACAACCTCGCCCTGGTTGACTTCCAAGGAAACATCGTTCAAGGCTTGGATGGCCCCGTAAAAGACGTTCAGGCCCTCGATCTTCAGCATTGGCTCTATTCTAGCCGATGGCCGGGTACCGCATTTGGAGCCCGTCGGACCCACCGGTTTCGCAACCAGTGCAACGCAATTGGGGCGATCTGGGGTAAGGGTTGGCAATGCTGGTGCAAATCGCTCCGGTTCTGGGGGTTTTTTTGGCGCAACTGGGAAGCGCAAACGCCGTACAAGCCAATCCGTGGAACTTCGTCTCGCTCCGTGCGGATGATTTCGCCGTTAGCGAAACGGCGACGGGAAGGGAATTCCGCGCCACGGTTCATGGCATGCCATTCATCGAGGCGGTGCCGAGTTGGATCGGGCGCGCTGAAGGCGGATCTTCGCTGGCGTTTTTTGTTCGGCCGGCAACTCCCGGAGCCCAGGAATTCTGTTTGGGGACGTGGGGACAGGGCGAAGCAGCAACTTGCTCCCGGTCGAGCGTCAACGACCAGGAGGACACATTCGGCAAAGTCAGCACCGATACATGGATCCTCAAGCAGCCCACCACGGATTTCGAAGTCCGCGTGGTTGCCACTAACGGGCCAAACGGACAATCGCCGCGATTCAGCCGCCTGAATTTCGTCCTCAGCGGATCCTCTGTGCCCCCAGCTGATTCTTTGACTCACCGGTGGGGCACCTTGCTGGATGTTCCTATGCGGGCGCAAATGAATTACGAAAAGGGGAACGTCCTTTGCAGCCCGACCTCGATTTCCATGATTTTGGCCTATTGGTCCAAGCGTATGGAAACGCCACAGATCGATGCCGATGTTCCAGAAGTCCAAGCCGGGGTGTTCGATCCGGGCTGGAACGGCACCGGAAACTGGCCGTTCAACGTAGCCTTTGCGGCTTCCCGTTTGGGGATGACCGGGTACGTCACCCGACTTCGGTCAATCGAGGACATCGAAGCATTCGTGGCCGAAGGGATCCCTGTGGCTTGTTCGGTCAGTTATGGCCACCTGAAAGGCAAAGGGAAGCAGGACAACGACGGTCACTTGGTCGTTGTTGTGGGTTTCCAAGATGACGGCACCCCCATTTTCAACGACCCGGGCCGCAACGTCGTCCGCATGACCTATCTCCGTGATGATTTCGCCCGTGCGTGGGCGGAAAGCAAAAACACGGTTTACATCGTCCATCCCAAAGGGTGGCCGACACCAAGCAATGGCCCTTGGCCGCAAAACTGACCCATGAAACCCTGGAAGATCGCTTTATTCATCTTGATTCCCCTCATCATCGTCGTGGCTTTTGGGGCCATGGCAGTGAGTGGCTCAAAACTCGCCCAAAAGAAGGTCTTGGACGACTTGGTCAAATCCAGTGTCCAAAAGGTGAGCCGCGGGGATGTCGCCATCAAAGTCGTTGAAACGGGGTCGCTTGAAGCGTTGTCCACCGTTGAGGTCAAAAGCCAGGTCGGTGGCCGCGTGGCCCGGCTGCTGGTCGATGAAGGAGACTATGTCGAAAAGGGGCAGCTCGTTGCCGTCATTGATCCCCAACAAACTGAATTGCAAGTCCAACAAAGCCGGGCCCAACTCGACGGCGCAAACAGCAGCGTCCGGCAAATCGATGTGCAAATTGCCCAACGCCGCGTGACCGCCAAGACCAACTTGGAGAAGGCCAAAATCCGGGTGAAGCAACTGGAATTGGAGCTAAATGCCCAGCCGACCCTCACCAATGCTTCTATCCGCTCCGCCCAAACCGCCCTCGAATCGGCGCAAAAATCTTACGACCTTTTGGTCAAAGTCACCCAGCCCAACCAACGGACAAGTTCGGAGACCGCTCGCCAAGATGCGCAAAACAATGTCAACCAGGCCCAGCTTGAAGCAGACCGCCAACAGGGTCTTTATGCCAAGGGGTATGTCAGCAAGCGCGAAGTCGAACAGGCCGACTTGAGCCTGGAACTGGCCAAAACAAAACTCCGGCAAGCCGGGGAGGCCCTGCAACGGTTGGACAATGAGCAACGTTTGGAACGGGAACGAGCCCAAAAGCAGATCGACCAGGCCCAAGCCGATTTGGACCGGGCCAAGGCCAACTCGTTCGTCGACCAGACAAAGAAGCAGGATTACCAAACAGCCGTCCAGAATTTGAGGGATGCCGAGGCGGCCCTGAAGGATGTCGATGCCCTCGTGGAGCAGCGCCGCGGATCCAAAGCGTCGGTCGCCCAAATCGAGAGCTCGCTCAACGAGAACCTGCGGCTACTTGGGGAAACCGAAGTCCGGGCCCCCATCTCCGGGGTTGTTACCAAGCGGTACGTCCAGATGGGCGAACTTGTCAACGCACTCAGCACATTTTCCGCCGGCTCGCCGATCGTCAAGATCGAAGACCGGTCAAAGATGATCGTCAAGCTTGAGATCAACGAAATCGACGTTGCCCGGCTATTGACCGATATGGAGGCCGAAATCACCGTTGATGCGCTCCCCGATAGCACTTTCACGGGACGTGTCACCAAGATCTCTCCGGCCCAAATCGAAAACGCCGCCGGAGTCGGAGGGGATCCAGTTGTCAAGTATGCGGTGGAAGTCACCTTGGACAGGGTGGAGCCGAAACTCAAAAGCGGCATGTCGGCCAAGTGCGACATCACCCCGAGCCAACGAAAGGATGTCTTGCGGCTCCCGTTGGCTTTTGTCGGGATGGAGAACGGGCAATCTTACGTCATGCTCTACGATCCAAAAGAAGTCCCCAAAGCCGACCCCAAAAAGCCTCTGGAAAAGCCACAGCTTAAGGGAATCAGGAAGGATATCGAAGTTGGCCTGAAGGACCAAGCTTTCATCGAGATCAGGGGTGGCCTCAAGGAAGGCGACCAGGTGGTGCGGCCGCCGTTCGGTGGCCCGGCCCGCAAAGGCATGATGCAATTTGGCCCCGGTGATGACGAAGAGAACAAAGAGGGTGAAAACAAAGATGGCCAATCCTCCAGTTCCTCCAGTTCGAAATCAGAAAGCGGCAAAGCCGGAAAGGAATAGGCATTGAACGTTTTCGAGTCATTCCGCATCGCTTGGGACATGCTCCGGTTGCACAAGCTTCGGGCATTCCTGACGATGCTCGGCGTGATCATCGGGGTCATGAGCGTCACCCTCATCTCGATGGTCTCCAACGGCTTCCAATACTACATCTCGTACGAATTCAAGAAGCTGGGAGCCGACACCATCATCATCTTTTACGATGGCGGGCGGGATCGGGTCGAACGGAACTCCCAGATCGAGGGGATGGGATATTCGGATCTTGAATTGCTAATGAACCAGGCGACAACCCTGGATATCGGCTCGGCCATTCTGCAAATCGGCCCAAAAAAGATCTCTTATAAAGACAAGTCTGTCTCCGACCCGGACATCTCCGGTGTTGACCAGAATTTTCCCGACTTGAACAAAATCGGGATCTTGACCGGTCGGCATATCGACCGGAAAGACCTGGAAACCAGGGCTAACGTCTGCGTGATTGGAACCGACATCCGAGATCGCCTTTTTGGGAAAGAGCCGGCGGAAGGCAAATTGATCACATTCCCCGGCATCACCTTGGAAGTAATTGGGGTGATGGACGTGGTGGAAATCATGGGCCAGAGCAACAAAAAGGACATCTTGGTGCCTCTGACGACCGCCCAAGACAAATGGATCGGTGGCGACAAGGTCACCTATTTGACGACAAGGCCAAAGGCTGGCGTTTCTGTCGATACTGCCATGGATGATGCTTGGCGGGTTTTGATGCAAAAATCCGGGAACAAGAGGGTCTACCGCATCGACAGCCGCGAGTCGATCATGAACATCTTCGGCAATATTCTGGGCGGTGCCGGTGCCGTCCTTGCCGGGATTGCCGCCCTGTCTCTGCTTGTCGGCGGGATCGGGATCATGAACATCATGCTCGTCTCAGTCACCGAACGAACGCGCGAAGTCGGTCTGCGCAAGGCTGTGGGGGCAACGCGGTCCAGCGTGATGACCCAGTTCTTGGTCGAATCCGTGCTTCTTTCGGTTGTCGGCGGGTTCATTGGAATGGGGATCGCCTTCCTATTCGGGCAAGGGATCACCGCCTTGACGTCCGCCACCAACTTTCCGAGCAAAGGTGGGTTGCAAATGATCTTCCCGTTGAGTTCTGCGCTCGTTTCGACAGGGATTTCTGCCGTGATCGGCGTGATCTTCGGCCTATATCCGGCCGCCCGGGCTTCCAGTCTCAGCCCGATCGAAGCTCTGCGAACCGAGTGACACGGCGCATCGCCAGCGAACACAAAAGCAAGCCCCACCATCGTCAAGATGGTGGGGCTTTCAATTATCGGGGTGACCGGCTCTTAACGGCTGCGAGCGATCTTGGAGATGAGCCGGAGCATTTCGAGGTAAAGCCAAACGATCGTCAGCATCACCGCAAACGCCCCGAACCACTCCATGTATTTGGGGGCCCGGGCTTCGACGCCCCGCTCAATCATGTCGAAGTCGGTAGCAAAATTGGCCGCCGCCAACACGATCATGAGGAGACTGAAACCGATGCCGATCGGCCCGGCCGAAAACACCGGCAGCGCCTCATAGATGCCGGGCATGACAAAACTGATGAGGAACGTGCCCAGATAGAACAGCATCGCGCCGGCTGTTGCCCCCCAGACAATCGTCCGGAAGGTGTCCGTGACCTTGATTACCCGGGTGACGTAAAGGGTCAACATCGTCCCGAACACGGCAAACGTGGCGGCCATCGCCATTGGAACGATGCCTTTGTATTGCGTGTCGGCGAACTGGATCGAATACAGCAGCGAGATGAACCCGAGCGCGTACCCTTCCAAAACGGAATAGGCGAGGCTGATCGGCATTGCCCATTCCCGTTTGAACATGCCGACAATTGCGGCCACGATTGCCAAAACGATGGCGGCCATGGCCAGAACCGGGTTCGGGAAGAGGTACCCGACAATCCCCATCGCAAAGACGATCGACAACAGCAGACCCGTCTTGGCGACGGTGCCGTTGACCGTCATGACGCCGGTTTGGGTTCCGGCTAGGGAACCAGAATAGGAACCGGAACCGACGAAATACTCTTCTTTCATCGCCGGGTTGTTTGTTTTGTACCAAGGCTTGCTCATGGTGTTCCGTCCAGCTTCAGTTTACTAGACATTTGGTTCAACGCACCGGAAGTGAAAAATGTCTCAATCCCGGGTCGTTTGGAGGGCATTTAAAACCGCCATTTTTTGTTCTGCGGTGAGGGGGATCATGGGCATCCGCACCGATTCGCAAGCAAACCCAGCCGAAGCCAGAGCCGCCTTGATCGGTGACGGGCTGGGGGCGGAGAAGACCGCCTTGATAAACGGGGTCAGCCGGTGGTGGATGGCCGACGCGCCAGCGGGGTCGCCCGGGAACCGTTCGATCATCTCCTTCAATTGGGATCCCACGCAGTGGGCGGCGACGCTGACAAGGCCGTGCCCGCCCAGGCTGAGGATGGGCAAAGTCAAGGCGTCGTCTCCGGAATAGACCCGGAACCCGCTTGGTGCGAGTCGGCAAACATCGCTGATTTGACCGAGGTTGCCGCTTGCCTCTTTGACCGCCACGATGTTGGGGATTTCCGCCAAACGCATTAGCGTTTCGGTCTCCAAATTCACCGCGCTCCGGGGTTGGATGTTGTAAAGCATCACCGGAAGGTCGGTTTCCCGCGCAATCGCTGAAAAATGCGCCTCCAATCCCGCTTGCGAGGGGCGATTGTAATAAGGGTTGACCAACATGATGCCGTGCGCACCGATCGCGTCGCAGAGCTTGGTCAAGTGGATGGAGTGGGCGGTGTCGTTTGTCCCGCAACCTGCGATGACGGCTGCCCGGTCGCCCACCGCTTCCAAAACCGCCTCTAGAAGTTGGATTTTTTCGTCGTCGGCCGTGGTCGGGGACTCCCCGGTCGTGCCGGAAACGACCAACCCGTCGTTTTTCTGGACATCGACTAGGTAACCGGCAATTCGTTTAGCCTCAACCAAGTCGATGCGCCCGTCGGGCCCAAAAGGGGTCACCATCGCTGTCAAGAGGCGGCCCCAATCGCGAGGTGCAAAGAATGCGCCCATTAGAACACCAGCATACCGGCGGCTGGACGTCCTACCCAGTTTTGTCCGATTTGGCCCATTCGGTGCCGGGGAGGCTGGCCATCCGTCTAAGCATTGCAAGCGAGGTAAAAACAGTGGCAATGACAAGGGGTTTGGTGTCGGCAGTGTGTGCAATGGCGGTGGCAACGGCAGGAACAACATCCGGCCCATTGGCAGCAGCCAACCCGACCATGACTTTAAAAGTGGCCGGGAAGGGCGATGTCGTGATCGAGCTTTACCAGGCTGAAGCCCCCAAAACCGTCGCCCACATCGTGCAACTGGCTAAGAGCGGGTTCTATGACGGTCAAAAGTTTTATGCCGTCCTCAAAGAGCCCAGGCCGTTCCTCGTCCGGTTCGGAGACCCGAACACAAAGTCAAAGCCGATGAACGACCCTTCGATTGGACAAGGGGGGAGCGGGGCCCGAATCGAATATGAGAAATCTGGCAAGTCCCACGTGAAAGGGGCGGTCGGCTTGGCCACGCGCGCCGATGACCCCAAGGCCGGCGACAGCCAGTTCTACATCATGCTCGACAACAAGCCGTTTTTGGACAATAGCTACACCGTGTTTGGCCAAGTGACGCGTGGGATGGAGATCGTCTCGTCCATCGAGGTCGGCGATCAGGTAACGTCGGTCTCGATTTCTGGTGACTGAGGCCGCGGCGACACAATCCGAATCCGCAGGCCGGGCGGCCATTTGGAGCTACGCCCGGCCGATTTTGTTGCGCATCCTCTATGGCTTGGTCAGCCTGGTTTTCATCACTCTCATTACTTTTGTTGCTGATGAGATCGCCCCGGGCGACGCGGCGACGATCCGCGCAGGGGATAAGGCGACGGCCGTACAGATCACCCAACTGCGGCACGAAATGGGCCTGGACAGGCCCTGGCCAATCCGTTATGTGGAGTTTTTGGGCAATGCCGCCCGGTTGGAATTCGGCAATTCCACCCAAGGCACCCAACAACCGATCAAAGACACGTTGGCCCGGGCTATGCCGATCACGCTTAAGATCGCAACCCTCTCCATTTGCGTCGCTTCCATCCTTGGCGTATTGTTGGGCATGCTGGCAGCCATCCGCGAAAACAAAGTGGCTGATCGCGTGGTGCTGAGCCTCAGCACGCTTGGCGTCACCATTCCCAATTACGTCTTATTGCCCCTTTTGGTGCTGATCACCTCGCCCAAATTCTTTGATTTGCTGCCGACGAGCTACCAGATCCCTGAAAAGCAGGTGGCACCCGAGATTTTTTATCTGCTGATCCCCATGCTGGTGCTGTCCCTGCGGCCCATGGCCACGTTGACCCGGTTGATGCGGGCAAGCATGGTGGACACACTCAAACAAGAGTTCGTCCGCTTGGCCGTCGCCAAGGGGGTTTCGAAGAGGAGGCTTTATTGGAAGCACTGCTTCCGCAATGCCTTGATCCCGGTTTTGACCACGATGGGGACCTCATTCGGGTACCTGCTCACCGGATCATTCGTCGTGGAAAGCGCTTACCTGATCCCAGGCATCGGGAAAACCGCCATCGAAGCCATCACCCAGCGTGACACCCCGATGATATTGGCTTCGACCCTTGTCACCGGGTTCTTGTTCATCGCGGTGAACCTCATTGTCGACATCTTCCTCCCCCTCATCGACCCACGAATCCGGGAGAGCCAAATATGAACAAATTCAAGGGGTTGAGCCCTCTTTTTTGGCTTGGCGTCACCTACCTGGTCTTCTTGGTCGTTTTGGCCGTGTTCGGCCCGACTTTCCGACACCAGTACGACGTTTCGTCGGCGCCGCCTTTCCTCAAGCCGAACAGCACCTATTGGTTGGGAACCGACGAAATCGGCCGGGACATTTTCGCCCGTCTCGCTTATGGTGCGCGGACGTCGCTAACTATCGGCATCGTTGTCCAAGCCATTGCGGTTGCGGTGGGGATCGTAGTGGGCATCGTTAGCGTTTATGCACCTAAGTGGATCAGCATCCCCGTCCAACGGTTCACGGATGGAATGTTCGCCTTTCCCGACCTCCTGCTGGCCATCATGATCGTGGGTGTCTTCCAAATGGGGGTTGGGCCGGTCATTATCGGCCTTGCCTTCACCGCTTGGCCCCCGATGGCCAGGTTGGTTAAAAACCAAGTCGCAACCCTCAAAGACCGGGAGTATGTCGTGGCAGCCAAGGCCATGGGGGCCAATACCCCCTATCTCGTTGTCAAACACATCCTGCCCCACCTTTGGGGGATCATCTTTGCGGTGATGATGGTGGATGTGGCGGCCACTATCCTGGCGGAAAGCACCCTCAGCTTTTTGGGAATTGGCATCCAGCCCCCGGAACCCAGCTGGGGCCAAATGATCCAGGTCGGCAACACCAACAAAAACTCCGAGCCCTTAATGCTCCTTTGGCCTTGCATCGCCTTGTCACTCACCATCTTCGCGTTGAATTTTGTCGGCGACGGGTTGCGAACCATCGTCGACCCCAAGAAGAACCAGGCGATCTGAAGGGTTGGGAATCAACCGCCAACCCTGGTCTGTGGGTTACCGGATCGTCTCCTCAAGCCATTTGCCGAGGGCTTCGTAAAGCGCCGGTGAAATGGGGCCCGCAATCCCGGGGTCGTTGGCGGATTTCAGTTCTTTGAGGTTGTGGCTGGCGTTGGGGATGATGAAGAGCGTCGCTTTCGGAAATGCCTTTGCCAATGGCTTGGCATCCAACTCCGCACTGATCTGAACATCCTTCTCGCCGTTTGCAATAAAGACCGGCTGGTCGAACATCTTGGCTTCGGCGATCGGGTCGATGGAGAAGTACCCGTGGAGGAGGACGGCCGAACTCGGGTTGAAGAGGGAAGCAAGCCGAGGGTCGATGCCGCTGGGAATGGATGTCCCCGTTTTAAGGGCGTCGATAGCCCGGTCGCAATCGTTGAGCAGGGTTGTCTTTTCCTTCCCATCTGGCAACTGGCCGATGTTCTTGTGCAGTTGCTCGGCCAAGATCACATCCATTTTCCGGCCAGGGGCACCCAGCAGAACCATCCCCTGAACTCCAAGCCGCTTGCCGAGGTCGGTGGCGAACAGCGCCCCCTCGCTGTGCCCGACAAGGTAGATGCGCTTTGGGTCAACCCCCTTTTGGGCGCGCAAGAACCCGACAGCCGATTCAATGTCCTTCAAGTGGTTTTCCAGCGAGAAGAACTCCGCAATTGCAGCCATGTCCTTTGGCCACTTTTCAGCATAGCGGTGCACCGGCCGTTTGTCGAACCTCAAAGTCGCATACCCTCGCCGGTTCAGATCGACGGAGAGATCCTTGAGCACATTGGTCATAAAGTTGGGGGGCTGGTTGCCGTCGCGGTCGGTAGGCCCGCTGCCCGGGAGCAACAAAAAGGCGGGAAGATCCCTTTCGGTTTTCGGGATCGAAAGCGTCCCATTGAGCGTCAGTCCTTGGCCAGGGAAGGACACCTCCGTTTCGGCGAAAGCAGATTGGTAGGTGAAAAGTGCCAACGCAACTAATTCGATCATCATCTAAATTATGACATCCCGAACACCGCTGCGGTTGCATGGACTGGCAGCAAATCGGCCGGACGGGCCCGGGGGATCAGCAATATTTTTGGGGAGCCGGTATAATAGGGGGACGTCGAATCTGGGCCGAGCCCAGAACGGGGGAACCGAAACCCACAGGGGGTGAAGGGCATAGGGATATGCCCAGGTCGTTCTTGAACCTAACCCGGCAGCTAACCTCGTAGGCGCAATCAAGAAAGTCATGAATAAACAAATCCGAACCCGCATGTTCGTCGTTCTGGAGGGCACTCCATGTCTTTTGTAAGCCAAATCATGCGCAAAGCCAGCATCGTCGAAAGGAGTGATTCTCCTGTCGATGAAAAGGTCGATCGGTTTAAAGAACTGGTTGACGAAGCCGGCACCATCCGTGACCGCATGGAGGCTTCTTTCACCCGGCTTTCGGCCAACGAGATGGAAACGCTGGGCCCGGGCCGCAGGAAAGAGATCGCACAACTGACGGAAACAATCCTGAAACTCAAAACCAAACGAACAGAAATGATCGGGGATTTGGGCAAGGAAACGATCCACTGACGCCGGCAATAGGGGGCAAAGGCAATGAGCGAGAACATGGAGAAGTTCCGCCACCTCGACGGGAGCTATGCGACTGTCGAAACGGAATTTATCAAAATCCAATTCCAACACGGGTCGCCCGACGAATCTGGCATCAACGGATGCCGGGTGGAGGATGTGATTGGCATCCTCCAGGAAAAGCTTCTCGATTTCCAAGGGCGGGAACTTGCTTGCGAGGAGAATGCCACTGCCCTTTACCACCTCGACCTAGCGAGGGAAGCCCTGCTCTTGCGCAGACGCCGCCGGGAAAACCAGGGGGTGGTCGGGTCGATGAACCGGCACCTCTCGCGAGACTGATTTTTGTCTGACCAGTGGAGTAAAGGATGGGCGTCCACATTGGGCGCCCGCCTTTCGATTGCATGGCTGTAAACTGCCGCCGGAATGATTTTGGTTTGCGGTGGAGCCGGGTTCATTGGTTCGCATATGGCCAAACGCCTGAGGCAAGAAGGCGTGGCGCATGTCGTTTTCGACAACCTGGAAAGGGGGAACCGACCGGCCGTTGCTGGTTCGCCGTTCGAGCAAGGCGATCTGAGAAACCCGAAAGACATTGAGAGAGTCTTTGCGACCTACCCGATCACGTTGGCGATGCACTTTGCGGCTTACATTGAAGTGGGGGAAAGCGTCCAGGATCCCGCAAAGTTCTGGGACAACAATGTTTCCGCCGTGTGGAACCTCTTGGATGCCTGCCGGAGGCATGGCGTCGCCCAGTTCGTGTTCAGCTCAACAGCGGCAGTTTATGGCGAGCCACAAGAGATCCCGATCCCCGAAGATCATCCCAAAAGCCCGACCAACCCCTATGGGGACACCAAACTCGCCGTCGAACGGATGCTCGCCGCCTATGGCAAGGCTTATGGCATTCGCAGCGTTTGCCTCAGGTATTTCAACGCCTGCGGAAGCGATCCCGATGGGGAATTGGGCGAAGACCACCGCCCCGAAACCCACTTGATCCCCAGGATCCTCCTGGCGGCCAGTGGAAAAGCGCCCGAAGTCGCCGTGTTCGGCACGGATTACGACACGTCTGACGGCACCTGTATCCGGGACTATGTGCATGTCTGCGACCTTGCCGATGCCCACCTGAAGGCCATCCGCTATCTGGATGCGGGCGGGGAATCTGCCCAATTCAACCTGGGTAGCGGTAATGGGTTCAGCGTGAAGCAGGTGATTGATGCCGTCCGGACGGTCACGGGTCGGGATTTCCCAGTCAAATACGGCGACCGCCGCGCCGGCGACCCGGCTCGGCTGGTGGCTGATTCGACCCGGGCGCGCGAAGTGCTGGGTTGGAATCCGCAATACGACGATGTCGAAACCTGTGTCCGTCATGCGTGGTTATGGATGCAGGCTCACCCCGATGGCTATCCGCGTTGACTCTCGGGGATAATAGCCGGACATGCCGGTCGTCGAGGTAGAGGGAATCGTCAAGGAGTACCCTGGCGTCACGGCTCTCGGCGGGGTCTCGCTCACATTCCAGCCGGGAGAGGTTCACGGCGTGATCGGAGAAAATGGGGCGGGAAAGTCGACTCTGATGAAAATCCTCGCCGGGGTTGAACCGCCGTCCTCCGGAACCCTCAGAGTCGGTGGGGCGCTGCACCAGTTCCGAGGCGTGCAGGCGGCAATGGCGGCGGGCATCGCCATGATCCACCAAGAACTCAACTTAGTCGATGACCTAAGCGTTGCCGAAAACATCTTCCTCGGCCGTGAAAGGGCCCTTGTGTCAAACCGGAAGCGCATGGAGTCGGAATCGGCCCACTGGCTGGCCGAAGTGGGCGCAGGTTTCGCTCCGTCGCATATGGTGAGGACTTTGAGCCTGGCTGAAAAGCAATTGGTTGAAATCGCTAAGGCCGTTTCAACCGGTGCCGAGGTGCTCATCATGGATGAACCCACCGCCGTGTTGAGCAAGAACGAGAAGGACTCCCTGTTTACTCTGGTCGCCCGACTCAAAGCGGAAGGGAAAACTGTAATCCTGATTTCGCATCTTTTGGGGGAGCTGATCGCCAACTGCGACCGGATCTCGGTGTTGCGGGATGGCGTGCACGTCGGTACCGTTAATGCAGACGGCATTAGCGAAATTGAGCTCGCCCAAATGATGGTCGGCCGTGAACTGGGGGACATGTTTCCGGTGGTTCCCGAACCCGGTAGCACGCCTGTGCTCCGCATCGCCGCGCACAGTTCTGGCGGGTCGGATCCAAAATCATCCTGGCCAATGGGTGAGATTGTCTTCCACTCCGGCGAAATCGTCGGGTTCGCGGGTTTGATTGGCAGTGGACGGACGGAATTGTTCGAGTCGATTCTTGGTTTGCGCCCGGCAGCCAACCTCGACACCGATTGGGAAGGCGAGCCCCAAGGGCGAGCGACCTTTGGAATTTGGAACCAGAGGGGTGCCGTTTATGTCAGCGAAGATCGCAAGGGTGCCGGGCTCCATCTGGACTTCTCTGTTGCCGACAACATCGCTTTGCCTTGGCTGAACCGATTGGGAAGGATCGCGACAGATCGCAGGCGGGCAGAGTTGCGCGCCGAACATTGGCGCGAGGCCTTGTCGGTCAAGATCTCCAGCGTTCAAGACCGGGTTGGCAGCCTGAGCGGCGGCAACCAACAAAAGGTGAGCTTGGCTAAATGGTTGGAAGGCGACCCCAAACTTATTGTTCTCGATGAACCGACGCGGGGAGTCGATGTGGGCAGCAAGGCGCAAATCTATGCGATCATCGCCCAACTGGCGGCGGAGGGGCGGGCCATTGCGGTGGTCAGTAGCGAAATGAATGAACTGATCGGGCTTTGCCACCGGATTGTCGTGATGCGCAACGGAGATCCCGTTGCCGTATTGGATCGGGGTGAATTTAGCGAGGAATCCATCATGCGTTATGCCGCGGGAGTGGGGGCATGAAAGCGACGTTGAAGAAAATCGACTTCCAGCGCGACGGCGTTTTGATCGCCTTTGTGCTTTTTGCCGTCTTCGCCGTGTTCCGGTGGGGAGATGTTTTCCAAAAGCCCGACACGTGGCGAAACCTGCTTTGCAGCAACGCTGACGTGGGGATTCTTGCGGTCGGCATGACCCTCGTCATCATCGGGGGCGGGATCGACCTCAGTGTGGGCAGCCTGCTTGCCCTGGCCGGAGTCCTCGGCATCCAGCAGATGGGGTCGGGGCCGGTCTGGGTAGGCGTTCTGTGGATGGTCGGCACGGCGGCAACGTTGGGGTTGGCTCAGGGGGTCGTGGTCACTTGGGGGAGGGTTGCGCCGTTTGTGGCGACTTTGGTCGGGTTGCTCGTTTTCCGCTCCTCGGCATTGACCTTGTCCAAAGGCGGGACGGTGGTCTCCCAAAACCCGGCTTTGGCCGATTTGACATCGAAAGGATTTCCAATTCCAGGGTTGGCGACATTTTCTGGCAAGCCGCTTATGGTGTTCTGGTCTGGGGTTTTGTTTGTGGCGGTGGCCTTGGTGGCCGGGTTTTTGTTGAATCAGACTCCATACGGCCGCCGACTGGTTGCCGTCGGTAGCAACGAGAGGGCGGCAAAATATTCCGCCGTCAACGTGGGTGCAATTCGGGTTTGGAGCTTTGTCCTGATGGGGGTCTGTGCCGGATTGGCGGCTTGGGTATATGCCTCTAAGTTGAATTCGGTGCCCAGTCAAAATGCCGGAAACTTGTATGAGTTGGAGTCCATCGCAGCCGTGGTGATCGGGGGGACGAGCCTGCGAGGCGGTCAGGGGCGCATCTGGGGGACCGTCGTGGGAGTTTTGATTTTGGGGATGATCGGAAACATTCTGATTGCGGCAGAAGTTGACACCTACCTCCAGGGGATCGTCAAAGGCGCGATCATCCTTTTCGCCGTGTTGATTGCCCGGGGCAAGAAAACAGATTGACCCGCATTTTTAGCCTCGTATCGGGCAAAATGCCGATTATGAAAGGCTGGATGTGGTCTGGAATGGCGGCGGCTGCCGCGCTGATGCTCACCGGGTGTGCCAACAACGCCCCCGGTACCGATGATTCGAGCTTGCCGGCTAAAGAGGGAACCTCTAACTCCGGCGGAGCGGCACCGGCCAAAAAGTTTAAGATCGCCGTCAGCATCCCCACCGCCGACCACGGTTGGACTGCCGGGGTTGTGGACTGGGCAAACAAAACTGCCAAGGAGATCTCTGCCGATGCGGATGTCCAGGTTTTTGCCAGCGAATCCGCGGCTGACCAAGCGGCCAAGCTCGACACGATTGCAACCCAAGGGTTTGACGGGTTGGTCATTTTGAGCTTTGACCCCGCCGCCGTTACGCCATCGGTAAAAAAGAACCGTGATTCCTTCAAGTATGTGGTCAGCGTCGACCGGGGTCTGACAGAACCCATCGCTGATGTCTGGATGCGGGGCGACAACGTCAAGTTCGGGACGGAAGCGGGCAACTTTATGGCCGAAAAGCTGGCCGGGAAAGGGAACATCTTGGTGTTGCGCGGGATCAGCGGGCCTGTCGATAACGACCGCGTCAAAGGTTTCCAAGACGTGATGGCCAAGTTCCCCGGCATCAAAGTGTTGGATATGCAGCCAGCGGATTGGGATCAGGCCAAAGCAAACAAGACCGTCCAAGCAATGCTGATCAAACATAAGAACGTCGATGCCATTTGGGCCGCCGACGACGATATGGCCCTCGGTGCCGAAGCAGCTCTGAAGGAAGCGGGCATGGACAAGGTTTGGATTGTCGGAGGGGGCGGCAGCCACGTCGTGGTGAAACGGGTCATGGATGGCGACCCGGTGTTCCCGGCCACGGTCACCTATTCGCCAATGATGATCGCCTTGAGCATCAAACGGTGCCTTGAAGACCTGAAAGCCGGAAAGACCTCGTCGGGCACGCAAGTGGACGAGGTTCTGCCGGTCGATTTGGTCAAGCCAGACAACGCCAAAGACCACTATTTCCCCGATTCCGTGTATTGAGAATCCATTGGATCGGAAAGAAAACACCCGGCAAACTGCCGGGTGTTTTCTAATTCGTCCAAGCAGCTTTATTGCGCAGCTTGTTTGCTGAGTTTTATGATCAGCGCTAGTTTTTCGGTCGTCAACGGGTCTGCCGAGTCGTTAGGAAAACCTTGGTACCTCACCACGTGGTCGGCAGAGATGACTAGGGTATGCGGGATGCCTTTGACACCGATGGCCTTGCTCATCGTCTTTGCCGGATCCGAAGTGACGATGTAGTCGGCAGCATGTTCCTTGAGAAACGGTGTGAGGGTGGAATCCGGCTCGTCACTGACTCCCACAATGACTAGGTCGCTGCCGAATTTTTTTGCCCATTCGTTGAGCTTGGGTGAAAACGCCCGGCACGGGCCGCACCACGTCGCCCAAAAATCGACGAGGACGACTTTGCCTTTGAGTTCGGGGACCGTGCCTTGCACGACTTGGCCAAACGCGAACTCCGGTGCCTTTTTGCCCCGCAAGTCAACGGCGGCATACAGGTTCTTTTGAACGGTCGTCGATGGATAAGTTTCCTGGGTTAATCCCAAGGCCAGGGCAACCGAAACGGCGGCGGTCAACATGGCCTTATTGTAATCCGGGAGTGCGATGGCCCGATCATTTTTCGGGGAAATTTGGCGACGTCATGATCAAATACGCCTGCCCATGGTGGTAACCCGGGTGGAACCCAAGCCGGGCATAGGCTCCCTCGCCCGAGATCATCGGTCCTAGTGCGGACTTGATCTCCTTACTCCTCAATTCATGGCCCGTGGCGTAGAGCCTTTGGATCCATGTATCGGCGACCTCGAGGGCTCTGGCAACCAATTCCGGCGTGATTTCGTTGGCCTCAAATGGGAATGGCAGGTCGTTGACTGCACCATCGGTCGCTGCCGCTTTGAGCCGGTTCTCAAAACTGTCTAGCGGTCCATCCAACAGCTGGCTGGCAAACGAGACTTCTACCCCCGCGACATGGATCGCCATTTCGCCGATGGTGAGGGCGTTGGGGTGCAACCGGTAGTTGAGCTGTCCCTCCGAAAGGCCAGTCACGGCATCGGTGAACCGCCCTCGGCTGAGGGCCCTTGTCGCAGCAAAATCTTCCATTGTCTGCCCTATCATATCCGGCGGGGTAGCCTGATTGGGTGGATTGCCGGCTGGCCGTGATGACCTACAACATCCGTTACGGGCTGGCCGATGACGGGACAGATTCCTGGCCGTTCCGGAAGGATGCGTTAATCCAGGTCATCCGGAACAACGCCCCAGACATCCTGGGTGTGCAAGAAGCTTTGCTATTTCAAATCAATGAAATCGCTAGAGCCTTGCCCGGGTATTGCTGGTACGGAGTGGGCCGCGAGGATGGGGGCGCGAAAGGGGAACACTGCCCCATTTTTTCCCGCTACCCCATGTCGAATACCCGGACAATTTGGATCAGCGATGATCCAGACGCGCCAGGCTCGCTTGGTCCTGGGGCCGACCTTCCCCGCATCATCACGGTGGCAACGGTCGATTGCCAGGGAACAAAGATCACGTTGGCGAACACCCATTTGGACCACCAGTCAGAAAGGGCAAGGGAAATCGGGGCGAAAATGCTGGCCGATTGCCAACCCGACATCGCCATGGGGGATTTCAATTGCCTGAGAGCCCATTCGCCTGTCCAACAGTTGGTGGCTACAGGGTTCGACTGTGTCAATCCGGCGGGGCAGGGCCAGGGGACGTTCAACGGATTCGATCCCCTTGGAAACGGCGGCGAGATTGACTTCATTTTCCATAACCACGGATTTGTTGCCACGTCGGCAAAAATCGACCGCACCCTGCGCCCAGATGGCCGGACTCCAAGCGACCACTACCCGGTTGTTGCAGAGCTTTGCTTCACGGGTTGACCACGCACCGGAATCCGGTATGAAAGAGGCCGGTGTCCGGGGTCGTTTTCATCCGGGCTCCCGGCCGGTAGCCCAGACAGTAATTGTCGCTGCACAGGAACGATCCTCCGCGCGTGACCCGGCTCGGTTCCGGGGATATTGGCTTTTCTGTGTTAACCGGGTTCCGACCGGGTGACCGGGCGTAATAGGTCTCGTCGTACCAATCCAAACACCACTCCCAGACGTTGCCACTCATATCCGAAAGACCATAGCCGTTTGGTGGGAACGACCCGACCGGTGCAGTGCCCAGGAACCCATCCCTTTTGAGGTTTTTGGCCGGAAATTCACCCTGCCAGATGTTCGCCATCTCTTTTCCATCCGGGTTTTGGATGTCCCCCCAGGCAAACTCTCGTCCTTCGAGTCCGCCGCGTTCCGCGTATTCGAATTGCGCTTCCGTCGGCAAAGTGCCGCCGGCCCACTGGCAGTAGGCAAGGGCGTCCTCATAGCTGACATTGACGACCGGGTGGTTTGCCAATCCACCGATATCTGAATTTGGCCCGGTCGGATGGCGCCAATCCGCCCCGGGGCGGTAGTGCCACTTGCGCCCAGAAAAAACAAGTGCCCCCGGCACAAGGAGTTCCGGGTTGGCATCCGGGAAATCTTCGGGTCGCGGGGCCTTTTCAGCCGTCGTGACATAGCCGGTTGCTTGTATGAACTTTGCGAACTGGGAGTTGGTGACTTCCGTCTTCGAGATCCAGAACCCGTCGAGCGAAACAACGTGCACCGGCTGGGAATCGGCAAGGCCATCTGTCTTGCCCATGTGGAATGAACCGCCGGGGATCCAGACGAATCCCGCCGGGGCTTTGTGGGGTTCCTGGGTCACCAACGATGGAATTGAATCAGTGACGGGATGCGGTGTGGCGGGAGGCGCCGAACAACCGGCAAGCACGAAGGCAAGAAGCCAAAGCCTTTTCACGACTCGGAGCCATCCTCGGATTTGACGAAGGTGATCCGCCGCATGAGGATGGGGATTGCTGGAAAGAGCAACCCAGAAGAAGCGAACATGGACACCCGGAAGCCCGCAAGCTGGGCAATGCCGCCCAAAAGGGGGCCGCAAATGATTTCGCCAAAGCTGTGGGCTTGCCCCGCAAAACTTAGCACGGTGGCCCGCACTTTCGATTCGGCCCGGCGGTTGAGCCAAGCCGTGAGCAGGGGATCCAAAGCCCGGCGGGATATCCTGACCGCAAAAAAGGCGGCGACGGCGAGTGGAAGAACCGGGGCCGTGCCAAAGATGAGCATTCCGACCGCGATGGCCATGACCAATGTGAGAATGACTCCGAGGAGTTTCAGCTGCGGCAACTCCACCTTGGCCTTGTTCACGTAAGCGAGGACGGCAAACGTGCCAAGCATCACCCCGGCTTGGAGCAAGGCCCAAATGCCGTGTGGGCTGCCAAAAATCTGTGGCAAGACGAACGAGTCCTTGAATCTCTTTTGCCACAAGCGATCCATTGCCTCGGAACTGAACCCGACAAAAAACGTCGTCAGCACCACGGCAACCAGGGCGGCCCGCCCGCGGATGAGCGCAAACCTTTCGCGCAAGGTCGCAACCAAGTCGCCAAGGTTGTGGCTATGGTTTGGTGCGCGGTGGAATCCCTCTTCGGTTGCTTTGAAATGGTAAGCCAGGCCAAGGGTTAGGAAGGCGACCGCTCCGCCCACCACCGCCGCCCGCAACGAGATGAACGTCAGGCCAAAGGCCACCCAAACACCGATGAACCGGCCGACAAGGCCCCACTGGTTGCCGGAGATGAAGGCCTGGTCGGCACTCACTTCCGGTTGGACGGCAGCGAGCTCGTCAGCAATCCAGGCCTCGCGAGCCCCCGAAAGAAACGTTTCGCTGACCCCCCACACCATCGCCCCGAGGGCCAAAAGCCAGAATTGCGTGGCCAAACCGGTGATCAAGAATGCCGCACCCGCCCACAGGTAGCTGAGGGTCACGCTCAGCTTGCGCGAATAGACATCGGCGACAACCCCAGTGGGAACCTCACAGAGGAAAATCGTGACTTCAAAAACCGTCCCGAGGATGACGAGTTGGAAATTGTTCAGGTGGGCATATTCGATGAAGTAGATCGCCATGTAGGTGCCGATCATGCTGTTGATCAGGCCTTCGGAAAAGAGCAGGGAACAATAGAATCGCAGCGGTTTGATTTGAGGATGTTACTTGTCGGTATTCGGAACATGCCCAGAAGAGCGAATCTTTTTTGGTTAACGGAATCGAGTCGGACAAAACCTCACACCGTTTGAAGGAAAGAGGGTGGCCACCGGTGACAGTCTGAAAGCAATCCGCCTCGGATTGGGGCCGTGGGTGTCCATGCTGCCAGACAAGCTATCGCGTGAACCGGGTCGCAAGGAGACGGTTGAATTCGCCAGTCTTCGATTTTGGCAAAAGCTCGGCATGCGAGTCGGCAAATCCGACAACGGCTGTGATGTCCAGACCCCAGCGGTCTACCCGGACGTAGGCCGTCATGATTTCTGAAGGCGTTGATATGGTCGTGCTGCCGATCGGTACCGCCCCTTGTTCAGGGTCGACGACCACCCCGGCAACGTTCGTATTCGGCTTGACTCGCCCAAATCCTTTCCCGACCGATGAGAAGAGGTCGAGGTTCTTGCAATAGGGGAGGAGGGCTGCTTCCCAGGCGGCGTCGCCCGCGGCCAAGGGGTAGCGGTTGTCATAATCGGTTTGGTAGATCAAAAGCGCGGTTGCGACCTGCTTCACGCGGCTCATTGCCTGCGCAGGGAGCCTTTTGTTTCCGTCATTGGGAATGTTTATCGGCAAAAGCACGAGGATGATGACGGCAATGGCCGGGATTGCCGTCAGGGCAGCCATCCAATCCAGGGTTCTCAACGTTGCAGGTTGACGGGGTTCCAATTCTGGATCCTATTGATTGATGATACACAGAGACGATTAAGAACTAGTTAGTTTAAGCCACCGATGCCGAAGACGCGGCATCTGCGTCAAGTCCGATTTGGCCAACAAACTCAACATCGGCATTAGCAGCGACCTCGTTGTAGGCCATGACGGGGATTTGAACCCCATTGCGGTCGAGGTGCTTCCGCAAGGGTAGGCGGACTTGGGTGCTGCAGATCAGCACCGGTTGGATGCCATTGGCGTGGGCCTGGTCGAGGGCTCCGCGGACGTCTTCGGTCAATTGCCGGGCGAGTTCGGGCTCCAGGGCCAAGCTTGCTCCCGCCGCGGTGTGTTGGATCGCCTCGGTCACGGCATGCTCCAGCGGGGGCTCCAAAGTCAGGCAATGGAGGGCACCGCGTTCGTCGGCAAATTGCCGGGTGATTGTTCGTGCGATGGCGCTGCGCACCAGCTCGCCCATTTGCTCCATATCTTTGATCCTCCCGGCGAAATCGGCCATAGTCTCCAAGATCGTCACCATGTCCCGGATGGGCACGCGTTCGCGCAGCAAGTGCTGCAAGACCTTTTGAACATCGCCGGTTCCGAGTCCGGCTGGCTCTAGTTCGTTGACCACCGTTTCGTTGATGGACTTTGTGTTCTCGACGAGTTTTGAAGCTTCTTGTCGGCTCAAGAGTTCGGCGGCGTGTGATTTGATGACTTCCGTCAAGTGGGTTGTCATCATGGCGGCGGGTTCGACCACCGTGTATCCGTTCCGTTCGGCCATTTCGCGCTGGCCCGGTTCGATCCAAAGTGCGGGCAGTTGGAAAACCGGTTCGGTCGTCGGGGTTCCGGCAACTTGCTGGAGCACGGTGCCGCTATCGATGGCCAAGTATTCGTTGGGGAACGCGGTGGCGTGAGCCACCGATTCTCCTCTAATTTTGATGACGTAGTCGTTGGGCTTGAGCACGGCGTTGTCGCGAATGCGGACGCTCGGCATGACATAGCCCAATTCGGTCGCGATTTGTCGGCGGGTGGCACCGACCCGGTCGCTCAAATCCCCACCTGACCGCACGTCGGCGAGCTTGGTCAGCCCATATCCGATTTCGATTTCAATCGGGTCGACGTTAACCAGGGCCATCACCTGTTCGGGCCCGGTCGCCGGCGGTGCTTGAGTTTCTGGAGCCGCAGCAACGGGTTCTGGCTCACCGGAAAGCATGCGCTTGAAACTGGGGTTCTTATCGGCCAAACGGCTGAGGGCGAACAACAGGCCGCCCATGCCGAGGAAGATGATCGTCGGAAAACCCGGCACAAAGGCGAACAGGCTCATCGCCCCGCCGGCTGTCGCCAAAACCCGCGGTTGGTTCAGCAACTGCCCGAACATGGAATTGGCCATCCCGGATTCTTGCCCGTTGCGGGTGACCAGCAAACCGGCCGAAGTGGAGATGAGCAGAGCGGGGATCTGGCTGACCATGCCTTCGCCGACGCTAAGCATGGCATAGCTGCCAAGGATGGCCATCACATCCCCTTCGCCGCGCATGAAGCCCATGATGAACCCGCCGATGATGTTGACGATGATGATGAGCAGGCTGGCGATGGCGTCGCCCTTTACAAACTTGCTCGCCCCATCCATGGCCCCATAAAAGTCGGCCTCGGCCTTCACCGATTTGCGCCGTTCACGGGCTTGGGATTCGTCGATCAACCCGCTGGCCAAATCGGCGTCGATCGCCATTTGTTTACCGGGCATCGCATCCAGGGTGAATCGGGCGACAACCTCCGAAACCCGGGTCGAACCTTGGGTGATGACCACGAATTGGACGATCATCAGAATGATGAAGCTGATGAACCCAACGACGAAGTTTCCGCCCAAGACGAATTCACCGAAGGTTTCGATGACATGCCCGGCGGAACCGGTACCCAGGATCAGTTTGGTCGCCGCAATACTCAACGAAACCCGCAACAGGGTCGTGACGACTAGCAGGGAGGGGAAGACACTGAAGTGGAGCGGTTCTTTGACATTGACCGCGGTGAGCATAATGACGACGCTCGCCGCCATTGCAACCACCAATCCGGTGTCCAGAATGAAATCCGGCAATGGCAGGATGAGCATCCCGACAACAAGGATCATGCCGAGCCCCAATATCAGGTCTGTGTTCTTAAACAGTCGGCCCAGCTTGTCCATGTCCCAATAGGCGCACTTGGGCGCCATTGGTGAGTATCGGCAGAATTGCGAGGCTGTTTAGGGCGATACCCAACCGGAAAACACACAATCCGCTCCGTCCGGTCGGGTAATTTCATCCGGTCACAATCGGACTTCGGGTAGATGGCGGGAGTTTGGACGGGGCTGGTATGGAGGGTGGATCATTGGATGGAAAACAAGTTCTTGGGCATATCGTTTTTTTTGAAGTAGCCGATGGCATGCAGTTCGGCCCGGAGCGGCACGCCCAGACTCTGGCGTTTCTGCGGCGGACAGGGGAATCGCATGTTGGGGAAGGCGTGTATTCTGCCGTCTACCCCTCCGGCCTGGCCATCGTTTTGTCAAACGATCCACTCCGTGCCCTCCAAATCGCCGAGTCGGTAATGGAAACCCCCGCGGGGGCTGACTTGAGGTGTGGTTTGCACTCTGGGCCGGTGACGGTTTCGGAAGGGGCGATGCCCCACGGGATCGGGTTGACCGGGGCCGAACAAACGTGCGACAAAGCAGCCCGTGGCCGGATCTGGCTGACTTCGGTTTTCGTCGACCTCGTGCGCCAACTTGATGGGACGCGCCAATTTGTTGAAATGCCGGAAAGCCTAGCTGGAGGCCAAAGACTCTTGTGTCTTGGTATTCCGGGAGAGCCGCCCGCGACCCTGCCCCAAACAGAACCCGTACAAATCCAGGCACCTGCCTCTCCCCGGGAGCCAGCGGGTTCGTCGGGCTCGCCGCCGCCGGGCACTGATCTGATCGTTCATCTTTGGAATGCCCATCCGGAAATCCGGTCGTTTGTGTTTTGCGCGCTTGGCGGTGTGGGAGCCCAGGTTTTGGTCCACTCGAAAGAGTATGCGGGCGATTTCGACGTATTCTGGTTCCCGGGATTGGTGTTTGGGGCCGTCTGGGCGGCAATCACGTTCCGGAATTTTTCCAAGGTCGCGGCATTCGCGGCCCTCTCGGGTCTCCTCCACTATGTCGTCGCTACCATCACTTACCGGAATTTCAACATATTTCATCCCAATAATGGGATCTTCTTGTTCTGCGCATTTGCCGGGGGTTTCTCGCTTGCCGTCATTGCCCATCTGTTCTGCCAAGTTCGGATCAGATGGTGGGTTTGCGGCGCAATCGGGCTCATCGGCACCATTGTGCCGTTTGTGGCGACCATCAAGCCCTTTGAAGATTTTTTTTATCCGCTGTGGCAGGCGGCCGTTGGCACGGCATTGACTCTCTGGATCAGCACAAAATCGCAAGTCGTCGAACTTGATCAATTCACCGAGCGCCTGACAAGTTTCTTGACTGGGCCAGCGGTTCAGGTGATGGGGTTCATCGGCACGATTGCGGGACTCTACGCACTGTTCACTTGAGCGTCAAGAGAGTAGTTCGCGCAAGTCAGTGATCGTCAAATCCGGCGGAACTGCCGATTCGGGCAAGGCGTCCGGGCGGCCAGATGCGCTCGATGGCGGCACATCCGATGGGCGGCGGATCCACGCCGTCTTCCACCCAAAGGCCTGGGCGGGTTTGATGTCGTGCCCATAGCTGTTACCCACAAAGAGGAGCTGTTCCGGGGGGAGGCCGACCGATTCTTCGGCCATGCGGAAAATCCGCTCGTCCGGCTTGCCGATTCGGTGCTCACCCTCAATGAAAATATGGTCGAAGAAGGACGTGATCTGCAGTTTTTCAAGCTCTAAGCGCTGGATGTCGGCGGGTCCGTTGGTGATGATCCCCAGGGGGTAATCCTGCTTTAGGGCCTGCAAGACTTCAAGGGCTTCGGGGAACAGCTCGAGGGCGGCTTGGCGTTCGACATGGTAGGTGAAACTCAAACGGTAGGCGAGTTCGTCATCGAAGATATCGAGCCGGTCAAGTGTGCGGCGCATCAGCTCCACCCGGGTGATCTCCCCACTATCGCAATACTTTTCGTACCAATGGGTTTTGCCGATTGTCTCGACAAATGAGCGGAAGGCGATCGACCATTCTTGCATCAGCCGTTCTGGGTCGTGTCCGTGCTCGGGATGGTCGGCAAAGGCTTTCCGCAAGGCCGATTTGGCCGCGTCCCAATACCCGCATAGGGTGTCGTCGAGGTCGAAGAAGACGGCTTTGACATCGGCGAACTGGGGGACGAGCATTGAGGGCCAAAGTATGGCAGGTTTGCCGGGGGTAGGGGACGCGGGGTCGAATTCAGTAGACTCCACGGCATGTCCACCCGGATCGAGAAAGACAGCCTCGGCGATGTGCAAGTTCCCGCCGACGCCTATTGGGGCAGCCAAGCCGAACGGAGTCGCCACCTGTTTCAGATTAGCGGCCTGACCGAGCATCCCAAGATGATCGATGCCTACATCTTGCTGAAAAAGGCGTGCGCGGTCGCCAACGGCGAGCTCGGGTTGCTCGACCAATCGCAAGCCGGAGCCATCGCCCAAGCGGCCGATGAAATCCTTGGCGGCAAGCTCCGCGACCAGTTCCCGGTCGACGTCTTCCATATGGGTGCCGGGACAAGTTTCAACATGAACTGCAACGAGGTTTTGGCCAACCGGGCCGAAGAGATACTCGGCGGAAACAAAGGCGAATACAAACTCGTGGGCAGCAACGACCACGTCAACTACGGGCAAAGCACCAACGACACCTTTCCAACCGCTATGCGCATCATGGCGCGCCTCATGATGGAACCGCTCTTTGAACAGGTCGACCGCTTGGAAGCTGCCCTCGCGGCCAAGGGAGTCGAATTCGACGGGATCTTGAAATCGGGCCGAACCCACCTGCAAGATGCCGTCCCCATCCGGTTGGGTCAAGAGTTCGCCGCCTATGCCGCCAGCATCAAGCGGGCGCGGGGGTGGCTGGAAAAAGCAGCTTGGGAGTTGGAGGAGCTCGGTATCGGCGGTTCGGCCGCCGGGACGGGGCTCAACACCCACCCGGAATACCGGTTCCGAGTTGTGGAGTTGCTCAACGGCTATACCGGTCTTCCGTTCCGAGCCGCCGGCGACCTGCGAGAGGCGATGCAGAGCCAACTGTGCATGGCGGCCCTTGCTTCGGGTTTGAGGATCTTTTGCTTGGAACTCACCCGGATCACCAATGACCTGCGCCTGCTTTGCAGTGGCCCGCTCACCGGGCTGGCCGAAATCACCCTGCCTCCGGTGCAACCGGGAAGTTCGATCATGCCGGGCAAAGTCAACCCGAGCATGGCCGAGAATATGAATTTGGTGCTCTTCCAAGTGCTGGGGCAATGCCAGTCGCTGGATTATTGTGTGCAAGCGGGTCAGCTTGAGCTAAACGTGATGATGCCCGGGATGGCCTTTAGCGCCCAGTTCAGTTTGCAGATCCTTGCCAACGCCATCGACACTTATGTCGACAACTGCATCGTGGGGATCACCGCCAACGCCGACCGCTGCCGGCACTATGCCGAAACAAGCCCGAGTTTGGCGACCGCCCTCAACGCCTTTGTCGGTTACAAGGTGGCGGCGGATGTGGTCAAAAAATCTTTGGCAAGCGGGAAGCCGATCCCGCAAGTTGTCAGGGAAGAAGGGCTGTTGGACGAGGAGACCTTGACCAAAGCTTTGGATCCCGCCTTGCTGACGGAGCCGGGCATCCCTGGTCATTGAGCCGGTTTTGAAGGATCTGCGGCTCTAACCTGGGAAAATTACGGGGGCCGGGGCTTCTGCGGAGGGGGCGGATTCCGATAAACTAGAGGCGTTCTCCGGGTGTTTTTCCGCCCGGGAGGTGTTTCGCATGAGGAAAAACCAGTTGACCCTCGTTGGAGGGGCGTTGCTTTTGTTGCCCGTTGCCGCCCAAGCCATCACGATGCGTAGCGATTACACGGATGCTCAGGCCATCGCTTATGGCGCCGAATCACAATTCCAGTCGGTTGGGCAGTGCTCCGGGGCGAGCGGGGTTCTCATTGCCCCCAATTGGGTGCTGACGGCTTACCATGTGGCTGGCGGATTCTCCGGCAATCCAAGCGGCGCAACCTTCACAATCGGCGGTAATACGTACAACGGAGCCCAAGTGGTCAATCTCGCCCCCGCTGGTATGAGTGCGATCGACGCCATTGTGAACGGGCTCGACCTCACCCTGATCCGCCTGAGCACCCCGGTGGTTGGGATCACGCCAGCCCAACTTTACATGGGCAACAGCGAGCGGGGGAACCTGCTCTCGGCCGTCGGATTTGGGCTGGGAGGGAACGGCAACACCGGCCAGGTGCCGGGGACCGGCGGAATCAAGCGGGCCATGCGCAACAAGATCGACGAATATTTTGTCGCGACCGGCAACCCGGGGGAAATCGACATTTCGCCGGATCGCACCGGGCTTTTTGCCAGCGACTTCGATAGCAACTTGCCGGGCAACAACTCGTTGGGCACCCAGGATTGGGTCGATTACGAAGGCAACTTGGCCTCGGGCGATTCTGGCGGCGGTGTTTTCATCGAAGAAAACGGCCAGTTTTGGCTCGCCGGGGTCAATTCAGCGATCGGTGGCGGTGCTGGTTATGGCGACGTCAGTTTCTTCACGAGTGCCGGCTTCAGCCGGCAATGGATCCAGGACACGACCGGCGTACCTGAACCGGGCACGATGGCGCTGATTGGAATCGCCGCCGTTGCCGCCCTAAGAAAGCGGAACCGTAAATAGGAGTTAAAAAACAGCGAAGTAGCCCGCCTCTCACGATAAGGGAGAGGCGGGCTACTTTTGTTTTAGACGGTCGCCCTGGTTTTGGCGATGACGCTTTCCAAGAAAGCTTCGTTGGTCGGGGTGCGCTTGAGGAGCTTAATCAGGCTCTCGGTTGCGTCCACTGTGTCTTTAGCATTGGCGAGCATCCGGTGCAGGTGGTAGACCGCCTGCAGGGCCTCTTCGCCGGCAAAGAGTTTTTCCTCATGCCGGGTGCTGGATCGGCGCACATCGATGGCTGGCCAGATACGGCGTTCGGCAAGATCCCGGTCAAGGACGAGTTCCATGTTCCCGGTGCCCTTGAATTCCTCAAAGATCGCATCATCCATTTTTGACCCGGTGTCCACCAAGGCGGTGGCGATGATGGTGAGGGAACCGCCTTCTTCGATATTCCGGGCCGCACCAAAGAACCGCCGGGGGCGGTAGAGAGCGGCCGGGTCCAAACCGCCGGAGAGGGTCCGACCCGAGGGGTTGATGGTCAGGTTGCTTGCGCGGCTCAAACGGGTGATAGAGTCGAGCAGGATCACGACGTCCCGGCCCGATTCGACCATGCGCTTGGCTTGTTCCAAGCAGAGGTCGGTGACCCGCATGTGGTTTTCTGCGGGCTCATCAAAGGTCGAGCTAATCACCTGGCCCCGTACGAACCGGCGCATGTCGGTTACTTCTTCCGGCCGCTCGTCGACGAGTAAGACCATCAAGGCCACTTCAGGATCGTTTTCGGCAACAGCTTGGGCGATAGCTTTAACGATTGTCGTTTTCCCGGCTTTGGGCGGCGCGACGATCAAGCCCCGCTGACCTTTACCGATTGGGGCGATCAGGTCGACGATCCGGCCGATGATCCGATCCGGAACCGTTTCCATTTTCAGCTGCTCGTCGGGGAAGAGTGGCGTCAGGCTTTCAAAATCCCGCCGGACTTGGTTTTCTGGCGATTGCGTGGCGTTCCCGTTGATGCTTTCAACCCGGAGAACACCTTGGTATTTGTCGCCCTCTTTCGGCGGGCGGACTTGGGCGAAGACAAGGTCGCCCGCTTTGAGGCCGTTCTTTTTGACCTGGTTTTGGCCGACATAGACGTCTTCATTGGAAGGCTGGTAGGAGGGTTGCCGCAAAAAGCCCCACCCTTCGTTTAGGATCTCCAAGATCCCGCGCTTGTAGATGGCACCATGCTCGGCGTTCGTGACGATCATCAGCTCTTCGATCACCTTGGAACGGCTTTGATCGATGGAGATCTTGTGCTTTTTGGCAAGCTTGGCCAACTCGGTGGGCGTAAGCTGGTCAAAGTGGTTGTAATCGATTGCCGGCAGGTTCTCGAGGTCGGCGCTGTCGATGTCGCGGGGACGGTCGGAGCGGCTGCGCCGGCGCATTCGTGACCCGCTGTCGGATTTCCGCGGTCGGAAGGTGTGACTCATAGGGAGTTGGGTTTGCCCCGGTACACAAAGGGGCTAGGTCGTTCCTTTAGGGGATTGAGGTACCAGACGTTCGACACGGTTAAACCGGTTCGCTGGTGGGGATGACTGCGGCCACGTAGGGCAGGTTTCGAAACCTCTCGCCGTCGTCTAATCCATATCCTACCACAAACCGGTTCTCGATCTCGAAACCGATATATTCCACTGGGACATTGTGTTCCCGGGCGTCGGGCTTGCTCAAAAGGGCCGCAACACGCAACGAAGCCGGCTGGCGCGTGCCAAGCAGCTCGCGGAGGTAGGTGAGCGTCAATCCGGAATCGACGATGTCTTCCACCAAGACCACATGCATCCCCTTGATGTCGAAGTCGTGATCCTTCTTGATCCGGACTGATCCTGTGCTTTCCCTTCCTCCCGCCCAACTGCTGACTTGGATGAAGTCGAATAGGACATCCCCCTCCATGTTTTTGGCCAAGTCGGCGAGGAACGGGAAGGCCCCCTTGAGGACACAAAGCAAAAGGATCGGGGAGTCTCCGATGTCCCGGCGGATGTCTTGGGCGATCTGCGCCACCCGGGCCTGGATCCTATCCGCCGGGATCAAGGTCTCCAAATTCTCACCGAAGCTCATAACCGCTGGCTCATTGTAACCGTCGAGGTTGACGTCTCGTGGATCGTCAAGGCCAGTGTGCCTGCTGCACCGCGCGCCTTGAGGCCGCCGGCGATCTCCCCAAGCATCCACCGGCACAACTCTTCGGTTGTCGGGGGGAATGGGACGCTGACGACTTTGAGGCCGAGCGAGCAGAGCATTCCCGTCAAGGGTTCATCGGAATCTTGGAGCATGGTTGCATGGTCCAAAGAATCGATGATGGGGCGGACGGCTTCGGTGACCTCGGCAAAATCCAAGACCATCCCATTTTCGCCGGCGTGGCCGGTCAAGGCGACAACAGCCCGGTAAGAATGGCCATGGAGGTTGCGGCAGTGCCCGGCGTGAGCAGCCAGCCGATGGCCCATTTCCCAGCGGTACTCCTTGGTGATCGTGATGGGCGTTTGAGTCTCCATCGGGCCCGATTGTGGCCGATCACATCAACGGGCCTTGGGCAAGTCCACGGAGCGACTTGGCATCCATCGCCGGATCGATCGAAGCATACAGGGCCAAGACTAAATCCGCCTTGACGGCGATTGCCGGGAAAGTGTCGTACAAACGCCAGAACTCCGGGTCGCCACAGAATATGGCTTCGGCAAACAGGTTGAAATCCTCCTCCAAACTGGATGTCGAATATTCGGCCAGGAACCCCTGTCGGTTGTACCGCGCCTCGTACCGGGTACTGGACTTGCCTTCGCGGAGGGATTGGGCTCCGTCACCGGAATATTTGAAACCGGTAGGCAGGGCCGATTCCCATTCTCCTTGCCTAAACCGGGTGGCGTAATTCCTCAACAAGATGCTGCTGAACTCGTGGTGGAAGGCCCGCCGCAGGAAGCGATCGGCCAAGACGCGGTCATGCCAGCCGGGGAGCGAAAGGTAGAGACTGTCTAGCGAATTCGTCCCTCCATATTGCAAACCATAGAATCGAAGCCCTTGGCCGATGAAGACTCCCTTGAGGTTCTTTTCGACGACGGCGGTTGGATAGCGTCGGAGCTCTTCTCGGATGGCGGTGACGCAAGCGCCTTCCTCAAAGACTGGGAGAGGTTCGGCAACCGGATCGATTTCAAGGGTTTGCCACTCCCGGGGGAAAATCGACTGATCCGTCCGGAAGCTCAGCAACACATGGGGCGACTCGAGTTGAAAGTCTTTGGTTGGGGCAAACAACGCCAAGAGCAGCGCGGCAACACAGACCATGTCTGCCCACAATTTACCAAGCTGCCCGTCTGGAATGCACCCGTTTTGTTGCGGTGGCTATTCCCATTCGATGGTTGCCGGAGGCTTTGAAGTTAGGTCGTAGAGAACCCGATTGACTCCGTCCACCTCATTGACGATCCGGTTTGCCACATGCTCCAAAAAGTCGAACGCAAACGGAAAAGCCTGGGCCGTCATCGCGTCCTCGCTGGTCACGGCCCGCAAGACGATCGGCTGTTCATAGGTTCTCTCGTCCCCCATCACACCCACGCTGCGCACATCCAAGAGGGCGGCGTACGATTGCCAGATTCCTTTGTTAAGCCCGGCTTTACGCAATTCCTCGCGGAAGATCCAGTCGGCTTCCTGGGTGATCCGAACCCTCTCCGGTGTGACTTCGCCTAGGATCCGCACCCCCAAACCCGGACCCGGGAACGGCTCTCGGTCGACCACTTCGTCAGGAAGTCCCAGGGCGCGGCCCACTTCACGGACTTCATCCTTGAACAGCCACCGCAACGGCTCGATGACTTTCAGGCGCATCCAATCTGGCAATCCTCCGACGTTGTGATGGGTCTTGATCTTGCTGGCGGTTGGCGAGCCTGATTCGATCACGTCGGGATAGAGCGTCCCCTGCGCCAAAAAGTCATGGCTTTGCAGTTCCTCCCGGTTTCGTTCGAAACAGACAACGAAGTTTTCGCCGATCACCTTCCTCTTTGCCTCCGGGTCGGTGACCCCCTTGAGGGCGGAGAAGAACTGGTCGTGGGCTTCGATGACCACCAAGTGGGGATGGAACGTTTCGGTGAACGTTTGGCGGACCTGTTCGGCCTCCCCTTTTCGCAACAGGCCGTGATCTACAAAGACACAAGTCGTCTGATCCCCCACGCTTTCGCTCAACAGGGCGGCAACAACGCTGCTGTCCACCCCACCGCTCACAGCGCAAAGGACTTTTCCGTTGCCGACCGACTCTCGAATCTGGGCGGTTGCATCGGCGATGAAATTCTGTGCCGACCAATCCCCCTTGAGCCCGGCGTAGTCGAACAGGAAGCTTTGGAGGAGTTTGCGGCCATCGGGTGTATGAGTAACTTCGGGATGGAATTGGACTCCGAATTTGAGATCCTTCAGATTCTCCATTGCGGCAATTGGACATGACTCCGTCTTTGCCGTCACGATGAAGCCGGGGGGAACGGCCGTGACCTTGTCCCCGTGGCTCATCCACACTGTGTCGATTTGGATCCTGGCGGCCAGACTCCCCGGACTGCGCGGGCCCAGCGACCGGCGCCCATATTCCCGCTCAGTCGATTTTTCAACCGCCCCACCAAGGTTTTTGGCCATCAATTGGTGCCCGTAACAGATTCCCAAGGTGGGAATGCCTTCCAGAACCGAGAAATCGATGGTTGGCGCGCCCTCGGCAAGTGTGGACTTGGGCCCACCCGAAAGAATCACCGCCACCGGCTTCCGATCTTGGATGTGGCTGGCGGCAGATTGCCACGGCACCATCTCACTGTAGCAGCCGAGCTCGCGCACTCGCCGCACGATGAGCTGCGTGTACTGCCCGCCGAAATCGACAACGGTGACGAGTTGGTGCTCCATGAGAAGGTTGGAGTATGCCTGATCGCGGGATCACCCAGGCAAGAATCCGGGTTTTTGGCCCCGTCCTAAACGGTGGCCCAGGATTTGAATCACCGCTCCTTAACAGAACGGAGTCGCATGAAAACGCTGGGCAAAAACAAAGGACTGTTGACGGTTGTCTGTGTTGGGCTTCTGGTTGGGGCGGCCGTCTCCGCCCAAGCCAGCGGGTTCCAATCCGGGGCAGAAGCCCCTTCCAGCACGATTGCGATCATCCCCTTGTTGGCGGCCGTGTCGTTTGCCGTCGCCCGTAAGCGGGCCTGAAACAGATTTCATCCCTCTCTCAACTCCCTCGGCAAAAAAAGGATTGCCCGGCCCCCGGTTCCCCGGTGGGCCGGCTTTCTGGCTTGTTAGGGGTGAAGAATCTGATCGTAGGCGGCTTCGACCCGAGCGACCATGTGGTCAACGGTGAAATTTTCGGTGTACCGTTGTTTGGCATTCTGCCCCAACCGGGTCGCCAAGGCTGGATCTTTGAAAAGGCTATTTATGGCCCGTGCAAAGTCGGCAGGGTCGGGGTTTTCGGGATTTTCCGAGTGGATGAGCAAGGCCGATTCGTTGTCTTCGAAGATCTCGGTCAGTCCCCCGTAGGCGTTCGCCACGATCGGTTTGCCCAAAGACATGGCTTCGGTGGCCGTGTAGCCAAAAGCCTCCCGCCAAACGCTAGGGATGCAGACGACATCCACCGATGCCATGGCATCGGCCACATCATCGATATGACCGTGGAAAGTGGTGCGGTCCGCAACGCCGACCGATTTTGCCAAGAGTTCCAGCTCGCCCCGGAACGGGCCTTGACCAAACAGGTGCAAATGTGTTCCCGGAAGATCCTTGAGAGCGCGGATCGCCACATCCTGCCCTTTGACCCAAACCAACCGGCCAAAAACGCCGATGCTCGGACCGGCCAACGCCAGGTTCCCGGTCGGCACCAGCGGCGGTGAGCCGTTGTAAGCCACATGGACTTTCCTGTCGGGTATGCCGTCTTGGACGAGATGCGATTTCACCGCCTGGGAAATGGCGACATAACCGTCGTAGAGCTTTTCATAAAGCCGTACCCGCGAGGGTTTGAACTGGGCCGTCACGTGGCGGGTCATGACACTCTTGACTCCCGCTGTCTTTGCCGCCCAGGCCGGTGCGATGTAATCGGGGGAAAAGTGGGTGACCAACAAATCTGGCTGTTTCGCGCGGATGGTGCGCAGGTAGGCCGCAAAGGCCAAAGGGTCATATTTGTGCCAGATCCGAACGGGAACCTGGCCGACCGTCAACCGTTTGGAGAGGGGCGAGCCTTTTGGAGCAGCAACTGTGACCCGGTGGCCCCGCCCCGCCATAGCCGTTGTTAAATAAACGACATACCGTTCAATACCCCCCCAATCCTTCGGCATAGAACTCCCGGCATGGAGTTGGGCTGGCATCGCCCTGATTTTACGCCAACCGGTCCCGCTCGGCCATCACGATCCGTTCGAGTTCGTCGGCGCTGTCGAGCATCTGCCGGACAAGCTCGAATTGCGTGCGACAACGGTCTAGGTTTTGGTTTTTGCGGTGGGTACGGAAATAGGTGTCCCCATTGAGGAAATCGGTGAGGAAACGGATCCCGACCGTCATCGTGATTACGGCGCCGGAATAGGGCATGGCATCCCATTCGGCGGGGTGGATTGAAGGGCCGGTGCTTTCTGCAAACCCTCGGATGATCGCCGCAAAGTGGTCTTTGTTGAAGATGACCTTGGAAAGGTCGGTTTCATCCTCGGCCGCCGCGTTGCAGGCCGTCCGGATCAAGTCGCCGATGTCGAACAAGATGGTGCCCGGCATGACCGTGTCCAAATCGATGACCGCTTTGCCGACTTTGCCATCGCCGCAAAAGAGGACGTTGTTGACTTTTGTGTCGTTATGGACGATTCGGACTGCTTCCGGGTAGTTTTCCACCACATGCATCAACCGGCTGCCGAGTTCCCGGTGCCGGTTGACAAAATCGATCTCGGCAGCCGCGGTTTCCAGCCGTCCTGCAACTGGGTTTGCCAGGGCGGAATCCAACTGGCGGAGCCGGAACTCCGTGTTGTGGAAGTCGGGGATCGTGATGTGGAACCCATCGGTCGGCAGGTCAGAAATCTCGTTCAAAAACGAGCCGAATGCCAGTGCAGCCTGGTAAGCGACTTCGGGATTAGGGACGATGTCGTAACTGGACGTGTCCTCGATATACCGGTAGCATCGCCAAAACTCGCCGTCTTCGTCTTTAAAGTAGTAGGAGCCGTCGGCATTTGCAACCAGTTCTAAGCAGTCAGCCGCCGTCCCCCTTTTGGCATGGATGTGGTCGAGCACCGCCTTGATGTTGTCCATCATCCGCGGCGGATCAGGGAAGACCGATTTGTTGATGTGTTGATAGATGTACCGCCCGATTTCGCCGTCCTTTTGGACGACAGACATGTAGGTCTGGTTGATGTGGCCACGCTCGATGGTCTCTTGACCGATCAGTTCGCTCCCCAAGACGAAGTGGGTGGTGATGGGACTCGCAAGGGCCATGGTTTTCCTTTCTATTGTGGCTCACTTACCACAGAGGATGCGGAATTTTGCCAGATCGACAAAATTCTGCCAGCCGCTGCTGGACCGACGGTAAGTCTTGCGCAAATGTCATGCCGAACCATTCGGAGGCGGACAACCGGGCGGGGACTTTCCATCCAGCCCGTGAGATGCGGTCGTTGAGAAAGTCGGGGATGGTGACTTCTTGGCCGGTCGGCGCTTGATCGACAAACTGGGCCAGGTCTTCGGCAACCGTAGACGAGAACGTGAAGAAGTTCATTGATACCGGGCAATCTAACCCCACTTGGACCGGCTGTCCGTTGCAAACCCCCTGGGCTCCGCCGGCATGTGCCTCAAGTCCGTGAGTTTCACGGATGGACGTGAGGAATCCGGATTCGATGGTGCAAACCGCGCGCGAAACCCCGCCATGAGGCGATAATGTTTGGCCCAGAAGATATGGGACGGCCGCAGCAACAGGGTCGCCGGTTATGAGCTCCTTGGCCACCCGAAATGTCTTCTCGCCATAGTAATCGTCCCCATTGATGATTGCAAACTGCCCTCTGGGACTTTGGCGGAGGGCGCAGAGCAAGGCGTCAGCCGTGCCCCTGGGTTTCCCCCCCAGAGTCTCCTGGATGGCTATGCGCACGGGTACCGGGAGTCCTTGTACCGAATTCTTCGCTTGCTCAACGATCTCTGACCGTGTGACCAGGGTCAGTGACTCAACGCCATGGTCGAGGCCGTGACGGAGAGAGAAGTGGAAGAGGCATTCGCCGCCCGGGCCGACGGGAAAGAACTGCTTAGGCCCTCCGAAACGTGTGCCGAGCCCCGCCGCTAAAACGATCAGGTTCACAGCAGTTCAACCTGCGGGCTCGGGCCGGACCAAGGTCGGGCCTTGGGGCACCGGCAGCTTGCCCGTCTCTTGGGTCATCCACCGCTTGGAAGATGGATCGACCAAAAAGGCCAGCCCAACGGCGATGCAATAGACATTGCCGACGATATTCGACAACTGAAGGGCGTGGTTGTCGTCGGTGAACGAGCGGACAAAGAACGACAAAGTCACCATCATGATGAACTTGCCGAGGAGCCGCAATTCTGGGTTCTTTGAAGTAAACAGTTTGTAGCCGCGGTAGCCGCTGACCAAGTAGAAAACGACGTAGATGAAGAGGCCGAGGATCCCGTATTGCATGAGGCTCGCCATCCAAAAACTGTCAACCGCCGGAGCCTGCTTTTGCCCGAACCCGATCAACTGCGACTTTGACCAGTATTCGATGGAGAACTCGATGTAATCCAAGCGACCGGCCAACGGGTCATCAGACTGGAAGGTGCGCTCCTCGATGTTCTTGATCGCCGGGAGGTTGCGGATCGCCCCCGCCAAAACAACGCTTCCGCCGGCAAGGGAAGCCAGCCACAACATGCCTTGAACTGCGAACTTTTTGGGGTCGTGGACGAGTTCAAGGAGGAAGAGAAACGCCAAGATCCCGAGTGTCGAGAAGAGGGAAGACCGCCCTTGCGTGACCAGGAGGGTGTAGAAACCAGTTCCGATCGCGAAGGCCTTGTACCACTTGTTCAAGTTCGGTTCGATGATCGCGGCCAATACGGTGATCGACCCATAAAGGGCCGCGGCGTTGGGGTGGAACCAGTCGGTGAAAAGGGCACGTCCGGGAGTCAGGATGGTCACCCCCCGCGCTGCATAAAGAACGTTGTTGATGACGCAGGTGAGCAACGCGCCAGTCAGCAATCCGCGGATGAGCACGCGGACCGGGCTCACATTCGACTCATAAAGACACCTGGGGATGATCATCAACACGACGATCAACTTGATGAGGATGACCCCGATGAACCCGAACAGGTAGATGAGGGCAACCGTCCGCGGTTGGCTCACCGCAAGCCCCGGCACCCCGATGAGCACAAGCCCAAGCGACAGGTAGTGGAACGCCTTCAACTTCGCCTTGGGCTTGACCTGCACTTCGGCATACATCGCCAGTACCCCGGTGAGGAGCCAAATCGCCAGGAAGACGAATTCGAAGTCGATGTTTTTGAGAACGGCCCCCATATAGGCAAGGGGCATCAGCACGAACAGGACGAAAAGGGCGAGCCGCACCGGCTTGTCGGCGTTCTTGACTTGTTTGAACCGTCCCGCAATATACGGGGCGGGGAGCAGGGAACGCTGAGCCATGGTGCTTATTCGGCAAGCGACATTATACCGCTGGGAGCCGAGCCGCATGCCCCCGTTCAAGTATCGGGACGGCCGCCGCGCGCAAGAGGGTTCCCCGGGGTCAGTTTGGGGATTCTGAACCCGGGGCCGGGGCCACAACCCCGACTGTCGTGTCATCGGTTAGATCGGGGTTGGCAAACTTGCCCAACGTCGTATCGAGTTCCTGGGTTTCAACCGGTTCGACGGCAATGTCCCCGGTGAGCGTCTCATGCCCTGGGCCGGGCACCGCAACCTCATCCATCTTGGGTTTTGAAGCGGAGCTTTGCGGAACTTGCGTGGCCTGGGCGCTGCGGCCATCTCCATTTGGTCCGCAACCGGCCATCGGGATCAGGGCCAACCCCGCGGCACCGGCCAGGGCGACCCGCTTGACCCAACCAGACTTGGTGCGGAAAGAGCCATCTTGTGCGCGGGTGATGCGGATGCACGCTTTCTGGCCCGGCTTGCACAAGATTGATGCCGCTTCTTCCGCGGTCATTTCGGAAATGTTGTGTACGGATTTTTGGCATTGGCCGCAGAACCGGCTTTGCTCGTCGCCGGTCATGGCGTCCCAATTGGCCGGGCAAGGCTTTTTGATTTCGATGTCCACAGAAAGTTGGTGTCTTCTTTGCCGCGCACGGTTCAAATTTGTTTGACTGCTTTCTTTTAAATGAGTTGCAATTGAAGATTGCAACCTCTATAGTGGGAACAGGACTGGACGGGTGTCCTTTCCTGAGGAAAGAAATGAGGGAATTCAAACGACGCGGCATTTCGTCCGCAATAGCCATTGTCTGCCTGGGCAGTTCTGCGTGGGGGGCAACCGGTGACCACTGGATTGTTTCTGGTTGGCCCCAAGTGGATGGGACATGGCTTTTTGATTACACTGAAGGGGCCGCCTCGGCAACCAATCCCCGAGTTCTGAACTTTTCCGGGAATACGGCCAGTATCATGGTTTCCGGACTCGACTTCGATAACCAAGGGCGGCTGTTTGCCATGGGGAGCTCGGGCTTTTACGAGGTTAACCCGGCCAATGGCGACCTCACCCTAAGAGGGGCGTTTGGTGTCGGCATCGAAGGATCAGCTGGATATGACCCGGTCAACAACCGGTTCCTGGTTTCCGACGCATTCACGGCGATCGAGGCGGTGGATCTTGTGAACTTCACCCACACCCCCATCGCATCCATCAGCGGGATCGATGATGTCTCGGGCATCGCCGTGGATGGTTCGGGCCGGATTTGGTTCTGCGCCGCCAACACAAACACCACCGGGATTTGCGACTTGTATGAATTGCAAGGCTCGACCCCAGTGAACTATGGATCGATGGGGGTTTCGGCTGCGGGGGCGGTCTGCGACCTTGATTTTGATTCGGCCGGGAACCTGACTCTGGTCTCTGGGAACAATCTTTACAAGGTTTCCACGACATTCGGTTCTCCCACAGCGACTTTGGTCAGCCCCTTCACAAACTCCCAGGCCATCTATAGCGGGATCGCCCTGGCCCCGGTTCCCGAACCAGGGATGATGCTCCTTGCCGCCGCACCATTGGGCTTGCTGGCAAGAAGGCGCAAAGCGCGGCATTCCTGACCGGGTACTTTGGCTGACCCTGGGGTGGCCACCGCCTTGACCGGTCCAACCACCCCGGGACGGCCATAATCAAACCAGGAACCTATGACCATCGCCGAACTACGGGAGATTTTGCCGGACCTGGACGTGATCTCCTTCCGCAATGTCGACGGGACGATCATTCCTGCGCATTTCCACCTCACCGAAGTTGGTTTGGTGACCAAACATTTCATCGACTGTGGCGGGGTGGAGCGCACTGAATCGGTTGCCAATTTCCAACTGTGGGTCGCCGACGATGACGAACACCGCCTGACACCAACCAAATTCCAGAAGATCTTAGGCCTCTCCCAAAAGGTCTTGGGCGAGAGCCAAAACCTCAGCATCGAGGTGGAATACCAACAGGAAACGATTGGGAAGTTCGGGTTGGGGTTCGAAGAAGGGGTCTTTGTCCTGATCCCCAAGCAAACGGCGTGCCTGGCCCCGGACCGGTGCGGGCTGACCCCCTTGCGGCTGGCAAACAGCGAATGCTGCACCCCCGGCAGCGGTTGTTGCTGAACTCAAGACACGAGATAGTTCTGGAGCCACTTACCGGACTTGAACCGGTGACCTGCTGTTTACGAAACAGCTGCTCTACCACTGAGCTAAAGTGGCCCGCTTGCGAGGGACGATTATGCCAGATTTTCGGCGGCGAGTGCTAAGCCCTGCAGGGCCGTCCGAAACCGTCCCGCCCACGGTTCAACCAGGCCCCGCTGACCGTATAATCTAGGTATGGCAGACACGTTCCCGATCCGGCGGGTAGACCACGTCCGGCATTACGTGAACAATGCGCGGCAGTCCGCATTCTTCTATCAGCACACATTCGGTTTCAGCATCACGGGGTACCGGGGGTTGGAGACCGGGAGCAAGGATCAAGTCGATTACCTGCTGGAACAGGCCAACATCCGGCTGGTTTTCAGCGCCCCCATGCGGCCGGGGCACCCCATGGCCGAGAAAATCGCCTTCCACGGGGACTTCGTCCAAGACATCGCCTTTGAAGTGGATGATGTCGATTGGGCTTACAAAGCGGCTATCGACCGGGGAGCCCAAAGTGCCATGGAACCGACTTGGCTCGAAGACGACAACGGCAGAGTCCGCCAAGCTGCCATCCACACCTACGGCGATACGGTCCACAGCCTGGTTAACCGCGACGGTTACAAGGGCGATTTTCTGCCAGGCTTTGCCGAACGAAACGAACCCGGTGACCCCATCGGCCTAATCGACGTCGACCACTGCGTCGGCAATGTCGAACTCGGGAAAATGAACACCTGGGTCAAGTGGTACGAAGACGTTCTCGGTTTTGCCAACCTCATCAGCTTCGATGACAACGACATCTCCACTGAATACACGTCGTTGATGTCTAAAGTCATGGCTAGCGGCAACGGTCGGGTCAAGTTCCCGATCAACGAACCTGCCCCGGGCAAAAAAAAGAGCCAGATCGACGAGTATCTGGAGTTCTTCGGCGGGCCGGGCGTTCAACATGTCGCGCTGCTCACAGACGACATCGTGCATACCGTCAGTCGGCTTCGCGCTCGGGGTGTGCCGTTCCTCAGCGTGCCGCGGTCGTATTATGATGTCCTAGAAGATCGGGTTGGCCAGATCGACGAAGACATCGATGTGCTCGCCGACCTCGGCATCTTGGTCGACCGGGATGACGAGGGTTACTTGCTGCAAATTTTTACAAAGCCGATCACCGACCGCCCGACTTTGTTCTACGAAATCATCCACCGCAAAGGGGCCAAAAGCTTCGGCAAAGGCAACTTCAAAGCGTTGTTTGAGTCCATCGAACGCGAACAGGCCCTCCGCGGAACCCTCTAGTCTGCCGGTGCCCCTCCTTGGTGGGCCAAGGAGGGGCGGTCTGCGGCGGCCATAATCGCTCTGATGCCCCTCTCCCCGCTTGCCAAAGATGCTTTTGACACCATCGAGAGCCTGCTTGCAGCGACCGGGGCCGAGAGTGCCAAATGCGAACGCCGGGCCAGTTCCATGGAAGTCACCTACCCGGGCGGGCTGGATGTGCGGGTGTTTGACGAAGGGGACGAACTCATGGTGAGTTGCGAACGGTGGCACACCCACTGCGATGAACCCGAAGAGGCGGCTTGGTGTGTCCGCTGGTTGCTGACCCCGTTCAGCCGCATCGTGCACGAACTCAAAGGCGGCATCCTGGCGGCCGTGTGGGTTGAACGCTATGGTGCAGAGGGGTGGGAGGCGTTCGAGCCGGTCTACTTCCTCAACCCTGAGTATCCGCCCGATTGGGAACTCGAACCTGGCCAGCGGTGGTTCCGGCGGGAACATTGCCAAGCGGTGGTGCCGTTTGCAGTAGATTTGGGGGCGGCTTTGCCGGGAGCCGAGTTGCAGGATGGAGTGCCGACGGGTTGGCATGCCGAGCCCACAACCGTCGAAACACCCGGAAGCCAGGGGCTTTTGCTGTTCGACGCCGACTGAATCAGGGGGCCAAGCGCAAGATCACGCACGAATACGGCCCAAGGGCGAAAGTTCCCCGATAGCCGAGGCCATGCATTGGGATCGCCTGAGCATCCACCGGAGCAGTGAAGGTGTTGAGGTAATCGCTGCCGTAGCCGCTCCAGTCGCTGTTGAAGACTGGCTCCCACCGGCCCGCGCGGGGAAGCCCAACCGTGTAGGCAGGGAACTGGGTGTTGCTGAAATTCACCAAAACCACCACGTCGTCGCCTGGCCCCCCTTGATCCCAGCGGTGATAGGCGACGACCTTTGCTCCGTCGTTCACGTGGTAAAGGTTCAGGTTCGGCCCGCAGAGCCCCCGCGTCGTACCCGCGTTGTTTTGGCGCAGGGCGATAAGGTCTTTGTACAGCTGGCGAACCCCAGCAAAGGTCGTCATTTTCGACCAATCTAGCGGATCGGTATCTTGGAAATAGCCGTCTTCCAAAAACTCTTGGCCCTGGAAGAGCATAGGAATCCCGGGCACGGTCATCATCACGGCGGCCCCCAGGGTCGAGCGTTTGCGCGCCCAGTACGAGCCCGGGTTGCCAGGATCGATTTCTTGCGGGACGCGCGACCGGCCATTGGCAACTTCGTCGTGGGATTCGGTATAGACAACCCGCTGGAGCCAGTTGCCGTTATAGCCGTCGGTGATTGAACTCGTTAGGTCGTTGATGTTTCGGCCGTTGTCGTTGACGGCGGTCATTACCCGGCGCATCGGGTGGACAAAATTTGGAGTCCACTGGCTGTCGAAGCCGGCCCCCCCAGCCCCTGTAGCTTTGGTGATCCACGAATTGCCTTGCAAATCCTCGGCGATGTTGATCTTCCACGGTTGGCGAGAGTCGACCTCGTCATTGATCCATTGCATCAGGCTCCATCCATCGGGGTTGTCGCCCCAATCGGTAGTCCGCATGGTCAGGGTGCTGTCCCAACGGAACCCATCGGCCCGGAATTGTTCCAACCACATCAAGGCATTGTCACGGATGTATTGGCGCACAAACCCCCGCCCAAAATCTGGACGTGGCCCCCACGGAGTATTAGCCCGGGCATCGTTGTAAAAAAACAATCCGCCATAGTTGCCGACCGACCAGCCGTCGTATCGCCAGAGGTCGAGATCATTGGGCCCGTAGTGGTTGTGGACGACGTCCAGCAAAACCGCGATCCCCCGGGCATGAGCGGCGTCGATGAAGGCCTTGAGGCCCTCGGGGCCGCCATAGGCACTTTCAACCGCAAAGGGGTTGCTGCCGTTGTATCCCCAACTGAAATCACCTGGGAATTCATTGACTGGTAGGAGCTCAACCGCATTGACCCCTAGGTCGCGGAGTTCGTCCAGCCTTTGGATGGCCGTATAGAACGTGCCAGGGCCCCCGCCAGGCAAATCGTTGAACGTGCCGATGTGCATTTCATAGATCACGAGCTTGTTCCAATCGGGCATCGTGAACTGGCTTTGCCAGGCAAAGGCGTTTTGATCGTAGATGACGCTGTTCCCGACGGAACTCGTGAGTTTTGGGCCGTAGGGGTCGGTGCGCCAGAGGGTTTGCGCCCCATTGCGAATCACATATTTGTACTGCTGCCCGTTTGTTGCTCCACGGTAAAAGATGCTGTGGTATCCGGCGCTTTCTTCGGGCATTTGGGCAGAAGTGCCATCCCAGCCATTGAACTGGCCGGCGATCGCCACCGAATCGGCAAAGGGCGCATAAGTCCGGAAACTCGTACCCACCGGGGTGACGACGTTCCCCATGCCGGGAACATGGCTCGGAACGGTTTTGCGCCGGATGGTGAAGGAGACAACCTGTTTGTTGAACGTGTAGAACGAAATGTAGATCCGGCCGTTTTGGAGGGGGGGCTGGGTTGTGTTGGACCGGATGAACGGCGTGGCTTGATTGCTGCCATCCACTTGGCGAAACGTGTCGTACTGCGTAAAGGTCGGCTCAGAACCCATTCGGGTGTACAGGCCGCAGACGTTGCGGTTCGAGCCAAATTCAATGGAGACCTCCCCGTGGTAACCCTGCAGATCCAGGGCAAAGGTTTTCCAACCGGCAACGAACACCGATTGAGCCCAGGGGCCGTTGCCGGTGAGCAAGGTCGCATTTTGTGCGCTGGCAGCGATAGCCGCTGCGGCAAGGAGTGCCGACAACCCGGCGCGGAAGCGAACCATTTTGACCATTGAATTAGAGAATACGTATTCTCCGCATCCAATATATCACATGGCACGCCTTGGCGCAAATTGAATTTCTCAATGGATACCGGTCAGTGGTTGCGCTTGGGCATCAACGTGGGGATCACCCAGTCCGTAGCCACCACATGGTCCACGGCTGATTGCGGGTCGAGGAGGAACTGCGATGGGTCGATGCGGGCATTAGTCGGAGCGGAGTAGGAAGGCTCGGATCCCACGGCATCGGTGCCGGCATAGAAGGCTAGGCGGATTTGGGTCTGCAAGGTGCCAGAAACAATTTTGGGATGGAACTCAAAGTTCTGTCCTTCTGGCAGGTTCACCCGGTGGTACGAATTGCCGCACGTGATCCACAGGTGGTATTGGATGGGCTGCCACTTCTTGCCGTTTTTTGCTTCCAGCCACATGAGGAGGTTGCCATCGGCGGCCCGAATCCACAAGTTGGGATTGTCTCGGTTGGCGAGAGTCACGGTTGTCACCCCATCGACCTGAGCGACTGTTGCGGTCGTATTGGGGGTCTTGGCGGTGTTCGGTTGCGGAAGGTTGACTGATTCGGCAAATCCACCGGGCGAGACTTGGTCGCGGATCGGCGACTTCGCCGGGTAGCTCGCACGCGATATATAGGTGGGGGCCGGGGCAAGCAGTGGGATGAAGGCCAAAACCATGATGGTCAGACGTTTGGCTGCTCCTTCAGTTTTTCTCTGGCCTGATGGCAAACCGGTCTTGAAATACTTGGAGCTTCCGCAATTTCTCCATATCCGGGTCGTCCATTGCGAAATCGCGGACTGGGAACCCCTTGAGGTCGGCATTTTCCAGAGCTTTCATCGCCTGTTCAAATTCGCCCTGGCGGGCAAAAGTGCAGGCGATGTTGTAGTAGCTGATTGGAATCCTGTAACCCAGGGAAATGGCCCGGTAAAAAGAATCTCGGCCATAGACGTATTCGCCTTGGTAGTGCTGGGCCAGCCCCAAATAAAACCAAGCTTCGCCGTCGTCCGGGTTTTTGGCCAGAATCTCTCGGTTCGACTTTTCGCAACTCGCCCAATCTTCATCGGCAAAAGCAAGGTGCCCGGTGACCTTGGTGGCCATTTGGTCGTTCTTCTTGACTTGTTGATTGGTGGAAAAGGCAACACACACCCCGGCAAACAGGATGGAAGCCAATGCCACGAACCAGCCGACCTTGAGCACCATAGTCAATCTCCTTCTACCCCAGTTGGACGGGGGACAGTTCCCGATTGCGTCCCGGAAGATGGTGGATCGTCTGGTGCGCAGTCCTTGAGCCGGTCGGCCAACCGGCATATTTGAGGGATCTCCCGCTGGTAGACTTAGCCCTGCACGTCTCAACGGAGCGGCGGGCAACCCACCAAACCAGAGGTTGATATTCGTGGCGAAGGCCAAATTGGAAAAAACTGAAAGCCCGGCGAAGCTCGAAGAGTATTACCGCCAGATGCTCCTGATCCGCCGGTTCGAAGAGAAGTGCAACGTGGCGTACCGGCTCGGAAAAATCGGCGGTTACATGCACACCTATGTCGGGATGGAGGCCACCGCAGTGGGAATCCACCATGCCATCAGACCCGGCTATGACACCATGATCACGGCCTACCGTGACCACCCGCAGCCTCTGCTTTTGGGCAGCGACCCGGTCAAGGTCATGAGCGAAATCATGGGCCGCTCCGGGGGTCTGAGTCGCGGCAAAGGGGGGTCGATGCACATCTACGACATCGAACGGAACTTTTACGGCGGATGGGGAATCGTCGGCGGACACATCCCCCTTGGCGGCGGATTGGCGTTTGCTGCCAAATACCGCGGAGAAGACCGGGTCACGATCTGCTTGTTGGGCGATGGCGCGGCCAACCAGGGCGTGGTGTTTGAAACGATGAACATGGCCGGGCTGTGGGATCTGCCGATTATCTTCTGCATTGAAAACAACGAATTCGCCATGGGCACGCGGCTTGAATACCACGCAGCCGATACCCAACTTTACAAGCGCGGCGAACCGTTCGGCATCAAGAGCGAACGGATTGACGGAATGGATGTCCTGACGTTCCAAAGAGATATGCAAAGGATTGTCGATTGGGTCCGGAAGGAGCAAAAGCCGGCCTGGGTCGAAATCATGAACTACCGGTTCCTCGGCCACGGGGCTGCCGACAACGACCGGCAACTCTATCGGACCAAGGAAGAAGAGGAGGAAGCCTTCAAACGCGACCCCATCCTCAAGCTCGAAGCCGTGTTGCTTGAGCGAAACATCATGAACCGAGAGAAAATGGAAGCCATCGACGAAGAAATCACGGATTACGTCGATTCGATCTACGAGCAAGCCGATGCCTCCCCGTTCCCGGATGCTTCGGAAGTCTACGACAACGTTTACACTGACATGGAACCGGAGAAGGGGCACTAAGATGGCGGCGACCGAAGTCAAAGTTGCGACGATGTCCTATCGAGACGCGATCAGCAAAGTGCTTGCCGAGGAAATCGAGCGGGACGAAGACGTCTTTTTGATCGGTGAAGACATCGGGCGGTACCAAGGAACTTTCCGGGTCACGCAGGGCATGTGGGAAAAATATGGCTCAAAGCGCGTGTTGGATACCCCCATTACTGAATGCGGCTTTACCGGGATCGCCATCGGGGCGGCCATGGCCGGCCTCCGGCCCGTGGTTGAGATGATGACAATGTCGTTCTCCATCCTCGCCATGGATCAGATCATCAACCACGCCGCAAAAATCCATTACATGACGGGTGGACAAGCCAAATGCCCGCTCGTCATCCGGGGGCCGGGTGGGGCCGCCAAACAGCTTTCGGCGCAACACACGCACTGTGTGGAAGGGTGGTATGCCCATGCCCCAGGGCTCAAGGTGGTGGCTCCGGCCACCGCCGTCGATGCCTATGGGATGCTCCGAACCGCCATCCGCGATGACAACCCGGTTATTTTCACCGAGAACCCGGGCCTCTACGGAATCCAGGGCGAAGTCCCTGAAGACCCTGAGTTCATGATTCCGTTTGGCAAAGCGAACATCCTTAAAGAAGGCACGGACGTCAGCCTCATCGGCTACTCCCGCATGACCCAGGTCAACCTGGCCGCCGCGGAAGAGTTGGCCAAGGATGGCATCAATGCCGAAGTCGTCGATGTCAGGTCGCTCAGCCCGCTCGATATGACCACGATCAACGCCAGCGTCGCCAAAACGCACCGCGCCGTTGTGGTCTACGAAGACTGGAAGTTCGGCGGGTTCGGAGGGGAAATCGCCTCACGGATCATGGAAGACAGCTTCGATGATTTGGATGCCCCGGTCGTCCGGGTTGGCGGGCTGAACGTGCCCACACCCTATGCGCGGAATCTGGAACTCGAATGCATTCCTGATACGGCCGACGTCGTCGCCGCCGTCCGGAAAATCAACTGATCCACGTGGTAGGAATACTGGGTTTTTCCGGTATTCCTACCGCATTGCAACATCGTTTCCGCAACAGTTCCAATATTTTGGGATACTCTCGTTAGCGTTGCCTCCGGATTGCGGGGGCGCCATCTTAGGAGAGCCTGCTTCAGCTTTGCCGCGCAGGTATCCGAATCAGGAAAGTCTGCATGAAAACCCACATCTCGCTCGTCGCGTTGGCGGCGGTCGCCTTGCCGGCGGCTTCGCAAGCCCTAAGCTTCAATTTCACGACTTCCGGCACCGTTCCGCAAAACGTGCAGGATGCCTTTGCCCAAGCCGGTCAACGGTGGTCGTCTCGGTTCAGCGACAACTTCACGGTCAATGTCACGATCGGTTGGGCCGCCCTCGGTGCCGGGATTCTCGGCCAAGCCGGTTCTTCGACCACGACGATGAGCTATTCGTCGTTCACCACAGCCTTGAATGCCGATAAGACTTCGGGCTTGGACAACACCGCCGTCGCCAACCTCCCCGGCAACCTGACGTTCTTGACCAACAGCACGTCTTCCAACGGTGGGGCGATCTACCTTGACAACAACGGGAGCGCCAACAACCTCAACGTCCGTATGAACACGGCCAACGCCAAGGCGCTTGGTTTCAGCACATCCGGTTCGGATGCTTCGATCACTTTCAGCAGCAACTTCAGCTGGGACTTCGACCCGAGCAATGGCATCACGGCCGGCCAATATGACCTCGTTGGCGTGGCAACCCACGAAATCGGCCACGCACTGGGCTTTACCAGCGGGGTGGATTCCCTGGCTGGGACATCCGGCCAAAGCGAAGACAACTTCCGGCTGCGGCCAACCGACATCTTCCGGTTCTCCAACCGGGCCGGCTTCGGGATCCAGCGCGACTTCGTCACCGACCAAGCCAACAAGTATTTCTCGGTCGATGGCGGGGTGACGGTCGGGCCGCTCTTCTCGAACGGTGGCGGGGCCGGCAATGACTACCAAGCCAGCCACTGGAAAGACAACCTGGGAATCGGGATCATGGATCCGACTGCAGCCCCGGGCGAGCTCATGGCCATTTCACAGAATGACATCGATATGTTCGATGCCATCGGCTACGATGTTGTGCCGGAGCCGTTCACTATGGTCGGACTCGGGCTTGCTGCCCTGGCTGTTGCCCGCCGCAAGCGCAACAGCTAATCCACCCCTTGCACACTTCCGGGCCGCCCTGTCAGACAGGGCGGCCCGATTGGTTTGCATAGTTCCGCTTGACCATGGCCGTGAGCGCCGTCATCCCCATGGATAGATAAAATGGGCGGAGGGCGGCATCACACGTCAAATCGACCATATAGTAGTCGTTGAGCTTGAGCAACAGAAGGCGGACAAGCTCTTTCCCGATCCCCTGTTGCCGGTAACCCGGCAATACCTCTAATAGTGGAATGCTGGCGCACAAAACACCATCGGTGAGGGCGGTCACAAAGCCGACGACCTGATCGCCATCCTTTGCGACCACGACCTCGCTTGAACCCTTGAGGATCCGCAGGTGGGTCTCGGGGCTCGGCGGCTCGGGCCAACCTTCGAAGAATCCGTCCAGGTGTTCGGGCCGGATGCCGTCGAGTTTGTCCGTGTATGTGACCATTGGTTGCATTGTGAACGGACCTGGACTTTCCCGGGACACTTCAATTTTCAAGACAAAATGAAATTTGATGAAGATCCGCCTCGGCCACTCGCCCGACTCCGATGATGCTTTTATGTTTTGGGGGCTTGCTTGCGGGCAAGTGCAGAGCGATTTTGAATTCGAACACATCCTCCGTGACATTCAAACCCTAAACGACTGGGCCAGGGAAGGGAAGCTCGAGAGCAGCGCCGTCAGCGTGCACGCTTTTGCCTATGTAGCGGACAAATACGCCCTCCTCCGGCATGGAGGTTCGTTTGGCGACGGTTATGGGCCCATGCTGGTCTCACAAAACCACATCCCGCTCGACGAGCTGAAGGGCAAGACCATTGCCGTGCCTGGCGTGTTGACCTCCGCATTTCTCCAGCTGAACCTATGGTTCGAAGAGCAATTCGGTGCTGGCGTCAAACCGGTCTACGAAGTTGTGCCGTTTGACGAAATCATCCCCGCCATCCAATCCGGCCGGTACGAGGTTGGACTAATCATTCACGAAGGGCAACTGACCTATGAAAAAGATGGGCTCGTCGAACTGGCGAACATGGGCAAATGGTGGGGGGGCAAGACAGGGCTGCCGTTGCCACTGGGTGTCAACGTCGTCCGAAAAGACCTTGGCGAAGAAGCCTGCATCGAAGTGAGCCGGTGCATGCGCGAATCGATTGAAGCCAGCCTGGGCAACCGCGAAAAGGCTTTGGAATACGCTTTGCAGTTTGCCCGAGGGATGGATCACGACACGAGCGATGAATTCGTCGGCATGTATGTTAACGAACGCACCCGCGACATGGGAGAAGAGGGCGTTCGGGCGATCCGCTTGCTGTTGAGCGAGGGTGCCCGGATTGGACTCGTCCCGGCAGTGGAAGTCGCGGTGATCGACTAAATTTCACAGCAACCAGGGAACAGGTCGCGCGTCAAAACCCGTAGGGGATTCCACAAGGGTCATGACTACCGTTTTGTTCGCATTGGCTGCCTTCCGACCGGACGGGCTTGATACGAAGATCGACCGGCTTTCTGTGGTGGCAAGGCCGCTTTCCGAAGTGGCAAGCCAACTATCGGCGGCAAGTGGCGAGCTGATTCTAGTCAGCGGGGCACTTGCCAATGAGCCGATCTTTATCTCGCTCAACGGCCGTTCTGTCCAGGAGGCGATGGATCAGATCGCCAAGGCGACCTATGGCGAATGGTCGCACAAAAACGATGCTTGGACCCTTACTCAAGGCAACGGCGCTGCCGAGGCTTCCTCAAAGCAAAGGTTGAAACGGTTGGCTAGTTTGAAGGCCGGCATCGACAAAAAGCGGGCTGAGCTCCAGTCTGCGGACTGGGGCCCGGATTCTGCGAAGCGGGTTGTCGGTGAAATTGATGCGGCGCGAGCGCGGTTCAAAGACAGCTTCCAAGTGCGAGAGGGTGAGAGGCCCTACGTGACAATTGGCGGGGCCGCAATCCATGGCCCGGTGCAAATCGTCCTGGCCGAAGCCCTTACGGCTGTGACACCGGAACTCTTGGATAGCATCCCCGACGGGCGGAGGTTTGTTTGGAGCACTCAGCCCAACCGGTTGCAAAAACCCTTGAATGCGAACCTCGGCAATGCCATTTCTCAGTTTGCGCAGGCGACGGCAGGCATCTTCGACGAAGCGGCCAAGTCGGGGAAGCAAGATTATGGGGCCGATTGGAACGGATCCTTGGCCTATCCCAAACAGCGGGTGGTCTCCGTATCCAAAGTCAACCTTGCCATTCAAAACGTCCACGGAACCTATTCGGCAAAGGTTCAACTGGTTGGAGCCAATGGCGAAGATCTTGGGTCTGAGTCCGCGACCTTCACAGTCGCCGCAGAGGAACCCGGAAGGGAAGAACCGCAGGAATCCAAACCGATCCCTCTGAACCCAGCAAGTCGAGAATTCGTCGCGTTTCAAGGCACGTCTTCCGGTCCGCAGAACTCCATGTCGTGGGCTATGCATTCCGGGGGCGGGTTAGTCCGGCTCGATTCAGGCCAAGTCCCGACGGCGATCCGGCCGAGTGCGGCCCTCAAGCCCTTTTTGGAACAACCCGCCCAAAATGATTTCCTCGGGCTCGCCATCCCAGAGATTTTGGCGGCCGAATTAGATGTGAAGGACTATGTGGCTATCTTGCCGGATGAGGCGTGGTCAAAGATCATCGCGGAATCGACGGATGGCAAGATCGACCAGGCTGCGGTCGAAAAGGCCCTTGGTAGCGAAGTCGAACGGATTGATGGCGGGGATATCGGCATCTGGCGTCCGCTAGACCCCTTGTCCGCCCAGTCCAAGAGAGTGAGCCGAGCCCAAATGCAAATGTTGACCGGCCGTGTCCGGGCGGCTGGTTTTGGGCATATCAAGGATTTGGCAGGGTACGTCGCCAATCGTGGCTTGACCGTGGGGCCGCTCGATCCCGACGCCACCCTTTTCCGGGTCTCCATGCCCTACGAATACCGAACCCTCACCTCGGGAACGGCCTTTGACGCTGATTTGTCGGTGATTTTGGCAGGGGGGCCAGACTACGCCAAGGGCGAATTCCCGGCCGAGTCGCCTTGGCTCTACTCCAAAATGTCGGTCCCGCAACGAGCGGCGTTTGAGCGCCTGGTGCTCACAAGGCCCGACCCGTTTGCCTCCATGGGTGCCGGATCGATTTCGATCGGTGTTTCGACATCGCCACCGGGCCCAGACTTGGCGGCAGACAACGAACCAACAGAGCGGTTCCAAAATGGGTTTCCTGCCGATGCCGGCATCAATTTCAAGGTCTTCATTGCCAATGGTGTTCTGGCCCGGATGAAAGGTGACCCTATGGGCCGACTCATGTCGGGTGAGCAGCTCGGCGCTCTCACTGGATTCATCGAGGGTTCAGGGGGGGCGAACGGAGATCTCAGGATCACAGAATTCGAAGAGTATTTGCTTGCCAACGTCCGGAACTTCGAAGGCGAAGTTTCAGGTGGGTTCGGGTTCGATATGACCGACGGTGCGGTCATCCCTGGCGCAAGGGCGATGCCCTATAGCCAACTGCCAGCCGATCTGCTAAAGCAAGGGGAAGCCATGCGAGAATCAGTCCGGGAGGCCATGAAAAACATCGGGCCGATGCGCCGGGGGGGCGACCCGCCCCCATCGCGATGACCAAAAACTATCCGGTGCGCCGGTAATCCAATTGCCAATCGGTCTTCCAACCCGCGGCATCCTTGTGCTCCCAAATCCACACAAACGACTGCGCCGTGATCTTGGTAAAGCGCATCCGTTGCTCCTTCTTCGGGTGAGTTTGGGTGAGAATGACTTCGCTACCAACCTTTCCACCTTCAAACGTGAGATAGGCCCCCGAGTCGTCAACCCAAGTTTGATGCCATTTCGATTCCTTTGGGTCGAAGACACTCCAGCTTTCGCCGTTGAACCCACCGGTATGGAAATCCTCATGGACGACCTTCCCCCCTTTGATTTTGGAGACTGTGTTGTGGGCGGCGTCCTTGGCGAGTTGCATTTTTCCATCCTTGTCCGGTTGGTGCGAATCGGCAACCCAGCTCCCGATCCAAAAGTCCATCGATTTGGCGTCGGTATCGGGTGTTTGCCAAGTCAGGGCAACTGCAAGTGAAATAGTGATTGGAGCCACGTCCTCCGGTACCGCCGGGGATCCAAGGCTAGTTCCCACCCGTTTGCGCTGGCGGATTTGGGCTTTTGATCTTTCCCTCGTCTGAGGGTTGCGCGACTGGATCGTTGCCAGACGGATTGGATTCCGGAGTGTCACCTGGAAAGGCGGTGGTTTGGATGGTGTCACCCGAGGGCTGGTCTGTGCCCGCATGGAGCCAACCTTGGCTGCTGGCTTCTTTGGTGATCACCGAACGGACATAGAGGTGCACTTTTTCCCCGACAGCACTTGAAAGGCCCTGTTCGACATCGGCGACCTCTTCAGGCGAGAACGAGACCGGCGTCCGGACAACCGCAAAGGCCGAATACCCGTCATTTCCCTGTTTGACGTTGAGGTCGGCAAGTGCCGAGCCAGGTCGTTTAACTTGAACCAGGACGGCCAAGGTCTGGCGGATTTTGGTGTTCCTTTCGTCCTTTTGCAATGTGCCCTGGAAGGTGACCGTCAAAAATCCACCGATCAATACGACCAGGACAAGTGAAAGCCAGTTTCTCCGGAGAAGCCCGACATACCCTTTCTCCGCAGCCCGGATCGGAGAATGGACACCGAATATCCAGAACACCGCGCTGGCCGCCGCTTGGATGGTCACCAAGTTGGTCACAAAAAGGAGGAGAGCCCCGAGGCCCAACTGGATGTTTTCCCACCCTCCACGGGCGATCAGCAATCCGGCGGTCGTGAGCGGCGGCACCAAGGCCGTTGCAATGGCGACCCCGACAACACCAGAACGAAGTTTTGGTGACACGACGGCATAGGCACCAGCCGCCCCGCCCGCCAAGGCGATGACAAGGTCGAAGATGTTGGGGATCGTCCGGGCGAGCATCTCGCTACCGGCCGGGATGTTTGCATGCATTTTGCCGATGAACAGCGATACGGTGAACACGGCCCCCGCGCCAACTGCCTCGGCGAACCCCGCACGTTTGAGAAGGGACAGGTTGCTGTCGTTCAAGGCCAGGGCCAACCCATTGATCGGCCCCAGGAGAGTGGCGATGATCATGGCCCCGATGACGACTGCCGTGGAGTTTTGGAGCAACCCGTATCCGGCCACGACCGTCGCCAGAAGGTTCATGGCAAGGTATTCCGGCGAGAAGTTGGCAGAGTCAGAAACAAGTTTCCGGATTTCGGACTTCCGTTCTGCGCTTGCCGCCATGGATGGCCATAACGGCCAACTTGGTGATTGGCCTTCATTCGATTCCTGATCCGTGGTCACTGCCCTTACCTTACTTGACAACCCCGTTTGGCAAGAATGTGAGTGGGTACCGCCCCTGATTAGGTAAAAGTTGAAGCATGAACCGCCTCCTGACGAGGTTCGTCCCCGAATTGGCCATTCTGTTGGCCGTTTCCCTGGCAGTGCCGTGTGCGGCCCAGCCATACCGGGTTGAAGATCCACGTCTCGCGCAACTCCAATGGCGATCGATCGGGCCATGGCGTGGTGGACGGTCATCGGCAGTGACCGGAGTCAACGACAACCCGAAGACGTTTTTCATGGGCACGACCGGTGGCGGGATCTGGCGAACCACCGATGAAGGCGAGACCTGGATCCCGGTTTCCGATGGCTTTTTGAAGACGCAAACCGTGGGATCGCTTGCCGCAGCCCCAAGCAACGGCAAAGTCATTTTTGCCGGGATGGGCGAAGCAGCAATCCGGGGGAATATCACGCCGGGAGATGGGGTTTACAAGTCGGTGGACGGGGGTGAAACTTGGAAGCACATGGGTTTGGCCGAAACGCAGACCATCGGCCGCATCCGCGTCCACCCAACTAATCCCGATATCGTTTGGGCTGCGGCTTTAGGTCCGGTTTTTGGGCCGAGCAAAGACCGGGGGGTTTACAAAAGCACCGATGGGGGCAAGACCTGGCGCAAGACGTTGTTTGTCAGTGATGTCGCCGGAGCCGTGGAGATCGCTTTGGATCCCAAGAACCCGGATACTCTGTTTGCCGCAACTTGGGAGTGCTGGCGGCGTCCCTGGGAACTTGTATCCGGCGGGCCCGGCAGCAAACTCTTTAAAAGCACCGATGGAGGGGAACACTGGACCGATGTGAGCCGGTCCAAGGGTTTGCCGGGAGGCGTGTGGGGGCGAATCGGCATAGCGATCAGCCCTGTCGACTCCAACCGCATCTACATGATGCTCGAAGCGGCTGAAGGCGGGATGTATCGCAGCGATGATGCCGGCAAAACCTGGGAACGAACAAGCGACGATGCCGGCCCGCGTCAGCGGCCCTGGTATTTCAGCAACACCTATGCCGATCCCCAAGATAAAGACACGGTCTATGTGATGAACGTGCAGTACTACAAGTCGACGGACGGGGGCAAGACGTTCCGGCCAGGGGTTGCGGGGCACAGCGACCACCACGATATGTGGATTGACCCGAGCGACAACAAACGGCTGATCATGGCCAACGACGGCGGAGCGGCTGTCAGTACCAATGGCGGGAGCCGGTGGAGCGCAGAGGACTACCCGACCGGTCAGTTCTATCATGTCTCGACTGACACCGCCTTCCCGTACAATATCTTGGGCGCCCAACAAGACAACTCAACAGTGCGGATTGCCAGCCGGACGAACGGTAACGGTATCGGCACCGCAGATTGGACGTCGACTGCCGGTGGGGAAAGCGGTTATGTGGTTGCCGACCCCCTCAATCCGGACATCGTCTATGGCGGAAACTACGGCGGGGATCTCTCGTGGATTAACCACCGAACCCGCATGAGCCGCCAGATCGACCCGTGGCCGGATAATCCGATCGGACGGGGCGCCATTGAAGCCGTCCACCGTTTCCAATGGACTTTCCCAATCGTTTTTTCACCGAACGATCCCAATGTGATGTACACAGGTTCGCAGTACGTCCTCCGGAGCCGGGATCGGGGTGCGAGTTGGGAGACGATCTCGCCCGATCTCACAACGAACGACCCAAAGAAGCAACAATCCAGCGGGGGGCCAATCAGCAAGGATAACACCGCCGTGGAAGTCCACTGCACGGTCTTCACCATCGCAGAATCCCCGGTTGAAGCCGGTGTGATTTGGGCAGGCAGCGACGATGGCCTGATCCACGTCACCCGGGACAATGGAACCACCTGGACAAACGTCACTCCCCCGGACATGCCAAAAGGGGCGACCGTCAGCATGATCGACGCCTCGGCATTAGAAATGGGGAGGGCGTTCGCGGCGGTCAACAACTACCGGCAAAATGACTTCCGCCCTTATGTGTTTGTCACTGAGGATTACGGAAAGAGTTGGAAAAGTGTTGTTGACGGGATCCCCGGCGACATCTTTGTCCGGATCGTGCGGGAAGATCCCCTCATCGAGGGCACATGGTATGCCGCAACCGAAGAAGGTGTCTACATGCGTTCTCGGGGTCATGCCTGGGTCAAACTCGGCGGTTTGCCCGATGCCCCCGTCCACGACATTGCCCTGCCTGGCCGCGAGATGGTGATTGCCACGCATGGCCGCGGCTTTTATGTGCTGGACAACCGGTACATCTTCGATTCAATCCTTGCCCCCGAAGTCCGGCTGAGCGTCATGTCGGCGATCGGCGACCCGTCGCGGTTTGGGCCGGTCGGGGTCGGGGAAGTGGGCAAGAATCCATCGGGTTACGGCTTGCGTGTCGACATTTGGGCCAAGCAAAAGGAAACCAATGCCGTTATCACCCTTAAAGACAAAGACGGATTTGCGGTGGCCCGGCAGAAAGTATCCGAACTCGCCCCGGGATACAACCAGGTTTACCTTTCGCCAAGCTATCCGGGCATGCAGTCGTTCACCGGGCTGCTCATGTGGTCGGGATACACCGGCTCACTGAAGGCTCCGCCGGGGCTCTACACTGTGGAATTGGCCGTCGATGGGTTGGAGCAGACGGTCACCAGCCCCGCCCGATGGATGAACACGCCCGGCAGCACCGCTACCGATGCGGAAATGGTGGCCAAGTATGAGTTATCCCGCCAAGTTGCCGATATGGCCACGGAATGCAACCGGATGGTTCTCCAATGCCGGGGTTACCGGACGGCAATCCAGGAATCGGTGAAAGGCGACCCCAAACTTGAAAAGCTGGCATCAGTTCCGCTCCAGGTTTTGGATGCGGTTGAAGCAAGCCTCAACCAGGGCAAGGCGCGTGCCGGACAAGACTTCCTCAATTTCCCCCCGCAACTCATCAACCGGTTGGCCGCGCTTTTAGGAACCATTCAAAGCGGCGACTATGGCCCGACAAAGCAATCCTATGCCGTCTTTGAACGCTTGGGCTGGCTTTACAAAGCGGAAAGGGATCGGTTTGACGACTTTGTCGGGAAATCTGTCCCGATTCTGAATGCGGCCCTCAAAGCGTCCGGCCGTGCTGAGCTCGCACCGAAGTTCGACGAGCTCCGGCCGGCGCGCGGCGGCGCCGGATCCGGCCCTCAAGACGAGAACCAGGAATCGGCCCCGGGCCAGGGGGATGGGGACGGGCTTTGATCATCGCCCCGGGTTCGACCCTGCTTTTTGCCGGCGATAGCATTACGGATTGTGGCCGGGCAAGGCCAATTGGGGAATCGGCTTTCGGGGGGTTGGGAACAGGCTATGTCTCCCTGGTTGACGCCTATTTAAAGGTGAAATGGGGCCAGTCGCGAATCCGGGTGCAGAACATGGGCGTCGGGGGCAACACTGTGCGCGACTTATCGGCCCGGTGGGACGACGACGTGTTGGATTTGGAACCCGACTGGGTGTGCGTCATGATTGGAATCAACGACGTTTGGCGGCAATTCGACCGGTTTTTGGAGGTGGAAACCCATGTGCGGCTCCCCGAATACCGCTCCACACTGAATAGTTTGGTCGGTATGGCAAAAGACAAGTGCCAAGGCGTCGTGGTCATGAGCCCGTTTTTCGCCGAACCAAACACGGATGAACCCATGAGGGCCCTGATGGATGAATATGGCGCCAGCGCCATGGAGATAGCCAACCTAAACGACGCGATATTCGTCGATATCCAAGGTGAATTGGATGCGTTGATGGTTCATGTTCCGCCCATGGCGTTAGCTTGGGATCGGATCCACCTTTCCACTGCGGGCCACATGATGATTGCCACCGCGTTTCTGGAAGCTGTCCGGGCGCTCTCTGCCTAGCACAAGAAAAGTCCCCCGGCTAGTAGGCCGAGGGACTCCTGTGTGAGAGAGGGACAGCTGAGCTTTAGTTACCGCCGCCGCCCCGACCGCCGCGGTTGAACATGTTGCGGGCCGCTTCATCGTCTTTGGGGTCGCGGGTGAACTTGGGGCCCTTCATGTCTTCAAACATTTTCGTTTGTTCGGGGGTCAAAACCTTGGCCAATTCTTGATCCAAGATCTTGTTGTTTTCTTCCATCAGAGGTTGGATTTCCGTCCGGTCGATCTCACCGTTTTGAACCCGTTGGAAGATCGCCTGGTTAGCGGTTTGCATGGAGGCTTGGAGGTCTTCCACTTTGCGCGTTTGCTCCTTGGTAAAGCCGAGTTTCTTTTGCAGGTCTTCTTGCATCAGGGCCCGGTTGCCTTGCATTTGAAGGCTGATTTGGTCGAGCCGTGCCTTTTGTGCGTCGTCCAAGGGCTTGGTGGCATCCTCTTCGAACTTCTTCATGGCGGCTTGGATTTTTTCCTGCATAGCCTGGAAGTCTTGTTGGCCGCCGCCACCTTGTCCGCGTTGACCGCCGCCTTGTCCGCCGCCGAATTGGGGCATCGCGGCTTGCATTTCTTTGGCCGCCGCGTCGATCTTGGCGTTTTGATCAGCCGTGGTTTTCAGGTCTTTGCGGACGTCGTTGCGCATCAGCAAGAAGCCTTTGGATTGGCCCATGCCGCCGCGTTGGAACATGCCGCCTCGGCCTTGGCCTTGACCTTGGCCTTGACCGCCTTGGCCGCGACCTTGGGCAATTGCTGAGAGGGGGAGGACTGCGACACCAAAGATTAGGGCCGCAACTGCGAGTGACTTGATGTTGATCATTGTCCGATTTCCTTTTTGGGGCCGGTTTTGATGCCGGAGTTGTTTTTGGCCGTGGGCGGCAAGTTTTGTTGCATCGCCTTTTGGCTGGGTTTGCTTAGGCGTTGAACCTCATCGTTGCGCAGCTTGCCCGACTCTTCGGGATTGCGGACAACTCTGGGGGTGAGGAAGACGAGGAGTTCGGTCTTTGTTTCGGAATTCGACCGACTCTTGAAGAGTTCGCCCAAGATGGGAATGTCGCCCAGCAAGGGGAGCTTTTTCACTTTGCTGGTGACGGTGTTGCGCATCATGCCGCCCAAAACAACGGTGTCGCCGTCGCCGACAGACACGGTGGTGAACGCCTGGCGTTGGTTGACGATGGGCGCGTTGAAGTCGGTGAAACCTTGCAGGTCGTTGGCGGTTTGGGTCACGTCCAACGTCACCATCCCGTTCTGGGTGATGCGCGGGGTGACGTTCAACACGATGCCGACATCTTGGAACGCATAGTTGAATGTCAGGTTCCCGTTGGCGTCTTCCCGGGTGGAAAGGATATACGGGATGCTTTGGGAGATGTTGATCTCCGCTTCCACGTTGTTGGAGGTGAAGATCCGCGGCGTACTGAGAACCTGGAACTTATCGTCGGACGCCAGCGCGTTGAGGAACGCGCTGAAGTTTTGCCCGGTGATCGTATAGCGCAAACCTTGCAACGCTGGGTTGGCGGTCTGATCGCCGAAGGTCGTTGACCCCGTGCCGGTAGCGTTGTTGCCAAACGCCCGATCCTGGGTGAAATTCCACTCGACCCCCATTTTCAGGGCTTTGTCCAGAGTCGCTTCGACAATCAGCGTCTCAATCATCACCTGTTCTGGGATTTGGTCGAGCTGGGTCAGGATTTGGCGGATCATGTCCACGTTTTCCGGAGCCGTGACGACGATGAGGCTGTTCGTGTTTGGGTCGGCGATGATGGTCACCTGGCCGCTGAGGTCGCGCACGTTGACAAGCCGACCATCCGCCCCACGGGCAACTTGGCTAGAACCGCCTTGTTGGTTGTTGCGGTTCTGCCCGCCGAGCTGGGCGCCAAATCCGCCTTGCCCTGTCCTCACTTGGGTGTAGAGCTCGTCGCTGTTATCTTCGTAATCCAGATAAAGCTCGTTTTGGCCCTTGGCATTGGGTTCGATCCGGGCCGGCACATCTTCCACGCCCCGGCCTCCATTGAGCCCAGCACCGCCGCCGCCGTTGTTCCGGTTGTTGGTGTTGTTGCGGTTGTTGGTGCCTGTCCGGTTTGTCCCGGTGCCCGTGCCGGTCCGGTTGTTGCGCCCGTTGCTGCCAAAGGCTTGGTTCAGCAGGTCGGCAACGTTATCGGCTCGGGCGTTGTTGAGGGGGATGACGAACGTCGTGTTTTGAACGTCGACTTCTTTGTCCAGATCTTTGATGAGCTGGTCTAGGATCTTGTGGTTTTCTGCAGTGGCCGAAACGATCAGCGAGTTGGATCGGACGTCGGCCGTGACATTGGCTTCGCCCTGCCCCGGGCCGGTGACCCGGCGGATGAAGGCGTTGAACCCTCCTTGGTTTGCCTGTCCGGTGTTCCCGCGGCCAGTGGGGGCATTGGCGGTCAACACGGTTTGAACCGTTTGCACGAGGTCGTTTGCCGAAGCGAATTCCAACGGGTAAATCTTGGTGGTGAGGGGGGCATCGGTCAGCTGGTCGATCTGTTCGATCAGGTCTTCCACCTCCCGCTGCTTGTCACGAGGGGCATTGACGATGACCGAGTTGCTGAAATCGTCAGAGCTCGCGCGAACCGAAGGTGCCTGTTGCTGGCCAAAGTTCATGCCGCCGAAACTGAAACCGGTTCGGCCAAAGTTCCCGCGACCGCCGCGGCCATTGTTGCCGCCAAAACCGCCGAATTGGAACGGGTTGTTGGCTTGTTCTTGTTGGGCAAAAACTTCGTTAATGACCCGGGCAACTTCGTTGGCCGCCGCAAACTTGACGCGATAAACCTTGAGCTCGACCTGGGGTTGGGTGAACTGCTGAAGCATCGAGGGGTCGAACTGCATTTGGCCGTTGTTCCGGTCATCCTTCTTTTTGATGACCAGGACATTGCCCTGCTTTTCCATGGAATAGCTGCGGACACCCAAAGCCGCGTTGAGGATTTCAAACGCTTCACCGATCGGCACTGCTTTGGCGCTGCTGAGGGTCATCGGATCTTTGAGGCTGGGGTCTTTGACGATCGTGATGCCCGAGACTTTCATGAAAAGGTCGAGCACGAGATCGACATTCGCGTTGCGGAAATTGAGCTTGACCGTCTTATCCGGCAGCTTGAATTCTTCCCAGGGCTTCTTGGTGGTTTGGCCGGTTCCGCCCGTGCTGAATTGAGCAGGCGAATCTTTCCCGGCGCTTTCAAAGGCAAAAGACGGCGCGACCAAGGCCATAGCCAAGGCGAGGGTGCTGGCAAGCTTAATTCGTGGGTTCATTTGTGGCTCCGGATCGGGAGTTGGTCGGGGGCCGTTGTTCGGCCGAGGCGTTGCTGATTCCGATATTGCCCACCAGGGGGTCGAACGGTTGGTTGTTGGCATTCACGCCTTTTTCGTCGACGATGGGCCGGTTTTCCAAAATCGTGAATTCCTTGCTGCCGTTCGGCCCGGCCAAGGTGACGCTGTTACGCGTGATCCCCATGACGGTTGCCGACTTCAGGGTTTCCCCGACTCCCAAGTACTGGCCTTCATTCTGCGAAGGGTTTTCCAGGAGGGCGACAGTGCGCCCATCAAAGGTGACGATGCCGGTGAGCAACCAACCGTTCTCCCCGCCCATGAAGTCGGCCGGAATTTGGTTGGGGATCTCGGCCCCGCCACCCCGGCTCTTGGATGGGTCGATGACACCGGGCCGGAACACATTATTGACTGGTTCATCCAAGCGGGCGAAGCTCGCTTCGAGATCCTCTTCGGTGAAAGCCGAGACTTTGCTACTCTTCGTGGTTGTCGGGGTTCCGGCACCCTTCCGGATGGCAACACCACCGGCCGAAGGCTTTTTCTCGGGTTCGGTCATCATGAATCCGGCTACGCCGATCACAACGACCGCACCATAAATCCACATGCGTTTGTTAGTTGCCGCCATTCTTTTGCTTTGCGCTTCCTTGCGTAGACGTACCGGTTTGGCCGGTGTTCGGTTCCTGGCTGGTGTTTTTTCCGCCGCTGGGCTCTTCGGCCTTGGCCACCTTGTCCGGTCTCCCGCCCGGGGTTCCTAGTTCCTTTGCCGAATCAGCAACAAAACCCGCTGGTGTGGGAGATTGCTTTGTCGCCTCGGGCATCCGGACAAAGGCGATCACCCCGATTGTCGCCCCGATGTTGTCGGATTCTTGGTCAACGGAGGCCATCTGCACCAGGTTGACGCCAAGCCGGCTGGATTCGGAATCTAAGGCGCGGATGAAGGCGACGACCTTGGGGAACGGCCCGTCGACCATGACGCTGTAACTGACCCGAGCCAGATTGCCGTCGGCCACCGGGTTTTGCGGGCGGAAACTCTTGAGGTTGACTCCTTGGGTCTTGGCGATCATGGTCACCGATTGCAGGACTTGCGGGGTGACGGTTTCGGCCTGGCCCTCCCATATCGCCGCCGAGCCAGCTTTTCGGTCGTCGAGTTCCTTTTGGGCGATGTCCCGCTCCGATTTGGCAAGCTCAAGCCGGCCTTTGCCATCTTTCTTGGCGGCTTCCGGATTGGGCATCGGCAAGACCGCGTGGGCAATGGCGATTGCGGCGACCACGGTGGCCAAGGCGTAGCATGCCAGGTTCCACGTGCGGAGGTTATTGCCGAATTCAAAGTTCATTTCCTACCTGCCTTTTTTGTCTTCTTCGGATCTGTCAGGGGCATGTTGCCCACAACGTGCGCCGTCACCGAGAACTGGACGACCGGCACATCGGCGATGTTGTTGTTGTTGCTAAACGCCAGGTGGACGTCGCGCAACCGCGGGGTTGCGGAAAGGGAATCCACAAAGGCCGCCACCTGGGTGTTGCTGGTCGCCGTCCCCCGCACGGTGAGGTCTTTGCCCCGCTCGATGGAAAGTCCGGTGAGCCAGAGTCCGTCGGGGGCCGCATTGGCGGCCACAGTGACCACATCGGCCAAATGCTGCTTGGGTTCGATCCCGTCCACAACCAGGTCCGACTGCACTTTGAGCTTTGAGGCTTCGACGTTGATCAAATCCTTTTGGCCCTTGATCGCATCAATCTGGCGGCGATAGTTTTCGCGCACGGTCGCCTCGGTTGCCATGTCCTCATCGCGCGCCGACCAGGCGATGGCCGCCGCGGCGACGGCGGCGAGACCAAGAATGAGGGCGAGCCGCTTGCGGGCGTTGAGCTTGGAGCTCTGCAACTTCGCCAAATCCTCAGGCAGGCGCAAATTCGTCTGCACCGGGTGGCGGTTGAGGTTGGAAAGCGGGTGTTCGTCGGTCAACCTCACTTCCGGCGTCACCAGGTGGTTAAGCGAGGAATGGGCGACAACCAGAGGGTTCGCAATTCCGGCGGCTGCGGCAGACCGGCCGATCTCAACTTCCATCTCGGCTTGGGTGGAAGGGTAGGGTCCGACCCGACTATAGGCCAGGTGCCCATGGTGGAACGCATCGAACGCCAGACCTTCCGCACAGGGAGAAACAAGAAGGCAATCGATTGACGTGTCGGCGATGTGTTGCCCGCCGAGGGCCGCTGGCACAACTTGCTCGACCTTTGCCCCGGCATGGGCAAACAGGCTGCGGGCCTGGATCAAGGTTTCCGTCTTTGTGGCCAAGACAATGAATTCCCGACCCTCATGGTTGATGTCGCCGGTTGCGATAACGTCATAGGCCGCCTCCGCACCAGGGATGGGGAAGAGGTCGTCCAACCGGAACCGGAGCAGGTTCCGTGCTTCTTCCACCGGGACATCCGGCAGGCGGATCGACTTGACGAAAGTCTGCCGGCGGCCGAGCGCCAAAACGATTTTTCTTGGCCTCCCCAAGGCGGCGAGGGCCTCAACCGGGGAAACATAGCTGGCAATCTTATGCGTGCCAGGGTCGGAGACCAGGCAGGCTTCGGGTGCCCATTCGATGACAGGAAAGTTGCTCATTCGGCTGGTTGGATCAAGGTAGTCGTCGTAGAAGCGTCGTCATCCCAACCCCATTTGGCAAGGGGGTTGCGTTGGAGGGGCCGTTCCATTTTTGTGATGCGGGGTTGGCCGTTTTCCACCGCGATGTGGGCAATCCAATAAACCTTTGTTGGACCGCTCCGGCCTTCGGCATAGACAAGGAAGGAACTGCTGCCAATGGCGAAAAAGTCGGCGACTTGGCCAAGAGTGGCCGTGTTGAGCCCGGCATTTGAAACCAATTCCCCCAAAGATCGGAACTGTCCACTCCGCTGGACGATGCCGGCAACCTCTTGTTCAGTGAGGTTGGGGATTGTCCTGAGCACTTGTTCCGATGCGGTGTTGATGTTGATCTTGCCATTCAGCGTCGTTTCGTTGGTCACCGTAGCGACGTTGAGCAGGGTTTCCGCATCTTGGGCGTTGATGCCGGCAACATTAAACACTTGGTTGAAGCTCGTGAACTGGCCTTGGGTGTTCCGCCGTTGGATGATGGCCTGAGCCGCCTGGTTGCGGATTCCCGCCTGGACCATTTGGGGGTTCTGCGCAACGTTCAGGTTCACACGTTGGGATCCGTCAGCCCGCGTATTGGGGGATTGCGAATCCACCTGGAATAGGTCGGCCAGCGATGGCTGGTCTTCAGCGCTTCCCGATGCAAGCAGGTTCGATGTAACGTTTTGGGGTGGCAATAGAACCAGCTCCGGCGTAAACCCTTTGACCAAGAAGATCTCGTTCACGCTTTCAAATCGGCGCAATTTGGCGTTGTAAGGTGTTTCGAGCGCATTGTAGAACTCGTCCTTTGCTCCGAGCGCGCGGGGTTGGATTTGATCTTCCCGCCAATCCAGCAAGCATGCCGCCTGTTCATCGGTCAGGTTCATCTTGACCAACTGCTCTTCGGTGGCCGAGTTGATGTCCACAAAGCGCGTGGCATCCACGATTTGGATCCGCACGGAGGCGTCGCCGATTTGAAATTCTTCGGCTCCGGCGTTACCGATCGTCGCCCATTCTTCCGTTGTATCCAAGGCGTTGAGGTTGGCCGATGTGAGGGTCGCCATTGCCCGAGCGATGCCCGCCTGCACGGCCTGTTCCGCCTTGATCCGGCCGATTCGGTTGGACTCGGCCCGGATGTGGGATTCCAGGCGGACACTGAATGCGGCGACGACGATTGACAACACGAGGATCGTGCCGACGGCCAAAACAAAAGCACTGCCCGAACGTTTTGATCTCATGGCCCAGTCGGCGCTCCTCCGCCGGTAATGGTGATCGGATTTGCCGCGGTCACATCGCTGCCCGGCACCCGGAAGGTCATGGTTTGAGGGTCGCCCTCGCTGAACTCCAAAGTCATGCGGATGGCCGCCGGCAGACGGCGGGATCCGCTATTCACGGTGTCCCAGGTGTCCACCCAACTTCCCCCATCCCAAAATTCAAAGGTCACCGAAGTCACTCCGGAGACCAGCAAGCGCTCCGTCCCTCCCTGCGTCGGGTCGCCGTCGGATGGGGTTTGGATCCTGAGAAATAGACCCGAAGCGTCGGTTTGGTTTGGTTCGCCAACAGGAACGGTGCTCAAACTGACCTCAGATGTCCCCCCCTGCGGGCCGAACCGGGAGTTCAACTCCTCGGTGTCCGGGCTGTCGCTCAGCAAAAATCCTCCCGCAACCGGCTGGCCCAAGGTTGTGAAGACCAGCGTGTCGGGGGTGCCGGCTTCTCCACCTGAGCTTTGGGTGGCCAGGTAGGTCAGGTTGTCGGCGGTGTCGGATGAAACGTAGGCACCGGATATGAGTTGAGCGAGCGTCCGGCGGAGTTGGACTTCGTCTTGGAATTTGTTTAATCGCGCGGGGGTTGTCCGCGAATAGTCCAAGGCGAGTTGGAACGACGTCGAAATCGCGCCGATCAAAATCAGGCTGAGCCCCAAGGCCACCAAAAGTTCGAGCAATGTGAACCCCCGGCGTTTCATGTGCCTTGTGTCCCCCCGCTTGTTTGAGGCGGCTCAAAAACTAACGTGGAAACCGTGACCTCGCCTTTGCTGGTGGAGGAGACGGTGAGGGTGAGACCAGTCACATTTTCCACGCCGGTGTTGACCTCCTGGATCGACCAGGTGTAGTCACTGAGCCGAGTGTCGTCAAAAGAACCGCCAGCCTCTGATTTCCAGGCCTCTGTCGCCACTAATTCGTCGAGCTTTTCGGCGGCGATGCGGTAAATCAAATCTCTTTGGGCAACTTTGATCTCGGCGGACGAGAGGCCGCTCAGTGCGCCCATCAGGCCAGTGATCCCGACGGCCAGGATAAAGGCAGCCACGACGACCTCGACCAGGGTGAAAGCGGACTGGTGCTTAGCCGACACGGCGTTCGACCTCCCCGGCCTTCCATTGTGTTTCTTCCTGGTCGTCGATTGTGCTTTGGACGACGGCCGAGCTCCCGCTCTCGGGATTGACCGCCAGCACAAACGTTTGCCCGTCCATGGTGAATTCCAGGTAGGCGCGGTCGGCTGAACCATCAGGATAAAACCCAACCAGCCAATCTGATTTGCTGACGCTGTCGTTTGCCAGTTGGTAGCCGGTGAACTCCGTAGTTGGGGTTGGGTCAACCGGGTCTCGAACCGCTCCGAGTTCGATATCCGGCGCATTGGCCGTTTGGCTCTCCGTCACTGCTTCTTCGGCATAATCCCACCCGATCCGGCCTTCTGTGTCGAATTTCAACTGGGTGGCGCGGTTGTTGTGGATGGCCTCATTCCGCGCCTTCTGGGCTACTGATTCCAGGGCATTCCGGAAACCCATGGCCTTTTGGCTCCGTTCAATGGCCGTGATGGATGGGAAGATCGCAAACGAGAGGATGGCGATGATGAAAACCACCATCACCACCTCTACGATTGTGAACCCGCGCTGATCCTTCGACGGCATGCGGCCAGTTACTCGCCAGACTCGATGATGTCAGCCGCGTCACCCGAACCGCCGGGGGCGCCGTCGCTACCCGTACAATACAGGTAGAACGAGGCATCGCCATCCGGGCCGGGGAACTCATAGGCGTATTGGTAGCCCCATGGGTCGGTTGGAACCGGCTTTTCCAAATAGGGGCCTTTCCACCCGGCGGCATCCGAAGGCGGAGTTCGCAAGGCTTCGAGGCCTTCTTCGGTCGTCGGGTAAGAGCCTACGTCGATGTAGAAGAGGTTGAGGGCTTTGCGGAGGTTGACGAGGTCGCCGCGGGCAGCGGAGATTTTGGCTTCGCCGGTGCGGCTCATGATCCGGGGCACAATCATCGCCGCAAGGATTGCGAGGATGAGCATGACCACGAGCAGTTCGATGAGGGTGAAACCCCTGCGGAGGACGGAGGATTTGCGCGGATTCGGATTCATTTGACGAGTTCCTGAGCTTGAACGATCGGCAGCATGATGCTGAGGACGACGAAAGCGACGAACGCCCCCATGACAAGGACGATGATGGGTTCTAGGGAGGCCGTGAGGCGGCGCAACCCTTGCTCGACTTCGAAGTCGAGACTTTCCGAGACGCGGTTAAGCATTTTTGGTAAGTCCCCGGTTTCCTCACCAATCGCGACCATGTGGGTGAGCACGGGCGGGAAGGCCCCGGTGTTCTTCATCGCGTCCGCGATCGGAACACCTTCCTTGACATCTTGCAAAACGCTCTCGGAAGTGGTGGCAAAGACGAGGTTGCCGGTGGATTTGCCCGAGAGGTCCAGTGCCTCCAAGATGCTCACTCCGCCATGCAGGAGCGTGCCGAGGACGCGGGCATATCGGCTGACCGTCGACTTTTTGACGATGGGCCCGGCCATTGGGAGTTTCATCAGCATGCGATCCCTTGCAAGGGCGCCGGACGGCGTTCCGACCCAACCGCGGTAAAGCACCGCCCCCCCAACCAACACCCCGATGATCAGCAGGTAATTGGTTGTGATGAACCCGGTTGTCGCCAAAAGGGCTTTGGTGACGGCCGGGAGGCTATCGCCCATCCCTTTGAAAACGCCGCTCAACCGCGGCACGACAAACGTGAGCAAAAAGACGACGACGAAGACGGCGACCCCGGTCAAAACCGCCGGATAGACCAAGGCGGAAACCACCTGGGAACGGCGGGTCACTTCGTTTTCCAGCAGGTCGGCCAACCGCTCAGCTGATTCAGGGAACTGCCCGCTGGCTTCTCCCGCCCGCAGGGTTTGCGTATAAACCTCGGGGAATAGCTTGGTGCCTTGCATGGCCAAGGCATCACTTACCGAAAGACCGCCCTGCACTTCGACCAGGGCCGCTTCGGCTGCTTTGGAAAGCGGGAGGGATTCCGATTGCTCGGCGAGGACGGAAAGCACCCGGTCGAGCGGGAGCCCGGCGTCGCTCAGGTCGGCCATGCGGCGCGTGAACAAGGCGAGGTCGGCCCGGGTCGAATTAGCGCGTTTCCTTTCGCCATCGTGCGACTCAGCGGATTCGGATGCCTTTGCCTGCTCTTTGATCTCCAACAAGAACTTGCCCTCGCGCGTGAGGAGGGCAACAGCCGCTTGTTGGTCGGATGCCTCGAGAACGCCGGTGCGCTTGCGGCCCGACGGTTCGACGGCGGAGTAGGCAAAAGTCGGCAAGGTTTAGATATCCTCCCGCTGGCAGACCCGGAGCACTTCTTCGGCGGTTGTGACGCCTTCCAAAACGGCCAAGCGGCCCTCGCCGAGCAGCGTCCTCATGTTCTGCGCCTTCAATGCGTGGTCTTTGATCATGCTCGCTGGCGAATGATCCACTGTCATGCGCCGGACTTCCTCGTCCACCGTCATGAGCTCATAAAGACCCCGGCGGCCCTTGAACCCCGTCCCATTGCATTTTTCGCACCCCTTTCCGGCCCGGAACGGCGGCTTCGAGTGGTCGTAATCGCCCGGGTTGATGCCGATTGCGGAGAGGAGCTCCGGCTTTTCCTCGTGCGGGGCGCTGCAATTGGAGCAGTTCGTCCGCACCAAGCGTTGGGCGAGCACGCCAACAATCGATGAGGCCGCCAAGTACGGTTCGACCCCCATATCCAGCAACCGGGTGATGGCGCTGGGGGCGTCGTTGGTGTGCAGGGTGCTGAAAACCAAGTGGCCCGTCAAGGCGGCGTGAATGGCGATCTCGGCTGTTTCGTGGTCGCGGATTTCACCGACCATGATGACGTCGGGGTCCTGCCGGACAATGGATCGCAGCCCAGAGGCGAATGTCAGGCCGATGTTCGCCCGGACTTGGATTTGGCCGATCCCGGCAACTTGGTATTCGACCGGGTCTTCGATTGTCAAGATGTTGAGCTTGGGGCTATAGATTTCCTGCAGCGCCGCATAGAGGGTGGTGGATTTACCGGATCCAGTCGGGCCCGTCACCAGAATCATGCCGTACGGGATCCCGATTACCTTGCGGAACGTTTTGAACGTGTCTTCGCGCATCCCCAATTGAGGGAGCGTAAACATGCTCGTCCCTTTGTCCAAGATCCGCATAACAGCCCGTTCGCCGTGGACGGTGGGGACGATTGAGACGCGGACGTCCACCTGGCGGGCCCCGATGGTCAGTTTGATCCGGCCATCTTGCGGGAGGCGGCGTTCGGCGATGTTGAGTTCAGCCAGGATCTTGATGCGGCTGATGATGGCCGCATGCATCCTCCGGGCCGGCGACATGGAGTCTTTGAGGATGCCGTCGATCCGGAATCGGATCTTGAGTTCCTTCTCATACGGCTCCACGTGGATGTCGCTGACCCCGTCGCGGACAGCCTGGGCAAACATCAGATTGACGATTTGGACGACGGCCGCATCCCCGGCCAGTTTTTGGAGGTCGGCCAGGTCGCTGACGTCTTCGGCATCAATGAATGTCTCTTCGGCCCCCGAGATATCGCCAAGCATCCCCTCCAGGAACTGCTTTTCAAGGTTGTCGCGGATCAGGGCCGGGTCGGCGATGAAGACTTGGATGTCTTTGCCCACCAAGACGGAAAGGTCATCGGTGGCCGGGAGTGATTTGAGCCCGCCGATTGCCACACTCAAGGTTCCGTTGTGCGCCGAGAGGGGCAACACTTGGTACTTAAGCGCAAATTCTTTGGGGACGAGGTTGAGCACGGCGGCATCCGGCTTTTCGACTTCAAGGTCGACGAAACCAAAACCGAGTCCGGTCGCTTTTTCTTGTTCGGGGGTGAGGGCCACAGGCTAGAATTTCCTCAATTGCAGGCAGGTTCCTTTGCTGACGTGGCACGCCGGCAAAAGTTCAGTCCCGCGCGTTTCGCAATGGGACTCTGTTCATACGGGTTTGGATCCGGTTTCGTTCCTGCCCCTCAAGCGGATTGCAGCCAATTACTCACGGCCGATCGACCGGCGGACATGGCAACCATGGCCCCCGTTTTTTGAAAAATACTCCTGGTGGTATTCCTCGGCCGGAAAAAAGGTTGATGCGTCTTCGATCGATGTGACGATTGGGCGGGGGAAGAACTGTTGCGCCCAGCTTTTGCTGGCTTCGGCCGCCGCTCTTTGTTCTGGCGAATGGACAAAGATCGCCGATCGGTATTGCGTCCCGATATCCGGCCCCTGGCGGTTTAGCGTGGTCGGGTCGTGGATCTCCCAAAATATGTGCAAGATCTCGGAATAGGAAATGACATCCGGGTCGAAAGCTATCTGCACGGCTTCGGCATGGCCGGTCAATCCGCTGCAGACTTCGCGGTACGTGGGGTTTTGGCTATGCCCGCCGATATATCCGCTCACCGCCGATTTGACTCCCGGCACCTTGCGGAAAAGGTCTTCCACCCCCCAAAAACACCCTCCTGCGACCGTTGCTAATTCGAGTTCAGCCATAGCATCACTTAAAGGTCAAGTTTGGCGGAATTGTTCGCGGGGCCTAGTCAAGACCGTTTGCGCCACTAACCGCCAGGCCGGGTATCGTCGTTTCGATGGAATTCGAAATGAAAGTGGCGGCGTTCCGTGCCCTGGGCGACCCGACGCGATTAGGGATCATCGATTTGCTGGCCACCCAGTGCGACTCGGAGGGGGCGATAGGCGAAGATGGGTCGGTCGTTGGCCTCTCGGCTGGGGAAGTCTGTTGCCAACTGACGGGTGCCGACAAGATCACATCCACCATTTCTCACCACCTGCACGAATTGGAGTCCGCCGGTCTGGTGGAGTTAACCAAGCAGGGGCGCCGGACAGTCTGCCGGCTCAACGGCCAGGCGCTCGGCGAGATATCCGGATACCTTGGAGGGTTGGCGGCGGCAACCGGGCGCGGATGCCTAGGCGGCGCAATATGAGAATACTGTTCGTTTGCGTGCACAACGCCGGACGGTCGCAAATGGCCGAAGCGCTCTTCAACCACGAAGCCAAGGAACGCGGACTTGAGGCGCGTGCCGAATCCGCCGGCACCGAAGGCGGAAAGTCCCTGAACCCGGTCGCCGCGGAGGCCATGGCCGAAATTGGGATTCCCATGAACCATCAATCCCCCAA